>JBAUOO010000178.1:0-31064 GCA_049579785.1 Steroidobacteraceae bacterium
CGTATCACCCTGGTGATATCCATTCCACCCAGGGGGTAGAGCGCGTCTGGTTAGGTGATAAGAATCAGGACGCGCAGCTCGTGCTGTCGGACGCCCGGGGGCATCCGCGCGTCGTGATCGGCGTGGACAACGCGGGCAAACCCGTCATGGAAATGCTAAACGCCGCGGGCCGGGTAACGTACCGCGCAGGCGCGTTACACTGACTCGCGCGCGTTGCGCTTCGTGCCATGGCCCTCTTTACCGCCTTGCAGCATCTCGGTAGGCCCGAAGAACGGCGTTGATGCGAGTCTGATATCCCGTCCCCTGGGATTTGAACCACTCCAGCACATCAGCGTCGATCCGTAACGAGACCGACGCCTTAGGTGGAACGACCTTTAGGCCGCTTCGGACCACGCCGCGCATGATGTGCTCTACGCTTGCTTCGGGGTGCTCCAGCGTGAGGAGAATATTCTCGTCCTTCATGGACCGGAGCCGACGCAAATTGGTCCGCGATCTTTTCGAAGAGGATGACCGTTTCATTTGTCGTTGCTCGTCTGAATGAGATAGGACGTATGACGTCCTCTGCCTCGGTATGTACGATAGAGACTGGAACGCCGTTCAGCAGTCCGAGAGTGACGAACCGTTGCTCGTCATACCGGAAGCGATCGTCCTCGAACGTGAACGTCGGACCCGCAAAGACCTTCCTTGCATCGGCGAAGTCGATGCCGTGGTCCTTGAGGTTCTGCGCCCGCTTCGCCTCGTCCCACTCGAACCGCATCTACGAATTGTATATACAGAGCTCGGGCGATGCAATCAGTTCTGCCTGGGAGCAGCGAGCGCTCGGCACGACAGCGGCTTGGCGAGGCCTTGGCAAGCTCGCAGTGGCAAGCCGTTGATTCTGTTGACACGCAGTGTCACAATTTGTCCGCCTAAGTGTCTGATTTCTCGTCAGAATCTTGCCTTGCCAAGAGTGGGGTCGCGAGTTCGAATCTCGTTTCCCACTGCGGAATTCCCGAGATACCGTCACCTCCGCACCTCCGCCGCCACGTGATTTTGCGTCAGGAAATTCTCGGGAAGTACTTCCTGAGACTCCGGCGATACACTCACCCGATCGACGGCGCGTGGCTCGCTGACGAAGCAGGACGATCAGGGTTTTCCCGCCCGCGACCCGCCTCTCACCTTCCGCGACTGAGATCCCGCCGTAATCTTCTCGGCTGCCGCCGGCAGTCCAAGACGCGCCACACCGTGCACACATCGCCCTCAACTTTGTAGTAGATCGCGAAGGGAAAGCGCTTCGCGAGCATTCGGTGGTAGCCCCAGAGCTGCATGTGAATTCCGGCGTAGAGGGCCGGAGAGTCGATATCCGCGAAAAGGGAGTCGAGGAAGTAATCGCCGAGCTCATCGGCGGTGGCGGGCGTAGAAGGCGCGGCCGCGGTCGAGGTCCTCGAATGCGGACTTGAGAATCCGCAGCCGCATCGAGCTATTTGCGGAGCTCGCGCTTCGCGCCCGCCCAGTCCATTGACTCCTCGGCGCCGGCCTCGTGCCGCTCCTGAGTTTCCTTCAGCTCCTGCTCGTGCCATGCGGGCGATTCGTAGCGGTCCCCCTCGCGCGTAATCGCGTCCCACAGCTCCTCGAGCGCGCGGAGCTTTTCCTCCCAGGACATCCCTTCGATCGCAGGCGTACTCATCGTCCGGTTAGCCTACCCGCTGCCACTACCGCGGGCAAACGGTGCCCAGCCGAAGCTGGTGCGCGCAGGTCGAGGAGACGTAAAGGAGACACGGCCGGCATCGCTAGCGCAAGCCATTGAGTCCACAGCCCCCTTTTCTGTGTCGGTCCAGTCCATCATGGGGGCGACGCTAATTGTTCTATTCATTTACAATGACTTATAAACTATTTCTAAAACTTACATTAGTTGCGGAATTTCGGTGAAATTTATCAGACTCCAGCCACCATGGCCTGCGCCTGACTCGCGCGGCGCGACAGCCACGGAACGGGCACGCCGTTGGGGCGCGCGGCGGCTGATCTCAACTCCCGCACGCAAGCGACTGCTGAGGTCGAGTCGCTCCGGCGGGATCAACCCAGCGGATTCTCGGTCGGGCGTCCGCTGATCGGGGGCTCGAGAAGAGCCGCTTCGAAGAAGGTGCGGTAGATGAAACCCGCCACGGCTCCCCCGAGGAGCGGGAAAAGCCAAAAGAACCAGAGTTGCGCGAGCGCCCAACCGCCTACGAACACGGCAGGTCCGGTACTGCGCGCCGGATTCACCGAAGTGTTGGTCACCGGGATGCTGATGAGATGAATCAGCGTGAGCGCAAGCCCGATTGCGATCCCGGCGAAGCCGACGGGCGCGCGCTGATGGGTGGAGCCGAGAATGACAATGACGAACATGAACGTCATCACCAGCTCACAAACCGCGCAGGCCAATATCGAGTACCCGCCAGGCGAGTGCGCGCCGTACCCGTTCGAGGCAAAACCGCCGGCGAGGCTGAAACTGGCTTTGCCGCTCGCGATCAGGTAGAGCACCGCGGCGCCGACGATTCCGCCGATCACCTGAGCGACCACATAGGGCATCACATGTGAGGCGGGGAAGCGCCCACCGGCCCACAGCCCGACCGAGACGGCGGGATTGAAGTGTCCGCCGGAGATGGGTCCGAGCGCGTACACCCCCGTGAGCACGGTGAGCCCAAATGCGAGCGCCACACCCACGAAGCCGATACCGAGCTGGGGAAAGGCCGCAGCCAGCACCGCGCTCCCGCAACCTCCTAGGACGAGCCAGAACGTACCAAGGAACTCAGCGGCAACCTTCGAGTACATGAGGCGCTCCCCCCTACCAAAAGCCGAGCGAAGCCCGCAGCGTGGCGGCAGTTTGCTCCCGAGCGGTTCTGATTTCTACTCGCGCTCGTGGCCATGCGGCCGAGGTCAGACGGCCCTGGTCGGCCGCGGATTTGGCTCTCCCAGGCCGGCTGACCGGTGCCTATTTGCGACGGCCCGCCGGGGCTGCCGGACGCGCCGGCTGCGACCGCCTGAAGTCGATGACGAAGCGGTCGCCGTCGAACTCCGTCACCTTGCCGATCAGATCCGGGCGGACGTGATAGCCGCCGGCCCTGAGGCGAGTCTTCTCGTGCTCCGGGAAAGTGACGACCATTCGCACCGGAAGATCCCCATCGCGCGCGCGCGTCAGGTGCTCGCCGAGTGTGGTGACGACCTTGGATTTGGCCTGCGCGGTGGATAGTTTGGTCTCGTAACGCAACACCCCGGGAGCAGGGTGCCCGAAATGCGCCGGCAGGCAGTTGAGCACCATGGCGCCATCAGCCGCGATGGCGGAGAGACTGCCCAGGCGGCTCGCCGGCGTGGCGCCGAACCGGCCGAACGCATCGATCAGGGTAAGGTTCATCACTAACTGTTGGATCCTGCGTCGGAGATGTCAGGAGGGACGCGTCTGGAAGCACGCCACAACAGCATGCGCGCCCTCGAGCGGCAGCGCAAGTGAGGGCGGATCGCCGGCCACCGCCGCTTAGCGAAAGTTCGGCAGTCCTCTCCAGACTCCTGTAGTCTATGTCCCGGCTCGTTAGCCTTTCGGCTTGTCTGCCTTGGCGCCATGCGCCGCCTCTCGGCGCGCCTTCCGGCCAATGTCTGCCACCCTCGCAAAGCTCCGCGAACCAGGAGGCGGGATATACCTGCCACCCAATACCGTTTTTCTCTCATGAGTACTCTGCAGTGCCGAAATTATATGTTGGAAATCTCCCCTTCACCGCGACCGACGATGCCGTACGCGCCCTCTTCTCCAAGCACGGCACGGTCGAAAGAGTCTCCTTGATCACCGATCGCGAGACCGGTCGTCCGCGTGGCTTTGGTTTCGTGGAGATGTCGAACGCCGACGCTTCTCGCGCCATACAGGCGCTGAATGGCGCCGACTTCGATGGCCGCGCTCTCAGGGTGAACGAGGCGCAGGAGCGCGAACGGTCCGGTGGCGGCAACCGCGGCGGCGGCCCGCGCCGTTATTGACCCGCCACCGTCGATCAGCGAACCGCCCCCGCCGAGAGGCCCGACACATGGCTTGGCGCAGGACCAAGCCCGGCCGCGACCGTTGAGCGCTGTGCCGCGGCAGTCCAGTCGGGGTCGCCTCGATCCCGCAATGGCGGACCGACTGCCTCAGCGGGCACTACCATGAGCGAGTACGAGTTCACGGTTTCTCTGCGCGTCCGCCATCCGACGATCGATCCCGCCACGATCACCGCCACGCTCGGCATCCAACCGCAGCACGCCTGGCAGGTCGGCGAGCCGCGCTGCGACCCGGCGGGCCTGGAGCTCGGCGGCGCGCATCGTGACAGCTACTGGATGGGACGTCTGATGGAGGAGCCGCAGCTTTCATCCAACAGCATTTCGGTGGAGACCGTGATCCTGAAGACCCTCAGTCTCCTGCGGCGCGTGCAACCCTTCTTCGAGCAGCTGAGCGCGGACGGGGGTGTCGCGGAGCTGCACGTCAGCCTCTTTGCGCGCGACGACTTCCGGCTGGAGCTGCCCGCGGACTCCCTGACGTTGCTTGCCCGGCTCTCCCTGGCGGTGGTCCTCGACATTCATTCCCATTCACCGCTCATGGCACCGGTGTCCAGAGCGAACTGACACCGGCGCCACTGGAAAGCACCACACACCTGATGGGTATGGGCGAAACCAGGATTACCTCCGCGCAGGCGCTCGTCGCCGATCCCACGGCTCTCATGCGACTGCTCGACGAGGTGCCGGACGCCGGCGAGATCTGCCCGGAGCTGTCCAAGCCATACTTCACACGGCGCTGGCGGCACTCGGACCAGCACAGCTACTGGATCGCGAGCAACGGCACGACGGTGTTGTGCCTCACCCTTACCGGCCTCGAGCTCGATGAGGTGATTGCCCTCTGGCTCAGCTTCGACGATTACCGGCGACGGCCCGGATTCACGCTGTCGGCGGGCTCGCTGAGCAAGATCATCGAGGCAGAGCTCGGTCTGACTGTGGAGCTCGAGGAGTGATCACGCTCTGCTTTCGACCGCTGAGCAGCGACGCGGTGGTGCTCGTGCGCGGGGCGTACTTCAGGATTTGCGCCGACGGGACGCTTCGCGGGCCCGACAATGCCGTGACTGCCAGCTACACCGCCGGGCTCTGGCAGCTTGGGCGAAGGCAGCATCGCATCGTGGAGTGTCGCGAAGCGGTGTATCTGCGCGTGACCGCAGCGGACGGTCAGCGAGAATGCATCGGGCCCTACGAGGCTCTCAAGGTCACCGGGGGCGCGATCTTCTCGAACGACACGTATCTTGGCGCGCATATGCGCGGGGACGCGTATTCGCCGCAGGCCGACATCTGGAAGGAGATCGCGCTTCTCTCGGACGTGTGATGCGCGGGCATCCCAATGCCAAGGGATCACGTGCCGTGACTCGCCGCCCGCCCTCACGTCAATGCTGGGTATAGCTCGGCGTCGCAGCGATCTGCCCGCCGTTGTAGACCGTGATGGTATTCGCGCTCGAATTCGACACGAAGACATTGCCGGACCCGTCGACCGCAAGACCCTCGGGGTGGGCGATCGCGCTGCCGCTGCCGGAGGTCATCACCGGCGTCGGACACGGGGAGCCGGACAAGAATCCCGACATGAAGCCGTACGCGGCGACCTTCGAACTGTAGTAGCTCGCGACGTAGATCAGCGTCGTGGAAGAATCGCCTGTGTAGTGCACCGCGACGCCGGTGGGCCCGCTCGGCCCGCTCGAGCAGCCGCTGTTGGTGAGACTGTAAACCGCCGGTGAGCTCGCATTGAGCGGCGTCTCGTACAGCAGCACCTGGTCCGCGCCCACCGTCGGGCCGAGACCGACAAACAAGGCGTCGTAGCCGCCCACCGAGCGCGCTCATGCGCCCGGACTCGGACGGCGCCCCGAGCAACAGCTTCAATCCCATCGCCCAGCCCCGCGCCGTCCGATTGCATCGCGCAGCGCCCTCGGCGGCCTCGGGGCTGATCAGCTGTGCCAGCGCGGCCGCCTCCTGGTCGGTAAAGCTCAGATCGCTGAAGTCCAGGCGCTGAAAACCGGGGTCCGCGGTCCATCGGACCAGCGCCGGCGGTATCGGGCCGCGACTGAGACACAGCAGCTGACCGTGCGGCGGCAGGCAGTCGCACACGACAGCCAACAGGGATCGGGCAACCGGCGCCTCCGCAGATACCTCGTGGCAGTTGTCGAAGACGATCGCGAAGGGCTCCGAATACAACGCAAGCAGCTCCTCGAAGAATCGCCGCGCGTAGACCTCGAGATTCGGCAACACTTCCGCACTGAAGGGTGGCAGACGCGTGCGTCGACCGCGTGCGCGATGTACGCCGGCGAGGCGCAAATAGTGGAAGAAGGTCGCCGGGTCCGCGTCCCCCGCATCGATCCGGTACCAGAGGCAGGCTCGCGTACGCGTCTCGACCCAGCTCGAGGCGAGCGAGGTCTTCCCCGACCCGGCGGGTCCCGCGGTCCAGGTCAGCCGTCGGCCGCCCGTCCCGTCCAGGCGCCTTAGGATGCGCTCGCGCGGCAGAATCGCACGGGCTTGCGGCCGGGTAAGCTTTGCCGGCAGTGCCAGAGGTTTGGGCGCCGCGCCCTTTTTTGTAGCGGCCGCCCTGCGGATGACTCTCTTCGCCATCGCCGTGCGTCGTTTCGCCGCCGAGCCGCTCGGTGACTCATCTTATAGCGTCACCGCCGGCTCCGCAGCTGCCTTTACCGCGCACCGGCGATTGCACAGTTACGGTTGGCAGTGTTCAAGTAGCCGCGGTAGGCTCTCGCCAATACTCATGCGGAAGAGGCGTCAATGTCGATCAAACGTACCTCCAAGAGCATTGGAACCGCCGTACGCAAGCCGGTGACCTCACCTGGCGTGCGCCACGTCGACGTCACGGCCCCGCATCGAATGGCTCCCGGGGATCTATACTCTGGCTGGCTGTGCAAGAACAGGTCATGCGGGCTCGTCATTGCCATTGCGCCCCCACAGGCAGGAGGCAAGCCGGTCCTGGCGGATTCCGACGACTCACTTATCGTGATCAAGTGTCCCCATTGCGGGGACGAGAATCTGTACCGCTGGAACGCCCGGAGTGAGCACAAGTACACGGTGAAAGGCGCCGGCTCCTGAGCATCGATAAGCGAGTGCCGTAAGGAATAACCGCTCGAAACGGTATCCCCTGGCTCCGGTGCTTCGTGCATATCGGTAACCGGAATCGTGCGGTCTGCCTGCTCCTCGTGAGCCTGGTCGGACTGTCGCCAGCGGCGCCGGCTGCCCTCGCCGGAGGAGCGCCGGAGGCTGCGAGCACTTGCAACGCCGACCTGCAAAGGTATCTGGCGCGCCTGCCGGCCGTTCGCGCCGGGGAGAGACGGATCGTCGGCTTGCTGAATACCAAGGAGTATCGGCAAGCGATCCTCGCGCTGCGGGCGGAGGTGAACCGATACGAGGATGCCTGGGCGGGATTTACCCTGGGCGAGCTTTACGGCGCGGGCCTCGGCGTGCGCCGCAGTGCGAAGAGCGCCGTCCGTTGGTATCTCTGGTCGGCCGAACGGGGCGATCGCTACGCGCAGCGACGGCTCGCCAATGCCTATCTCAACGGCGTCGGGGTGAAACGGGATACGGAGCGCGCCGCCTATTGGTTTCGCATCGGCGTTGCCCCTTACGAGCTCGCAAGGAGTGACTACTGGCTCGCGCAGAAGTACGCGAGCGGAACGCTCGCGCCCGTCAATCGAAAGGCTGAAAAGTACTATCTCAACGAGAGCCTGCGCATCCTGCGCACCCTCGCCCGGGAGCCCAACGCAGAGGCCAACTTCGATCTCGGCCGTGCGTACGCCGGTGGGCACGGCGTGGCGCGCGATCCGAAAAGAGCGCTCGGGTATTTCTGCCGAGCCCTCGCCCTCGGATATGCTCCTGCGGCTGCCCGCATCGGCAAGCTCGAAGAGCCACACCGATGAAGCGCCGCGACTTCCTCAAGTCCCTCGGGGTAAGCGCGGCCACTGCGGCGCTTCTGCGTAACAGCCTCGTTCGCGCGGCCGCACTACCGGCTGTTCGCGGCTCCGGGACGATCGATGACGTCGAGCACGTCGTCGTGTTCATGCAGGAGAACCGCTCGTTCGATCACTACTTCGGACATCTCGCAGGCGTGCGCGGCTACAGCGACCGCTTTCCGCTGCAGCTCCCTGGCGGTAAGCCCGTCTGGTTCCAGCCCCGCATGCTGCATCCTGCTGGCCCCATTCTGCCCTTTCACCTCGACACCCGGCGCAGCGCTGCGGCATTTCTGCCGGATCTCGATCACGGCTGGGCTTCGCAGCAGGCGGCAATCGGCGCTGGGCGCTTCGACGGCTGGCCGCTGAACAAGACCGACATGACGATGGGCTACTTCCTGCGCACCGACGTGCCCTTTCATTACGCACTGGCCGATGCGTTCACGATTTGCGATCACTATTTTTGCTCCATCCCGGGACCTACCAACCCCAACCGCGTCATGCTCTGGTCCGGCTCGATCGACCCGCAAGGGGCAGGGGGCGGCCCCTGCATCGACGATGATGACTGGCCGAACACCCCGGGCGTCAAGCCCTTTACCTGGCCAACCTACGCCGAGCGCCTGCAGCGGGCCGGCATCACGTGGCGCGTGTACCAGGAGGGGTTGGGATACAACGACAACCCGATGCTCGGCAACTACGACGACAATCCGCTCGCCTATTTCGCGCCCTTCGTCGGCGCGCCGAAGGCCTCCGAGCTCCATCGGCGTGCGATGCAACCTGCCGGGATTGACCAGCTCAAGAAAGACGTCCTCGCCGGCCGCTTGCCGCAGGTCTCCTGGATCGTCGCGCCAGCTGCTTTTTCCGAGCACCCTTCCTATCCGCCCGCGTACGGGGCGATCTACATTGCCCGCGTGCTCGAGGCGCTGACTGCCGATCCGCATACGTGGGGAAAGACGGTTCTGCTCCTCAACTATGACGAGAACGACGGCTTTTTCGACCACATCGTGCCGCCGCAGCCGCCGACGCCGGTGCTCCCCGGGGTTTCGACAGTATCCACCGAAGGGGAGGTGCACGACACTGTCAACCCCGATCACTCGACCCTTTACACACCGGATGAGCTCCCCTACGGGCTGGGCCCGCGCGTGCCGATGCTCACGATCTCGCCCTGGAGCAAGGGCGGCTACGTCTGCTCGGAGGTGTTTGATCACACCTCGGTGATCCGGTTTCTCGAGACGCGCTTTGGCATCCGGGAGCCGAACATCACGCCCTGGCGCCGCGCGGTATGCGGTGATCTCACCTCCGCCTTCGATTTCTCCTTACGCAGCACCCCAATCGTGAGTCTGCCCGACACGCTCGGGTACTGGAACCTCGTCCATCGGCAATCAAAGCTCCCGCCGCCGAGGGCCCCGGAGCGTCAGGTGATCGCCCTCGCGGCGCAGGAGCCGGGTGTCCGCCCGGCGCGTCCCCTGCCCTATGCGCTCGAGCTCGATCTGCTGGCCTCCCGGGACGGCGTCCAGCTGCGCTTCGACAACCGCTCGCGGGTCGGAGTGTGCTGCACGGCCTACTGGGACGCGAGCTTCGATCTGCCGCGCCGTTACACCTTGGGGGCCGGCGACCGGCTGAACGATTTCGTGCCGCTGCCGCCCGGCCATGAGCTCGCCCTGACCGTCTACGGCCCCAACGGCTTCGTGCGCAAGCTCCGAGCTGACGGTGCGGCGCCCGTCGCGATCACGAGCATGGCCGGGACCGGCGGCGCATTCCGGCTGCTTCTGCGCAACGTGACGGACCGAGCAATGACGGTGCTGGTGCGGGATGAGGCCTACGGCAGAGGCGAGCACCGCGTGCCGGTTGCGCCGGGAAAGGCGGCCGAGTGGGTTTGCGACTTGCGGGCGAGCCACCGCTGGTACGATCTCAGCGTCAGCGTCGAGCGGCATTACTGGCGCCTCGCCGGTCACCTGGAGAACGGCGAGGCGAGTTATTCCGATCCTGCGAGCGGCGCAGCGGTGTTGAGCCTATCCGAGCCCGAGGACCCCGCGCGCCGCGCCGGCTGAGGACGCCATGACCCTGAGCCCGGACGACTCGGCATTACAGCCAGACCGCGCCGCCGGGTCGCGGCGGCGGCCGGCCGGACTCCCTGGGATTGTTGATCCGTCGCTGGAGGCAGCCTAGACTTCGGCGCGACACTGCCACGCGGCACCACAGACGGGTCGGCCATGCAGGGATCTTTGTTCCGCTTCTACGTGCACGAAGGTCACCGCCACCACGGCCGAGTCGTATGGGAATGGCTGCTCGAGCAGGGCAACAAGCTCGGCATCCGTGGCGGCTCGGCCTTCAAGGCCATGGCCGGCTACGGCCGCCATCATATCCTGCACGAGGCGCGCTTCTTCGAGCTCGCAGGGACCCTCACGGTCGAGGTGGAATTCATCGTCTCGCCCGAGGAGGCGCAGAAGCTCCTCGAGCTGCTGCACAAAGAGAAAGTGCGGCTCTTCTATGCCTATACGCCGGCCTGCTTCGGCGTTATCAATCCGGATTCTGCCGACCCGCCTTCGGTGGCGGACTGCCCCGAATCGAGCGGCTGATCGCCGCTGCCGCGCCCGCATGCCGCCGTCGGCGGACGGAGCAGCTCCAGGGCCCGGTAGCGCACGGCCGCCTCGGTGTCGACGCACAAGGCGGAAGCGAGCAGACCGTGCTCGCACCAGTAGCGCGGCTCGCAGGCGAGCTCGGCGCTCTTCACGATCCAACCCGGTCGGCCCCGGGCTGATTCCAACAGTCTCTGCTCGACATCGGAAGCGAGCGGCGGCAGCCCGAGACCTCCGGTGAGTGCATACAGCAGCCGGCGCAACTGTCGCATCGGTGTGAGCGGCATCCGCACCGACATCGCCCCATAGCGCGAAGGCCGACGGATGCGGGAGCGCTCCCGCTCATCGTCGATGTCGACGGCCGTCAGTACGCCCGCGATCCTGCCGTGTAGCCGCTTCAGCAAGAACACCATCGCATTGCTGACCGAGGCGAAATGATCGAGCAGCAGAACGACCGGGCGCTGATCGGCGGCCAGCCACAAGCGAGAACGTGCCGCGCGGCGCGGGATCTCACCCGTGCGCACCCCGGGGTAGGCGCGCTCGAGCGCGCGCGTGATGTCATCGAGAGAGGTCGTTGCGGGCGAATACGCGCAGGGAATTCCAGCGACCAGCAAGTCCGAATGCAGCCTCGCGAGAAGCGTGGACTTGCCACTGCCGCGAGGACCGAAGAGCGTCAGGTGCTCCCCGCGCAGGAGTCGTCTACGCAACTCGATGGTCAGCTCGGGGGGATGAAGCTGCATTGATGGGCCAAAGAGTTTAAGGCGCGGGCTCGGCGTTCAGCAAGGGTGAACGGGGATGCGCGCCCGCTTGCCGAACGCCACCCGCCTCCGTATATTGGCTCGCCAGGGAGATGGCATTCCTCCCGCAACAAGAACCGCCGCGCTCGGCTGATGATGCCTACCCATTCCGTCTGCGGACGGAGAGGAGCGGTGGTGCACAGACCCGAGCATGGCCCGAGCCTGATACCCAACCTGCGCGTCGCGCGCAGGCGATCGCCGCCCGGCAAGGATGATGTCGGGTGAGGCGCGACATCCTTCTGCAGATCGGACAGGTGCTCACCGTTCTGGCGCTCGCGCCGCTTCTGCAGGGGGTCATTCTGCAGTGGGAAGAGCGGGTGCAGCGCGCGCGGGGCCCGGGCATTTTCCAGCCCTATCGCGACCTCTGGAAGCTCTTCCACAAGCAGCTCGTCGTGCCCGAGACCGCGAGCTTCATGTACTGGATCGCCCCCGTCGTGGCTTTCACCTGCATGCTGACGGTGCCGCTCCTCATTCCAGTACTGACCAACTTCCCGCTGCCGCTCTCGGACATGGGAGACATTCTCGGCGGGGGGCTCATCCTGACGCTGGGCTCGTTCATGATCACCATCGCGGGCCTGGATTCCGGAAGCGCCTACGGCGGCATCGGCTCATCGCGCGCGGTGATGCTTGGGATCCTGGCGGAGCCGACGCTCATCCTGGTGTTCGTCGGAATCACACTCCTCGCGAAGTCGATGCTGCCCTTCGTGGTGAATCATCTCCTGGTCGCGCAGCCCGCTGTCTACTGGAGTCCCGCACATCTCTTCCTGGTCGCGGCCTTCTTCATCCTGATCCTCGTCGAGACCGACCGGCTGCCGATCCACTCGAGCACTCATGTCGAGGTCTACATGATCGAGGAGGCGCGCATTCTCGAGTATTCCGGACCGCTGCTCGCGCTGCTCAAGTGGGCCTCGGCGATGAAGCAATTCATCCTGTACACGATCTTCTGCAATGTGCTGCTCCTGCCCTGGGCGCTCTCGGTAAGGGGGCTGGCGGTCGGCGCCTTCGGGGCGGCGATAGCGCTCTTCCTCAAGTTTCTCCTCGTCGCCCTCGCCGTGGTGTTTGTGGAGACCGCGCAATCGCGACTGCGCTACTACCGCTACCAGGAGCCGCTCGCGGCCTCCTTCCTGCTCTCGATCCTCGCCATCGTCGCGAATCAGCTGAGGTAGAGATGGGAGGACTCCTCGCCGCTCACTTGCCGCCGCTCGCCGAGTCGCTCTTCAGCCTGCTCGCGATCTCGAGCCTGCTTCTCGCTTTCGTGATGCTGGGCTCGCGCTGGCTCAACGAGTACCTCATCGCCTTCGCACTGGAGTCCTGGCTCATCGCGATATTGTCGGCCGCTGTCGCCTACTATGGCGGCTACCCGGAGCTCTATGGGATCGCTGCGCTCACCGCCCTCGTCCGGGGCATGGTGCTCCCCTATCTTCTGCTGCGCATCATCCGCCGCCTGAAGGTCGATCGCGAGCTGCATGAGCGCCTGGCCCCCAGCTCGAGTCTCGTCGTCGGGGCGTTGCTCGTGGTGTTTGCCTTCGTGGTGGCGACACATCTTGGTGCATCGCTCGGGCTCGCGGGCACGGTCGCAGTGTTGGCGCTGACGGTGATGCTCTCCATGAAGCTCATCGGCTTTCTCATGCTGGTCGTGCGCAGCGAGGTGATCTCGCAGATTCTGGCCATTCTCGTGCTCGAGAACGGCATTTTTCTCGGCTCGCAGATCCTCGTGCCGGGAATGCCGCTCCTCATCGAGCTCGTCATTCTCTTCGATCTGGTCATCGTGGTTGCCTGCTTCGGCATGCTGGTGCGCTATCTGGTGGTGCACGCCGGCACCTCGAGCACGCGGCAGTTGCGCAGTCTCACCGGATGAGCGTCGCGGTGCTGGTCGCCATCCTGCTCGCGGCGCCGCTTGCCGCCGCACTCCTTTGCATCGCCGTCCGCGCCGCGCGCCTCGCGGAATCCCTCAATCTCGTGGCCGCCGTAATCACTTTCGCCGCCGTCCTGGCGCTCCTGCCGCGCGCCCTGCACGGGCCGTACACGCTCTGGGGGGGCTATGTGATCGTCGATCCCCTCGGAGCGTGGGTGCTGCTCTCGGTCGCGACGGTCTATCTCCTCGCCTCGATCTACTCCATCGGCTACATGCGCTCGCTCGGCGAGGAGGCGCGTCTGCATCGCTACTATGCGCTGTTCGCCGGCTTCGCGCTCACCACGCTCCTCGGTCCGCTGATGAACAACATCGGGGTCTATTGGATCGCCATCGAGCTCACGACACTCGTCAGCACGTTTCTCGTCGGCTTCGAGCGTACGCGCGAGAGCGTCGAGGCGGCCTGGAAGTACATCGTCGTGGTCTCCGCCGGCATCAGCCTGGCGCTGCTTGGCATCATCTTCTTCTATTGGGCGGGAAGCCTCGAGCTGGGGCCGACCTACGACCTCACCTGGTCGACGCTGCGCGCCGTGGCGCCGCGGCTCGATCCGACCATTGCCCTCGCCGCCTTCCTCCTGGTCTTCATCGGCTTCGGTAGCAAAGTGGGTCTTGCCCCGATGCACACCTGGCTACCGGATGCCCACAGCGAGGGCCCGGCGCCGGTGTCGGCGATGCTCTCGGGCGCGCTCCTCAACACGGCCATGATCGGCATCGCGCGCTTCATCCACGTGGCGGATGCGGCGCGCCTCGGCACGTTGCCGCGCACCGTGGTCGTGGTAATCGGAGCTCTGTCGCTCTTCATTGCGGCTCTGTTCATCACGCGCCAGACCGGCATCAAGCGCCTCATGGCCTACTCCAGCGTCGAGCACATGGGGATCATCACCCTCGGCTTCGGCTTCGGCGGGCCGCTCGGCATCGCCGGCGCGCTTTATCACATGCTCGTCCACTCCCTCAACAAGTCGCTCATGTTCTTCGGGGCCGGCGATGCCATGCACGCCTTCCACACCAAGCGGATCGGCCGCATCCACTACGTGCTCACCGCCATGCCGGTCGTCGGGCTCCTGTGGATCGCGGGCGCCATCGCCATCACCGGCGCACCGCCCTTCGGCCTCTTCCTCAGCGAGGTCACGATCCTGCGCGCGGGACTCGCCGGACCTGACTCGTGGGCGGTTTTCGTGATGCTGGCGCTGCTCATCGTGATCTTCGTCGGCTTCCTCAATCACTTCCGGGCGATGTACTTCGGCGAGCAGGCGCCAGCCGCCGCGGCCGCCGTCCGGCGGCCCCATGCGGCGGGAACCGCCTTCTGGTGCGTACTGCCCATGTGGCTTGCGCTGCTGCCCCTGCTTGCCCTCGGCCTCTGGTGGCCGCAGGCCTTCTCGCACTATTTCACCGTGATCGCCACGCAGCTTGGCGGCGGGAACGGCCCTTGAACGGGGAAACCATGCGCTGCGCGATACATGACGTGGCGGCCACCGACCTCGAGCAACGTTGCCGGGCGGCGCTCGAGACCGGCGCGCGTCTTCAGCTCGCCTATGCCTGGTTTCCCGGCGGCGCCGCACGCACGGGAACGCAAGCGGCGGAGCTTCGCTACGTGGTTCACCGGGGCGCCGGACGTCCACCCGAGATCTGGCGGTGCCGCCCGGAAGGCCGTGCGGTGCCGAGTCTCGCGGCGGTCGCGCCGCTTCTCTCCTGGTACGAGCGGGAAATCACCGACCTCTGCGGTCTTTCCTTCAGCGATCAGCCGCTGCCCGAGCCGCTCGTGCTGCTGGCAGGAGCAACGGCGACCCGTCCGCCGCTCGAGCCCGGGCCCGCGACTCCCCTTCAGTACGTCCCGACGCCTTCCACGCTGCCGGAGGTCGCGGGCCCGGCCCGTCGCGACGTGCAACTTCTGCCCTTCGGGCCGATTCGCGCCGATGTGCTCGAATCCGCCCAATTCACATTCTTCTACATCGGCGAAGGCATTCTTCACTATCAGCCCCAGCTTTTCTTCAAGCACCGCGGGATGGAGAAACGCTTCGAGGGGCTCGACCCGGCTCTCGGCACCGTGCTCGCGGAGCGCGTGTCAGGAGTTGGCAGCGCAGCGCACGCGCTCAGCTTTTGTCAGGCACTCGAAGCGGCCGCCGGCACTGACGTGCCGCGCCGCGCCGCGTGGCTGCGTGTACTCATCGCCGAGCTCGAGCGGGTGTACAACCATTTGCACTTCTTAGGTCACCTCTGTCACACCACGACGCTCAAGGTCGGCGAGGCCGAAGGCAAGTACCTCGAAGAGCTCGCCAAGCAGCTGAACGCGCGCGCGACGGGCAGCCGCTTGCTGCGCGGCCTGATCTGCCCGGGGGGCCTGCGCCGAGAGCCCGATATCGGCGCGATCGCCGGACCGCTCACGAAACTTCATGAGGAATTCTGCCGCTACGCGCAGATGCTCGAAAGCAGTACCACGCACCTAGACCGGCTGATCACCACCGGCGTGCTCGGAAGACAGCTCGCGTTCGATCAGGGGGCCACAGGTCCGATCGAGCGCGCTTCCGGCGTTGATCGCGACACGCGGCGCGATCAGCCGTACGGCGCCTATGCCGAAATGCCCCTGCGAGTGGCGGTATCAGGAAGCTGCGATGCGCATGCACGCCAGCAGGTGCGGATAGCCGAGCTCGAAAACAGCATCGGGATCATCCGCTTCGTGCTCGAAGCATTGCCGCAGGGACCGATTCGCACCGAATGCCGGCCGCCGCCGGGCGGCGAGGGGCTCGGTTGGGCGGAGTCGCCACGCGGCTCGGTGTATTACGCCGTGCACGTCGATGACGCCGGTAAGCTCGCGCGAGTGAAAATCAAGTCGCCGAGCTTCTCCAATTGGCGCGTGTTTCCCTACACGGTGCACGAGAGCAACATGATGGATTACGCCATCAACGAGGCGAGCTTCGGCCTCACGATCGCCGGCTGCGACCGGTAACTTTTACGGGAGATGCCATGCCGCTCTGGACGCTCTATGGTTTGACCCAAGGCAAGGCGAGCACGTCCTGGCCCGCCGCCGGTGATGACGGTCAGACCGGCCTGATCGGCATGCCGCGGCACGAGCCCGAAAAGTGTCGAAAGGGTTGCCGCGAGTGCGTCGACGCCTGCCTGCCGGGAGCCATTTTCCTCGTCGAGGATTCGGGCGCCGCGCGCCTCAAGGTCGACTACGGTCGCTGCGTTGTCTGCCAGATGTGCGTGGAAGCGTGCCCGACCGGCGCCTTCACGACATCGGGCGATTGGGCGTTCGGCGTGCGACGGCGCGAGGATCTCATCTGGTCGCGCGCCGCTGCATCGTCGGAAGGTGAAGCGTTGAAAGGCGAAATCCGGCGCGTCTTTGGTCGCAGTCTCCACATCCGCCACGTCGATGCGGGCTCGTGCAATGGTTGCGAGTCGGAGCTTCAGGCGCTCAACAACCCCTTCTACAACCTTCACCGCCTCGGCGTCTTCTTCACGCCCTCACCCCGGTACGCCGATCTGCTGCTCGTCACCGGACCCGTGACCTACGCGATGCGTGCCCCACTCGATGCCGCCTATCAGGCCATGCCCGAGCCGCGGTTCGTCATGGCGCTCGGCACATGCGCGGTGTCGGGCGGCACCAACGGCGGGGGCTACGCGTGCGGACACGGACTCGAGGGGGTGTTGCCCGTCGACATCTACCTGCCCGGTTGTCCGCCGAATCCGGCCGCCATCATCCACGCATTGCTGATGTTATTGAGGCGGATGCCCCAACGGGTACGAGGCGGCCAGCTCGTGGAAGGAGCCGAGCCGCGGGGCAAGGAGGCAGAGCAGCGAGCCAGGGAGGGCGAGCAGCGAGCCAGGGAGGGCGAGCGTGCCTGAGCCGTTGATCGTCGCCTTTTGGCTGTGGGTCGCCGGACTCGCAGCGGCACTCGCGCGCTTGCCCGCGGCGGCTCGCGGGCTGATCGTGCTCGGCGCGGCGGCGGCAATCTGGGGCGCGGCGATCGGCTTGCCGCAGGGTGGCGGAGATCTCCCGCTCGCGATCAGCCTCGCCGATCAGCCCATGCGGCTGCACTATGCGCCGGAGGCGCTATGGCTCATGGCCTTCGGTCTCGTTCCCGCGACGCTGGCGGTGGCGCTCTGCACGCCGGTTCGACGGGCGCGCCCAGGGTGGCTCGCGGGCGCCGCCCTCTCTCTCATCGGTGCGGTCGGTGTTTTCGGCCTGCAGGATGGCTACTCGTTCCTCATCGCGTGGGAGCTCATGAGCCTCGGCGGCGCCGTGATGATCCTCTCGGATCGAACCTCGCTCACGGCGGGCCGCTCCTCGCTCTACATGCTCGCGCTGCTCGAAGTCGGCGCGGTCGCGATTCTGCTCGCGATCCTGCTGCTTGGCCAAGGCGCTCACGGGAGTCTCGCCTTCGGCGGCTTTGCGGCGAGCGCGGCAGGCTCCTCCACGGGCCTGCGCATCCTCATCGGGCTGCTCTTTCTCTTCGGCTTCGGCGCGAAGCTGGGTCTGCTGCCCTTCTACGAGTGGTTCCCCGGCGCCTATGGCAACGGCAGCGGCGCATCGGGCGCGCTGATGTCGGGGGTTGTGCTCAACGCCGCTTTCTTCGCGCTCTCACGCTCCCTCACCGACTGGCTGTCCACGGGCAGTCACGGACTTTTTGGTCTCGGGGTGCTCGTTACGGCCGTCGCCGTGGTGTCCTCCATTCTCGCCGCGCTCTATGCGTTCCAGCAGGATGACTGGCGGCGCCTGCTATCGTTCTCCACCGCCGAGAACGCGGCCATTGCAGTTACGGGCCTGGGCGCGAGTCTCCTCTTCCGCTCCGATGGCCTCGCAAGCCTCGCGGGTCTCGCCTGGACGGTGGCGATCCTGCACCTCTCGGGCCACGCACTCGCCAAAGGCGGACTCTTTCTGGCCTCGGATGGCGTCTATGCCGCCTCGGGCAGCTATCACCTCGCGCAACGCGGCTGGCTGCGCACGACGAGCTTCGTGTTCGGCATTGGCGCACTGTTCGCCACCATGAGCCTTGCCGCACTACCGCCACAGATCGGCTTCGTCACCGAGTGGTACACGTTTCAAACGGTGTTTCAGGGTTTTCATCTCGCGAACCTGGGCGGACGCCTGGTGCTCGCGCTCGCCGGTGCCGGGCTCGCCCTCACGGCGGCGGTGGCATTCGCGACCTTCGTGAAAGCATTCGGCATCGGTCTTCTGGGGGGCGGTCAGCAACCGAAATCCCCTCATATCGGTCCCGGCTACGATGGGGCCGTCCTGCTGCTCGGACTCGCGGTGCTGGCCTCGGCGGTGGGAATGCCCGTTTGGCTGCGCGGGCTCGAGAGCGCGGATCTCGCGCAATTCGGCGCCCCGGTCGCGCATGCGATGGTGAGCGGCTGGCTGCTCGTGCCGCTCACCGATACCTTCGCATTCATCTCCCCGTCGAAGCTCGTCATCGTGATGCCGCTGCTCGCGATCGTGCCTCTGCTCCTGTTGCTCACGGCGCGCCGGCATGTAGTGCGCCGCGCGCCTGTCTGGTACGGCGGCATGCGCGAGGATCCGCAGCGGGTCGCCACGACCTCGCTCACCTTCGCCAACGCGATGCGCACCTTCTACAGCTTCATCTACCGGCCGACGCTCGATACGGCGCGCGAGCATCGCGCCGTCGCGTATTTCATCCACAAGCTGGAATTCGAGCACGACATTGCCGACGTGTTTGGCCCGACCCTCTTTACCCCGATCCGGCGTCTCGTGTGGCGATTCGCCGGCTGGCTACGAGCCCTGCAGTCCGGTGATCTCAATCTCTACCTCGGAGTCATTGGCGCGCTGCTCGTGATCATTCTGGCGCTGACATTGCAGTGAGCATCAGCTCAGGTGCGTCGTCATGTTAAAGGCGACGACCCTTGCGGCATGACCCTGCACCTCGATGTCACTGATGCCGCAAGGAACTGGCGATAGACGCCAGTAAGCGCAGAGCGGCTGATCGAGAAGCTGCAGCAGCATCGCGCGCATACCACTCTCGTGGCAGACCAACACGACGGCATCGCAGGGGTGCCGCTCCAGCATCAGACGCAGCACATCGGCCGTTCTCGCCACCAGCTCCTGCAAAGACTCCCCTCCCGGGAATCTCACGAGGTGCGGTGCCGCGAGCCAGCGCTCGTAGAGCTCAGGCCGTTCGGCGCGAACCTCGGATCGCAGCCGCCATTGCAAGGCACCATAGTCGAGATCGTTGAGCTCATCGAGCACCGACAGCTCGATCGCGCAGGCCTTGGCGATCTCCGCGCCCGTCTGCACGCAGCGCTCGAGGGGGCTCGTATAGGCGATTGTGGGACCCCAGCGGGACTCGATGTAGCGCGCGGTCGCGAAAGCCTGGCGAATCCCCGTGGCGGTCAAAGGCACATCTTCCCGCCCGCGGAACCGCTCGGGCTCGATGCCTTCGATGTGCCCATGACGCACTAGAATGAGCTTCGTCATCGCACTCTCCCGTCTTGGTCCACTCTATGAAGCGCCACCGCGACCGTCAACGCACCTCTCGATCCGGCCGTACCGCGCGGCGGACACCTCGGCCCTCGCCGCGCTCTTTCGCGCCTCGGTGCATTCCGTGCCATCGCACGACTACACCGCTGCGCAGGCTCGCGCGTGGGCATCCGCCCTCGTCGATGAGGTGAAGTTCGCCGAGCGCTGCGCGCGCAAATCGACCTGGGTCGCCGAGAGCGAAGGGCGGATCGCGGGCTTCTCGGATCTCGAATCCGACGGGCACATCGACCTGCTCTATGTCCATCCCGACTTCCAGCGCCGCGGGGTGGCGCGGGCCCTCCTCGAGCACATCGAGAGCACTGCTCGCGAAAGGGCGCTGCGCCGCTTGTATGCCGAGGCCAGCATCACCGCGCGTCCGGTATTCGAGGCCAGGGGCTTTCGAATCATCGCACGGCAGACCGTCACCGTCGGCGCCGAGCCGATGACCAACTACCGGATGGAAAAGCGCCTCGAGCCGCGCCTCACCGCGCCCTGAAAGGGAAACGGCGCGATCGGGCGAAGTGCCTCCTACCGAGGGGTCACTTCCCGACCCGGATGATAGTGGCGCTCGACGTGGCCGGTAAGCTGCGACTTGTAGTAGTACACGGTGCGCAGCGCACCCATGGCGTACTGGGTCGCCTCGTCATCGAAGTGGGGCGATGCCGGATCACCGCTCTCACCGCCGGCGGTGATCGCCCAGGCGCGTACTTTGGGGCCGAATTCCACCACCGCAATGAAGCTGTTGCCCTCGTCCCCATACCACTTTCGGGTGTTCGGATACGCGTGGGCGCCGAAGGCGGCAAGCGAGCCCCACACCGAGGACGTAAAGGGCACGGGAATGCTCGGCTTCCCGTCATCGAAGCTCGGCTGGATATGATCGTTGATCCGCTGGAAGCGGTTGATGTGGCCCCAGGGGGTTTCCCAACTGCCGAAATTCGCAGTCAGCTCATCCGCCGCGGCGGCGAGCGAGCTCAGCAGCTCCCGGCGGCTCGCACGCTTCACCACGTAGTCCTCGGGCGAGATGCCGAGAGCACCGGCGCGCGCCTTAACGTGCGCGAAGAGGTCCGTGCCCCAGAACACGGCAAGGGAGGTCGCGACGGAGTTGACGCCCCAGCGGTAATTCCAGGCGCGCAGCACCGCCACTGGCCCTGCAAGCCGCGCCTTGAGCGGATCGGAGCCGGGCGTAGCGTCATAGTCCTTCACCAGGACCGGAATCATGGTCGCGAATGCCGGCAGATAGCTGTCGAATGCCGCCGCGGTCAGTGACGCCATCGTCCAGGCCTTGCCCCCGGTGAGCACTCTGAGGGCGTGATAGCCGCGCGCGGTCTCCTCCGTGCCCCGCTCCACGTACCGCGGAAAGTCCTGCCGCTTGGGACTGTAGGGTCCCGCCGCCGACCAGGGCCAGTTGTTGGAGTTGTAGAGCCAGCCGTTCGGGGGATTCAGCAGGTGTGGGGTCCCGGCGAGGGTGAGCAGGCCGTGGAATGCGGTGGCCGGATTGCTGCCATCGACCGGTTTGCCCCAATCGAAGGCGTCGCTGCGCCGCGGGATCCAGTCCGAGTGCCAGTAGGCGATGTTGCCCTCGGCGTCGGCGAAAATGGTGTTGTTCGAGGAGTTGGTGTGCAGCTGCATGCTCTGGCGAAACTGCGCATAGTCCTTGGCCTTGGTGCGGGTGAAATCCTGGATGAGCGCGCGGATGGGCCGCTGCATCAAATTGACGGTTTCCCACTTGTCGCCGATCCGGGCGATCACCGGTCCGTGCTGGGTGTAATAAGCGGTGAAGGCCTTTTCGGCCATGCCCTGCCCTGTCCTGTAGCGCACGATGATGCGGCGCGTCCTGACGGGCAGCTCCCGGTCGCCGTAGCGGTAGTAGTAACGGCCCCCCTTTCGGGTAACCGTCTCCAGGAACCAGGAGATGTTGCGCACCCCGCTCGAGGTATGCATCCAGCCGGCTGTCGCGTTGAATCCCTGGTAGATGAAGAACTGGCCCCAGGTGACGGCGCCGTACGCATCGAGCCCCTGCTTGCTCACCATCTGCAGCTCGGAGCGGAAGTAGAAGGAGGTGTGCGGATTGATCCAAAGCAGCGCGTGGTGATCCAGAGCGACGGACGGGGAGATGGCGATGCCGTTCGAGCCCTGCGGCTCGGGTGGCGGCAGTATGGCGCTCGCGGTGTGCGCAGCCGGGATCGACTGTCCGCCGTAAAAGGCGGCGAGCCGCGCAACGTTCACCCCCTGCTCGATGTCCCCGCCGATGCTCCCTTCCGTGAAGGCGAGCGCCATCCAGGGCTCGAAATGCATGATGACCCGCGGCTTCACTTGCGGATGGGTGTAGAGGTAATAGTTGAGACCGTCGGCGAAGGCGTCCATGAGCTTCTTGAGCCATGGCGGGCTTTGCTCGTACTTCGCCCGCAGCGCCTGCGGATCGACGAACAGCTGGCTGCGCAGATCGAGGTAGATCGAGGCCGCGCCCTGCGTCTGCGACCGCCAACCCAGCGCATCGAAGTAGTTGGTCTCGACCCGCTTGAAGTCATCCTCCGCCTGCGCGTACTCCATGCCAAACACCGCCTCCGCATCGGTCTTGCCGTACACGTGGGCGATGCCCCAGTTGTCGCGGTAGAGGGTGACGTTTTCCGCCTCGTGCTGCCAGCGGGCGAGATCTCGGGCGCTCGGCGCCCGCGCGGCACAGGGCGGCGCGGCGGCGCCCGCGGCGGCGAGAAAGAGCACGGCAAGGAATGGTCTCATCGGATCACGACCTCCGCGGTGCGCGCGTCGCCCCCACCCGCCGGGTGCACGGCGACGCGGAAAAGATGGGTCGCGGACGCGTACCCGAGCGCACCGACGCTGCCGCGGACTGCCCGCACCGTCGGGCGTGTCGCCGCATATCCCGTAAGGGTCACCGCCTCTTCGCCGACGGCATACGAAACCACGACGCGCGCAACCCGCGCGTTCGTGACCTGAGGAAAGCGCTCTCTCGCGAGTGGCACGATCTTGGCCGTATCTCCGAGCAGGGCGATGTGATCGCTGCCGATCGGCGTCACCACGGCATACGCCCACCCGTCCTGAAAGCTCATCTGAAACGACCCGCCGGCGGCGATCCGCCCGCCCGTCCGCCGCATCCAATCCCACTCGTAGGCGGGCCCGGAGATACCCAGCTCCCGCAATGAAACGTCCGCCTCCTGCTCGCCCTGCGCGCGCGGGTAGGCGAATACCTCCCGCTCATCGCCGCTACGCGTCGCGGCGATCATCGGCGACTTGGCGCCCTGCGCGTCGGACACGTACACCGCATCGAGGGGCTGTGCCGGCACATCCGGCTTCAAGAGGACCGAATCGGCGCGCATCGCCCGCTTGAGATTGGAGGCATCGATCTGTCCCAGGGCATCGCCCACGCCCACCGGGCCCGCCGACAGCGTCGACAGAATCAGCTCCGACAGCTCCTTGCTCATGAACACATCGCTCCACGGCCACAAACCCACCGCATGCGCCAGCGCCGAGCCGTAGAGAAAGTCGGTCCATTTCGAGGGCTCGAGCCGGTCACCGGCGACGCGCGCGTCCTCGACATCCTGGTACCGCGTGCTCGCCAGAAGATACCCGGGAAGCTCCATGCAGTACTCGACGGCCACTCCGTCCTTCCCCATCGCGTGCGCCATGTTGCCGAGGAACTGACGCGGGTCGGTGAGGTTGATGGCCGGGCGCGCATTGTCATTCAGCCAGTCCTGCTCGTACACTGTCACACCGCTGTCGTGCAGGTAGCTCGCCGTGCCGCTCCAGAACGCCGGCGACAGCACCACGTTGCGTGACATCCGGTACTCGCGCCGGTAGGGACTCTCCTCGGCGACCCAACGCGCGTGCACGACAAGTGGCAGGCCAAGCTGCTCGTGGAAGGCGCGCAGGCCGTGGGGAAAGAGCTTCGGATTCGCGCGGTACACCGTCTCGCCGTTCACCGCCATGGCGGCCAGGCTGTTGCCCTCCTCCTTGGGGTACCACCAGCTGTCGAGCTCCATGTAGGCCGCGGGCACACCGAGCTTTCGATACTCATCGCGCACCGCGAGCAGCGTGCCCTCGTACCCGAGGCTCGGCACGAAGTGGTAGTAGTAGGCGGCGCCGTTGTCGGTCCAGTAGCCGAACTTGCGCAGCATCACATCGGCCTCATTGGACACCGGCTTCTTCCCGTTGAGCACCTGCAGCGCCTGACCCCACGCATCCAACGTGGCCCCGATGCCCTTTCCCAGCACCAGGAGCGTGCGGTGCTGAAAACCCGCGGGCAGCGCCGCGATGGTCGGGTCGATTCCACCGACGTCCACTTTTCCCGGCGCGTCACGCATGTCCGCAACGAGGTAGTGATCTGCCGGTGCGAGCACCATCGTCTTTCGCGCCTGATCGAAGAGCACCCACGGACCCTCGGCGCCGAGGCTGCCAAACTCATAAGGCGCAAAGGTGTCGACCCGAAACCCAAGCTTCATCAATCCCGATGGCAGCGCTTCGAAGCTCGGAAAAACATCGGCATTTCTGCCTGCCCGCAGCCTCTCGTCGCGAAAGAGGACGACCGGGCGGCTCTCATACACGCGGATCGCCGCCTCCTCGAGGTCTGTTCGCGCATCCACTTCGCGCCAGGGACCGAGCTCATCCGCTCCAGACCTCCTCGTTATGAGCGCGGGTTTCTCACTGAGTCGGCCAGCGAGCAAACAGCGGCTGTTGCGACAGCGGACCTGGTAGGCGCCGCTGCCATCGAAGGTAGCCTTGACGATGGGGCTTTCAACCGCAAGTGCGCGCGCGAATGCCGGCGATGCGCCAAACATCGCGGCGATGATCACCCCGCCCGCGAGGCGCGAGCGAAACCCACGGTGAATCTGCATGTATCCGATCACCCCTGCGGCTCGAAGATCGCATAAAACTTGACGCATTCCTCATGCACGGTCCAGGCCCCCTCGAACCCCGCCGGTACCACGAACGCATCGCCCGCGGCGAAGCACTGGCGCTCGCCCGCGGCGCTCTCGATGGTCACGCGCCCCGCGGTGAGGACGCAGAGCTCGTTCTCCTTGTACCGCACCCGCCATTTGCCGGGGCTGGAGGACCAGCGGCCGCAGAAGAACTGCCCGCTGGCATCCGTGAATGCATTCCACGCGCGATGCTCGGGATGGCCCTGCAGAATGCGCTCCGGTGCCGGTCCGCAGGCTTCCCATGAGCCTGGACTGTCGAGGCGGATGATCGCTGCGCTCATGCTGAGTCTCGCTCCGAATACCAATCCAACACTCGCAACGCTCTCAAGGTGTTCCAGCGGCTCGCGCGCCCCTCCCCCTCGTCCGTCTCGACGGGCATCCTGCCCGGGTATCGGGTCTCGAGCGGCCAGCGGCCCTCACCATCGCGTTTCGAGGCGACCAGATCGATCGCCTCGGCGACGCGCTCCTCAGGCGCGACGCCAGCCCGGCGCAGGTAATCGAGCCCCCGCAGCACATCGTAATGCCACCACGTCGGGAAGGCGAAGCGGGTCCACGCCGCCCCGCCCTTGCGATCCCGCTCGATCACCTCGCCCGTCGAGCGCCGGCGGTAGAGGCGCCGCTCGAGCAGGTACTCCTCGCCCCGCCGGCGCGCTGCCCTCAACACCGGGCCTGCCCCGCCCGCCCGCTCGTACTCGAGCAACGCCTCGAGCACGCAAATCGTCGTGTTGAACGAGGAGCGCGTCGAGCCGTGGGTGGCTTCGCAGTTCCAGCCGCCATCGGTGAGCTGCTCGCCGAGCAGCCGAGCAATGATTGCGCCGACATCCGCGCCGAAGTACGCGCCCGCCATCGCCACCTGGCCGTTGATGCAGGGCTCCAGCTCACCGGCGAAGAAGCGGTTGTGGTGAATTTCCCTCGGACCACAACCCTCCCACGTGACCCGGTCACGAACCAACCCCGCCGCGCGCCGGGCCCCCTCGCTCGCGGGATCGAGACCCATCTCGCGCAGGAGCAGGAGGACATGCATGGTGGAGTCCCAACCGCGATTCCACGCCGCGCCGCCCCACCGCCCATCGGGCGCTTGCAGCGCGAGCAGCCGCGCACCCGCGCCTCGGGTCTCGACTCTCGCCCGCTCGGCGGCGACCTCCTCCTCGGACGCGCCGCTGAGATCGCGCATCACCTGCCATCGAATCGACGGATCCGAATCGAGGAGCCACTCGATGACGGATGGATTCGCCGGCATCAGCTCATTACCTCACCAGGGGTCCGAATGAAGCCGCATCCGCACGGCGAAAGCCGTAGATGATGCCGCCCGCGAGCAACGCAGCCGCGACGCCGAGCAGGCTCGCCGCCGTCGCGCTGCCCAGCAACATCATCGCCACGAGCAGCGCCGCGATCGGAATCGTCGGGCCGAGCGGCAGGCGCATGGCCGCACGATCCACCAGACGCCGCCGCAATATCGGCACCGCGGCCGCGGTGCCGATATAGGTCGCCACCCGGGCGATCACCGAGAGGCTCGCGAGCTCGACGAACGAGCCCGACATCGCCAGCGCCACCGCAAGGAGGGCCTGCACCACGATCGCGACCGCAGGCGTCCGATACTGCGGATGGACCCGCGCGAGCCATCGGGGGCCGTAGCCGTCGGAGGCGAGCGCAAAGAGATAGCGCGGTCCCGTCAACATCGTATTGCTGGCGATACCGGCGATCGACAGTATTGCTCCCAGAGTCAGCAGCCACGCACCGGTATGGCCGGCGAACCGCTTCGCGGCATCGGCCAGGGGCGAGAGCGAGCGCGCGAGCCCTGGCAGGGTTCCGAGCGCCACCCACTGCACCGCGCCGTAAAGCAAGGTGACGAGCAGGATCATCGAGAGGAGCGCGAAAGGAACGTTGCGGCGCGGATTACGATATTCACCGGCCGCGACCGGCGTGTTCTCGAACCCGCCGTAAGCAAAGAGCAGCAGCAGCGCGGCCTGTCCCAGGGCGCCGCCCCGGGGTGCCTGAAAGATCGCAACATGCGTGCTGTCGACGAACCACGCGCCGACGGCGATGAAGAATACGAGCGGCAACATCTTGGCGATGACGAGGACGATGGCCGTGCGCGCGCCGGCGCTGACGCCGCGTACGTTGATCGCCGCGAGCGGCAGGATCAACCCGCAGATGATCGCGGCGCGCCCCCAACGGCTCTCGGCCCCCGGCCAGAACAAGGTCAGCGCCTGCACCAGGCCGGTTGCGAACGAGGCCAGCGCGGCGACGCGCGAAAGCCAGGTCATCCAGCCGACCTCGAAGCCGACGAAGCGCCCGAACGCCTCGCGGGTGTAGAGGTAAGCGCCTCCCGGCTGATCGAAGTAGCTCGAGGCCTCCGCGAAGCACAGCACCAGCAGCGCCGCCGCGAGGCCGGCCAGCACCACCGCCCATACGCTCGCGGCGCCGAGCAGCGCCGCCGCCGCGGCCGGCAGCAGATAGATGCCGCTCCCGACCACATCGTTGATGGCCAGTCCCACGAGCTGCCAGCGTGAGACCGCGCGCAGCAGGCCGTGATCGCTGACCTCGGGAGGATGCACGAGGCGGCCTCAGAGCAGGTGTCGCAGCTCCGGCAGGTATTTCTCCAGCGAGCCGGTGTTGACGATGATCACGCGCTCGCCCGGCCGAAGCGCCCCCATCTCGGCGAGCGGCTCGAGCGCCGCCAGGCAGGCGGCCCCCTCCGGAGAAATCCACCAGTGCTTCTCGCGCCAGACGGCCGAGAGGGCCTGCTCGACCTCACTTTCATTCATCGCGACCGCGCAGCCGTCACTCGCGCGGATGATCTCGAGCACCTTGAAATGACCCACCCCGCCGGGAACGTTGAGCCCGAAGCAGAGCGTTTTGCCGGCTGCCGCGGCCTTGGTGTCGTCATCGCCCCGCGACCATGCATCGACGATGGGCGCGGTCGCGCTGGCTTGCACGCAGATCATCCGCGGGCGCTCCGAGCCGATCAGGCCCAAGGCCTGCAGCTCATCGAACGCCTTCCACATCCCGAGCACCCCGGTGCCGCCGCCCGTCGGATAGATGATCGCATCGGGTATGCCCCAGCGCGTCTCGCCCGCTGCGGGCTCGGCCAGCTCCAGGCCGAGCGTCTTCTTGCCGTCGATCCGCCAACCAGGCTCCTGGAAGGTCGCGACATTGAAGTAGCCTCGAGGAAGATAGCGCTCGCGCATCCGCGCGCCCGCCTCACGGATGGTGCCTTCGACCAACTCCAACACGACGCTCGTGCCCTGCAACGCGAGCGCCGCGACGCGGCCCTGGATGGGCATCGGGGTGTCCTTCGGCATGATCACCGCGGCATCGAGGCCGGCGGCGAGCGCGTACTCCACCAGCGAGTCCCCCGCGTTGCCCTGGGTCGGCACCACGAGCTTCGTGAGCCCGAAGCGTCGCGCCATCGACACCACCATCGCCATGCCGCGATCCTTGAAGGACTGCGTCGGATTGGCGCCGTAACCGGGCTGCGCCTTGCCTTCGTCCTTGATCTGCAGCCTGAACCCGATCCGTCGCGCGAGCGGGTGATCCGGATACTCGCGCAATGGCGTATGGCCCTCCCCGAGCGTGACGATGTGCTCGCGGTCCGCGGGATTTGCAATGTCGAGCGGCAGCAGCGCGCCGAAGCGCCACAGATCACCTCGCTCCGGGTGGTACCAGCCAAGCTGCGGCTGCTCGCGCCCGAGCCGCTCCAGATCGAGCACGATCTGCACCGGCCGCTGATCGACGGGGTCGAGATTCATCAGCCGGTCGGCCGGATATTCCTCGCCGGACAGCAGGCCGCGCAGACAGCGTATGTAACTCATGCGATGCAGTCGGGTCGTACGATGAGACGCCATGATGGCATGGGTCCGATTTTTGCGCCGATGCGGATATGCAACGCTCGCGCTTTCTCTGCCTGCTCCCCTTGCTCCTTTGCGGTTGCGTCTACTTCTCGAGAAAGACGCTCCCGGGCGCCTGCGCGAACGATCTGGGATCGCCGATGCACAATTTCTGCGTGGTCACGCCGGGCGTGCTCTGGCGGGGCGCGAGTCCGGGCCGGGCCGATGCGGCCTGGCTGGTGCGGCACGGCGTCAGGACCGTCGTGAGTCTGCAGCTCGATATGCGACCCGCCTTCCGGCAGGCGAGGCTCGACCCCAGCGTCGCGCGCTCCGTGATCTATTATCAGGTGCGGGATTTCATCGCGGTGGATGTTCTGACTCACTATCACCTCGATGAGCACGTGGCATACGTGCTGGCGATCATCGAGAAGGCTCCAAAGCCCGTCTTCGTGAGTTGCCGCGCCGGAGTTGATCGCACCGGAATCATTGCGGCCGCCTATCGGGTGCTCGTGCAAGGCAAGAGCCGCAGCGAGGCCATCGCCGAGCTCGATCGCTTTCACAGCCCCTGGGACCCGCTGAATGATCGCTATGTGCGCAGTCTCTCAGGTGCGCGTGCCGCAAGGATCTCACGCAGCGTGAAGAGGTGGGAAGACAGGATGAGGCCGACCGGCGAGTTCGTTTGTCGGGACGGACATTGTCGATTTCATGCGTTCCAACACCCTACTGAACGACTGAAGACCCTGCCGCCGCCCGCTCCAGGACCCGGACATCGCCGCTAGCGGCGCCGCCACCGGGTCCGCGCCGGCAAGCAGTCGCAGGCGCGGGCTTTGCCGCCGGATAAGGACCCGGAGCCGGACTGTAACGTCCGCGCCCTGCCGGCGCAGCCCGCTGCGCATTCCTCCTATCGCGAAATTCCTTCCGTCGGACGACGGACCACCCGGCCCGTGGAGAAGATCAAGACGATGGCGGCGGCGCGGCAGGCGAGGTCGTAGACGGCGATGTCTCGGCTGGCGGAGTAGCGGACGGCGGCGCGGGCAGGGCGTTCGTCACCTGCTGCCACACCTGCAGCGCGGCCGGAGAAAGCTTGTCCATGTGCTTGAGGAAGAGCGCGAGAGTCCACATCTGCTGATCGCTCAGGGTGTCCTTCCACGACGGCATTCCCGTCCAGCGGATACCGTGGTTGAGCTTCCAGTACGTGACGCCCTCCGGATCGTCCTCCACCCCGTCGGTCGCAAGCTGTGGCGGCCGCGGATATTCGCCCTTGGCCACGCCGGAGGCCGACGCATCGCCCTGCGCCGTGCCGTGACAGATGGCGCAATGCTGGGCGTAGAGCTGAATGCCTGCGATCAGGTCCTGATCATTGAGCGTCACGGGGTTCTGCTGCTTGGGCGCCTCCTGGTTGAGCGCGGCGTGGAGCGAGGCTCGCGACGCCCATCTCTCCAGGGGCAGAGGTCCTGAATCGGCACCGGCCGAAATGGTGCCGGAAGTGATGATGAAATAGAGCGCCACGACGATCGCTACGATCGTCAGCACGACGCCAAGGATGAAGCTCCGGAACATCATGGCCTCCCGTCGAGGTACAAACGCAGCCGCAGTCTATCCTGCGGCTCGCCCGTTGACCAACTCCGGGGCAGCTCGGGAGCCGCCGAGGGCTCGGTCATCCGCAACCGAGTCTCGGCGGAGCCAGGTTGAGAGGACCGTCAGAGGTGCAGATCGATCGTTACACCAATGGTGCGCGGCTGCTGGATGCCGATCGAGCCGCCGAAGTTCGGCGCACCGCCGTTCGTGTAATAGGTGAGCCCGCGCGTGTCGGCGAGGTTCTTGCAGTAGAGTGCGAACGTCCAGCGCCCGTTGTCGAGCCCGGCGCGCAGGTCGAGGGTGTTGTAGCCGCCGAGATCGGCGCGTGGATTGGGCTCGAACACGATGGCCCCGCCCACCACGTTGACGGTCGCGCCGAAATCGGAGGCGCGCGACCCGATGTAGCTCCAGGTCGCCCCGGTGAAGGCGTTGTAGTCGGCGAACACTTTCCAGCTGTAGTCGGCATCCAACGAGTTGCTCCACTTGGGCGCGTACGGCAGCTGATCGCCACTCAGACCGCCGGCAGCCGGCGCATCGGAGGTGAGATAGGAATCGACATACGCGCCGGCCATGGTGAAGGTGAGGCCGTCGATGGGCGTGAGTCCGAAGCTCCACTCCAGGCCCTTGCTGGTCGCCGTGCCGCCATTTGCGTTGATGCCGATATCCTGGACGAGCTCGAACAATTGGATCTTCTTCCACTGCACGACGAACGCATCGACGTCGATCGACAGGCGATTGTCCAGCTGGAGGGACTTGATTCCGAGCTCGTAATTGACGGTCGAATCGGACTGATAGCTGCGCGCAACACCGACAGGCGTGATCGCCGGCAGCGCGTTCGGGCCGCCGGGACGGTAGCCGCTCGCCACCCGCACGTACGCCATGGTGTCCTTGCTCAGGTGCCAGCGCGGCGCGATCGAGTAGAGGAAATCGGTGCCGGTGGAGGACCCACCGGTCGTCTGCGCGGGATTCACCAGCAGTCCGCCGAGCAGCTCGTTCTCCGACTGCTTATTCTC
>JBAUOO010000179.1:0-3043 GCA_049579785.1 Steroidobacteraceae bacterium
GATTGCATCCGCGACAGCCGGGAACACTGGCAGCCAACGAAGTGAAGAATGCGGCAACGCGACACGCATGGCTGCCCGCACTACGGGAGCCGCAAGAAACATTCCAATCGCGACGTGACGCCCCCTCTTGAATCCCAGCAGCGCTATGGTCAGCGGCCAGAGAAGATAGAATTGCTCCTCGACTGAGAGCGACCATAAATGACCGAAGACCCACGCAGGATGCGGGTTGTAATTCATCGTCCATGTGATGGCCGTTGCGAAATCCAAGCGTGTGAAATCGACCCACCTCAAGGAATAAGCGGCCGTCATAGCAGCCACGAATGCGAGGAACGGCGGCACGATCCTAACAGCACGGCGAGCGTAGAAATTCGAGAGAGAGACCGCTCCGTTGCGGCGCTCTTCATCCAGTAGGAGAGTCGTTATAAGAAAACCGGATATGACGAAGAACACGGTGACGCCGAGGCCCGCAAAGTCCTCTGGAATGCCAGATCCTTTTGCGAACGTATAGGCTCCGCGCGTGCCGGCCAGATGCCCAAAGAGCACCGCCGTGATTGATAGCGCCCGCAGCCCATCCAGTGACGATATGCGCCGGCTCACTCGCGACTACCAGATAGAGAGTGGGGCAGCACAACCCGCACGCTGTCCTTTAACTTAAGTAGAAGCGCGTGTTCTGCCGCCGGTCCCGCCAGTTAATCACGTCGCTTGTGCCCTTGGCAATGCGCCCGCGGGAAACCGCGAGCCCTTAGCGCCAATCGCGCACCACAGCGAGCGGTAACTCGCGCCGGCAACGTACGCTGTGAAGCGTCAACGTTCATCCAACGTTGATCAGCGATCGGCGTCCAACATTGACCAGGACGCCTTCTCTTGATCTGATCCTCTGGTTCAGCGGTTCCACCCGCAGGGGCGATCTGAGCGGCCGAAGTCTGGGCAGAAGCTCCGGTTCCCGGGCGTTGGGTTCGAGTCGGCCGCATAGGAAGCCCTAGGAGCGGCGATCGTGGGGGGGGGTACCCGCTACCTAGCCACCTCCGTATCCCCCGTTTTTGGTCAGCTACGCTTCTTGAAGCGGTAGCTATCGGGGTCATCTTGGCATCCCCGAACACGGCGCTCCACTCCCAGAAGGCCAGCGGCGAGGCGACCTGCGTTACCTGCGCGCTTTTCGGCATCGGGCGTCGCGACCACGCGTGTACTACGAGATGTTCCGCCGCACCCTGGCGGTGCTCTGGGAAGCATCCGACAGATTTGCGGTAAGCGTCTCCGGGCTCTATCACGGATGGCGTTGACGATGACCGGATCACCGAGCTTGTCACGGTAACGCAGGTACATGCCCTCTGGAGCGGGCCAGCGCCTCCAGCCACCTGATTTCGCCGCCTTCTGTCAATTTCCACGTGACGCCCAACCCACGGATGGGCTATTTTGAGCAGCCAGAAGAGCCTCGAATCAACCGCGAGTCCGTTGTCCATGTCGGCCCAAAGCCTTCGCATCCCCCCGGGACACGATCAGGGCTATCAGACGACCGAGGACCTGCTTGCATTCATGCAGGAGAACTTCGAGCGTTACGGGGATATCTATCGCACCTCGATCTATGGCGATCCGGTCTACGTCATCAATTCCCCGGAGTACGTGCACCACGTGCTCCTCAGCAACTGGCGAAACTACATCCGCCGTGGGCAGGCGGTGAAGCGCATAGCACTCTCTCTCGGCAACGGCCTCATCTCGAGCAACGGGGAGACATGGGTCAAGCAGCGTCGGTTCATGCAACCGGCCTTCACGCGCGGCTCGGTGCGCTCGTTCTGGGAGGCTTTCGTGCGACCGACGGTGGCGCTGCGCGAGCGGTGGAGGCAGGCGGCGCTGCGCGAAGAGAGCGTCGATGTCACGCACGATGTGAGCCATGCGGTGCTCGAGGTGACCCTCTCGGCGATCTTCGGGGAGGACTACGCTCGCGTCGCGCCGCACTTCGCACTGATCGCTGAGGAATCGCGCGATCTCTCCTTCGCGCAGACCTGCGCCACGTTGCGCGAACTCATCGCCAGGATCGCCGAGGAACGCCGTGCTGCTGGGCGAGAGGGCCAAGACATCCTCAGCATGATGATGCACACGCGCGAGCGCGAGAGCGGCTGTCCGATGACCGACGGGGACCTCGCGCGCCAGGGCATTACGCTCGTCATCGCGGGGCACGAGACGACGGCCAGCCTCCTCAACTGGGTCTGGTATCTGCTTGCGAAACATCCCCACGTCGAAGAGCGGCTCCTCGCCGAGCTCGCCGCGCTTGGCGATGCGCCACTCACCTTTGAGACAGTGGCTGGGCTTGGCTACCTGCAGCAGGTGCTCGAGGAGGCGCTGCGCACCTATCCGCCGCTCTGGATGCTGACGCGCCGGGCGGTGCACGGCGATCATCTCGGCGAGTATTTCGTTCCGGCAGGGACCGAGATCTATATCTCGCCGTTCCTGCTGCAGCGCCATCCCAAACTCTGGGAATCACCAGCCGACTTCGATCCAGATCGCTTCGCGGCGGAGAAGACGAAAGAACGGCATCCTCTTGCCACCTGTCCCTTCGGCGCGGGACCGCGCAACTGCATCGGGGAACTCTTCGCGCGCATTGAGATGCAGGTGCACCTTGCGCTGATCCTCAAGGAGATGCACCTCGCATACCCGGAGACTGCGCCCGCCGAGTACGTTGCTGGGGTTAACCTCCTGAGCCGCGATCACTTCATCATGAGGCCTGAGCTACGAGAGCGGCTGCCGTAGCGAAATCGCCCCGGCGTCATTCGCATGCCGCACTCCGTGCGGATCAACCGTCAAGCTCTCGAGGTCAGGAAACGCTCAGGACCGGCGGACTCGGAGGAGCCGAAAGTGAGCCGGAAGTGCTACCCGCCACGAAATTGCAGCCGATCTGCGCGACGGACTTCCCGGTGTTCACGTCGGTCCCTCCCCACGCGCCCATGTCCACGGCGCTACCGCCGGTCGTTCCGTTGGCGCTGCCGGCGCCGACGCCTAAACTGCCAGCGGCCAGCTGGTACGCCTCCGCTGGGTAAGTCGGCGACCC
>JBAUOO010000180.1:0-38443 GCA_049579785.1 Steroidobacteraceae bacterium
CGGCCAAGCACTGCGTATCTTTCGTGCAAGCTCGGCGGACTTCGCAGACTGTCTCATCGAGCGCACGGCCCACGCAGCAGGCTGCGATAGAACGATGACTTTCGACCGTACGGCTGCGAATAGTGCGAGGATGATGCTCATCACGTGAGTGGATGCGCTGGATCATAGTGGATTCCATATCCCCTACTTGCTGCTTGTCCTGCTGTCGCGTGTTGTACAGGGAATAAAGCAGCGCCCGGTCCCACGGCGTCATTCCCCGCGGTGGTGTCCCACTGCCGGCAAACAGTCTCAGAATGGTCGGCGCCGCGCCGGAATCGACATCCAGGCGTACATAGCCAGCGCGGTTCCGCCCGGGCTGGCCGGCCCACCGTCCTCGCAGCTGAGGTCGCTGTTGTACCAGACGCGGACGGGCCGTTTGGATTCGAGGAAACGCTTTATGGGCTCGCCGCCATTTCGCGTGTCATACATCAGCGGCTCCCGCTCTAACCACCTCTTGAGGAGCAAATCAGGAGCATTCGTTCCGATGACGAACAGGTTCGGGTGGCACACCTTCCCGGCGAGCGGGGCGTGCGCATCGGCGGCGGCCTTCGAGATGCGCCTCAGGATGAACTCACCGAGCGGTCTCGGCAGCCCTGCCACCAGGGGGCAGACCGGAGTGTTCCAGCGCCACAGGGTCTCATCCGAAGGGCGAACGACCACCGCGGCGACGAAGCGATGCACCTTGTCCGCAGCGCCTGCTCCTTCGCCGCTTTGATCGTGACCCCGGGCAGCCGCGCCTTGGCGACAGCGTGCTGCGTTGCGGCGGGTGCCGCTTGCGGCATTTGGTCATTCCGATGGGCGCCGGCGCTCTCAGGCTTCGAATCGAGCGCAGTCAGCGGGAGGAGGAATAGCACAACAAACGTGGCGACAAAGCGTGGCCTTCGCCCCGCACCACGTCTCGTGAGAGCCGACTCACGCACAGAGGTGCTCCCAATACGCCGCTATGCCGGCAGGTATGATCTTACGCTGCCGGCGATCGATCGAGTGTCGGCTTTCGGGGATTCTAGAGGGTCCACCCCAGTACCCGGGTCTGGCCGGAACCGCTCGCCCAAGTGCTCGTTGGCGATGTGGGGGCGCACTGGGCGGGGGCTAGACCCAGATATCCACCGAAGGTGCACGGCTCGATCCGCTCGCGCTGGAGGAAGGCGCTGCCTTCGCGTTCTGCGCCTCCGTTGCGGATGCTGCGGAAGCGGGAGAGGGTCCGCCGGACTGGGATTGCAGAGTTCTGGCGATCTGCTCTCTGGCCGCACTGATCGCACCGGAGAGCTTCTGTATCGCGGACTGTCCCTTGGGGGTGTTGGCCGACACGCACGTCGTCCAATCATTCAGCTGCACTTGATCCTGCCGGATCCGGCCCTCGAGCGCGGCGACGTGGCCACTACCGGAAGTCAACCCGGAGGTGAACTGCGGACCTAAACCGTACGCTGAAAGGCCGACGGTACTTACCATAATGGGCCTGCTTGGGACGTCCATTAGTGTAGTTACGGTTGCGCATCCTTCACGCGACGTGTTCCCCACTTCGGTCATTTTCCACCGCATGGCTCTCCCAATCCGACGGGCCGGAGCCCCGAGCGTGCCTATATCAGGACTTCGGGCGCTCGTTGGCGGGATCGTAGAGCGCGCGCTGCCCCACCGCCGCGACGCGCAACGGGTAGTGCTCGCCGAAGTATTCCATGACGAGCGCGCGCCCCTCCTGCGCATGGCGCTCGGGGAGATAGCCGAGCGCGATGTTCTTTCCCACGGAAGGCCCGTAGGCGATGCTGGTGGTGAACGAGCGTCGTCCCAGCTCGTCGATCAGCACCTCGCGCGAGTCGGGATCGAGGATCGGCCATTGGCCCACCGGATAGCGCGCGATGCCGTTGGCGTCGACGTTGCTCTCCAGTGTCAGGGTGCACAGGTAAGCCGGCTGCCGCGCGCGCGTGCGCTGCTCGAGGTAAGCCGCCTTGCCGTGAAAGTCATCGCCCTTCACCTTCGCCCGCGCGAGACCCGCCTCGTAGAGGTTGTACTCGGTGAGCAGGTCCGCGTTCTGCAGGCGAAGGCTCTTTTCCATCCGCCGGGTGTTGGCGTACGTTTCGATGCCCACGGGTACGACGCCCTGCTCGTAGAGCAGGTCCCAGAGGCCAAGCCCATAGCTCGGCGACACATAGAGCTCCCATCCCTGCTCGCCCACGTAGGAGATGCGGAATGCCCAGACGGGCAAGCCGCGCACGCCGATCAAGCGGGCGGTCGCGAACGGAAAGCGCTCGTGGGTCAGCGCCTCCGGCTCGTCCGCCACCGCCTGCAAAATGCGGCGTGCGTTCGGACCCCATAGCCCGAGGGTGACCATCTCATCGGAGCGGTCCGCGATCTCTGCCTTCAATCCGCGCGCCTCGCGGATTCGGCGCATCCAGGCGAGATCGCGCGGCCCGGTGCTGCCGCCGCAGACGACCCGGTATTCGCAAGCGCCCAACCGGATGATGGTCAGGTCCGAGTGCACGCCGCCCGCCTCATCGAGAAAGTGTGTGTAGACACCTTGCCCGAGCGCCGTTGCCCCACCCACCCTGGCGACCGACAGGTATTCGAGCAAGGCTTCCGTCTCGGCGCCCGAAACATCGTAGATGGCGAAATGCGACAGGTTGACCATCCCCACGTTGTCGCTCATTGCCAGCTGCTCGGCGTTGGAGACGGCCCAGAAGTGGCGCGCGTCCCACTCGTTGCGCCGCTGCGGCACGCGCTCACCGTACTTCTCGAGCAGAGGCTCGTTGGCCTGATAGCCGTGGGCGCGCTCCCAGCCGGCCGCCTCCATGAAGTAGCCGCCGAGCTCCTTCTCGCGCGGCCAGAAGGGTCCCCGGCGCAGGTCGCGTCCGGTGAGGTATGGCTCGCGGGGGTGCACGGCGGGGTTGTAGACTTTCTTCGCGGTCTCGAAGCAACGGCCGGAGACGTACGCCGGTGTCTTCTGCACCGCGTAGAAGCGGGCGATGTCGATGCTGTAGGGATCCCACTCGGTGCGTCCGTGGGTCATCCAGTCGGCGAGCACCTTGGCGATGCCCGGAGCATCCTTGACCCACACGGCCTCGGCGAACCACAGGCCGCCGATCTCAGGCGATTCGCCGACGAGCGGCGAGCCGTCGGCGGTGATGGACATGAGCCCATTGAAGGAGCGCTTCGCATCCCATCCCAACTCCCCGAGCAGAGGCACCAGCTCGGTCGCGCGCTCATAACCCTGCATCACCTGCTCGATTTCCATATCCCGCATCGAGGGCGAGAGGCGGGCCTCGCCGGGCTCGGCGATATCGCGCGGATGCACCAGCCGCGGCTCATCCTGCTCGTAATAGCCCCACTCGAGCTGTCCGCCCTCCGCCGTGGTCGGATCGCCGGTGTCGCGCATGTATGAGGAGTTGCCCTGGTCGCGCAGCAGCGGGTAGCCGATCTCCTTGCCGGTCCCGGCGAATTCATTGAAAGGACCAAAAAAGAGCAGCGGGTGCTCGAAAGGCATCAGCGGCAGCGGCGAGCCGGTGCGTGCGGCGAGCAGCGGGCCCCAGATGCCGGCGCTGAGGATGATGATCGGCGTCTTGATGTAGCCCTTGCGGGTCTCGACACCGCGGACGCGCCCATCGTGAACGTCGATCGACAGCGCCGGCGTGTTGGCGAAGGCCTGCAGACGGCCGCTCGCGATGGCTCGCTCGAGGAGAACCCCCGCGACCCGCTGCGAGCGGGGCACCACGAGGCCGGCATCGGGATCCCACAGCGCGCCCTGGATCATCCGCTCCTGCAGCAGCGGGAAGTATTCCTTCGCCCGCACGGCCGAGATCAGCTGGGCCCGCGTGCCGAACGCCTTGGCGGATCCCACCTTGCGCTTGAGCTCCTCCATGCGCTCGTCGTCGCCGACCCGAGCCACCTCGAGGCCTCCGACCCGGCTGTAGTGCCCGAGACGCTCGTAGAATTCGCGGCTGTAGAGGGTGGTGAACACCGACATCCTGTCGTGACTCGTCATGTAGCAGAAATCCGAGGCATGGGCGGTGGAGCCGATGTCGGTCGGAACCGCCGACTTGTCGATGCCGACCAGGTGGTCCCAGCCGCGCTCGATCAGATGATGAGCGAGCGCCGCCCCGACGATCCCTCCCTGGCCGATGATGACCGCGGCCGCCTCCTGCGGAAACCGCCGCTCGCCGGTGCTCTGACTATTCATTTGGGAGTAAGTATGTCCGCCGCCCGGGCCGGGGGCTGACCGATTTGCGTCATCGACTTGCCGAGATGCGTCTCGAGACCATGTCCATGAGGTCCGATCTCGCGCCGCCAGAGCAATGCCACCGATGCGAAGGCGACGAGGCTGAGCAGTCCGAAGTACCACAGCATGGGGTCATAGCCCGCCGGGTGAGCGGGTCCGGCGTGGGCGCGATCGGCGAGCCAGCCCGCGGCGAGGTTGCTCGCCGCGAGGAAGAGGTTCTGCAGCAGGTTGATGAGGCCGAAGGCCGTGCCGAGCCGCCGCGGCTCGACCAGCATCGCCGTCGAAGGCCAGATCACCGCCGGCACCGCCGAGAAGCTGATGCCCATGAGGGCCGTCGAGATCCACAGGCTCCAGTCCGTGGTGCCGAGGATGAGAAACACGAGTGGCATCAGCAGCGTCGCGATCATCATGATGAGCGAGCGCCGACCGAACCGGTCGGCCAGGAAACCGAACAGCGGCGTGGCGAAGATGGCCGCAAGGAACACCCAGCTGTTGGCGAGTCCCGCCTGCTGCAGCGTCAGGCCCTTCGCGTCCTGGAAGTACTCGATCGCGAAGGTGCTGCGGAAGGGGAAGAACACGGCCGCGAACAGCACGTTGAGTGTGAGGATGTACCAGTACGAGCGGTCGAAGCTCACGAGGTCCGACCAGCTGATCCGCTCCGGGGCCGATGCAGCCGGCAGGCGGCCTGAGGCGCGCGCGCGCGCGTCGATGAGCCGATAGATCAACGCCGCGACGAGGCTGGCCGCGGTCGCTGCAGCCGCGAGCCACAGCGGCCGCTGCCAGCCCTGAGCATAGAGCGCATGCGCCCAGTCGGGCGAGGTATCGGCGGCGTACGAGCCGATGCGCGCGAAGCTGAAGAAGAGCGCCATCGCGAGCGCCGTGCCGCCGCCCGAGAACCACTGCGCGAGCCCGGCGAGCAGCGCAATGAAAAGCGCCTCCTCGGCGACTCCAAATATCAGCCTCCCGGTCACCATCACGGCGTAGGGCGAGCCGATCGCCGTCAGCGCCGCACCGATGAGGCACAGCGCCGCCGTCCAGCCGGCGATGCGAGCGGCTCCGTAGCGATCGATGAGCACGCCGCCCGCCAGGGCGAGAAAGATGTTGGGCAGACTGAAGACCGCGTTCAGCATCCCGATCTGCGCCTGGGTGAAACCGCGGTCGGCGCGCAGGAAGCCGGCGATCGGCGCGATCGCGTCGTATTCGTAGTAGCTGCCGGCGATCGCGAGACTAAGGAGCGCCAGCACCCACCAGCGCGCCGCGCCCTCTTTGGCGAACGTGCGCCGCAGTGCCGATCCGCCGCCGCGCCTCAACGGATGCGCGCTCCCTGACGCACGAGCTCCTCTTGCACGGCACGTACATCGAGCTTCTCGAACGGCTCGCCGGTGCGCAGCGACACCGCGGCGGCGGCTCCGGCGCCCTGACCGCTGACCGCACAACACATCATGTTGCGCACGGCGGCGTGAGAGATGCGGTCGCCGCCGATCGAGCGGCCGGCCACCAGCAGGTTGCCGACGCCCTTCGGCACCAGCGCCCGGTAGGGCACGTGGAAGTAGCGCCCGGTGGTCGGCAGGATGAGCAGGCCATAGCCGTCGATGAACTCCGGAAAGATGCCGATCGCATCCTCGAAGCGGGCCTCGCCGCGCACGTTCGCGGCGGTCAGGTTGTAGAGCGCATCGATCTTGCGGGTGTCCCGCACCCCGAGCGTCATGCCGAAGTTACGCAGCTTCGCCTGCTCGCAGCCGGGCATGAAGCGCTTCAATGCCTCGATCGCGTGGATCGCCTGACGGCGGCCCTCGATCTCGGCAGCCGTGAGGTCGTTGGCATCCGTGCCGTCGATGTTCGGAAGGCTGACGAGATTGAGATAGGTGAGATCGCCCTGATCGCTGACGCTGCCCCAGGTCCCAGCGATGGTGCTCAGTCCCGGCGGAATGATTCCGGTTTCGGCAGCCTGTTTGAAGGGCTTGCGCAGGAACGGGGAGAAGAGCTCGTCCTCCTTGCCGGTGGTCTCGATGTCCCACTCGCCGTTGCCGGCCCAGTCACGATAGGTCTGCGGGTCCGAGCGCACCTGCTCGAGAAAGCGCGCCTTGTTGACGCCGGTCATCGAGAACATGACGGAGGCGGCCATGAGCTGCTCTCGTGGGGCCTTGCGGACGGGCGCGCCCGCGCGTGCCGCCACGTCGGCATCGCCCGTCGCATCGATCACGCGCCGGGCGAGGAAGGCCTCACGACCCGACTTGCTTTCGGTGATCACCCCACGAATGAGGCTGCCTTCCAGCACGGGCGCGACGCACAGGCGGTGCAGGAAAGGCGCGATGCCGGCCTCGGCGATGAGAACGTCGGCCACGTATTTGAACATCTCGGCATCGAGCGCGTAGCTCGAGGACTGCGGCTCCGGCGTCGCCGCACCCATGGCCTTGGCGCGCTGCTCGAGCTCGATGCCGATTCCCTCGCAGTCGACCGTCCCCTCGTGCCGATACCAGGCAAATCCCTCGACGCCGACCTGGGTGATGTTGCCGCCGAAGCAGCCGTACCGCTCGAGCAAGGTCGTGCGGGCGCCGGCGCGCGCGGCGGCGAGTGCGGCCGCGAGGCCGCCGGGACCTGAGCCGACGACGAGGACGTCGGTCTCGTGCACGACCTCGATCGCGCGCGCAGACTCGGGAATCGTCTTGCGCATATCAGTTGGGGCCCACGGGCTCGCCCGTCATCTCCAGATGCAGCGCCGTGGCGGTATAAGGGTTCTTCAGGGCCACCTCCTCGTTGAGCTCGACTCCGAGGCCGGGCTCGCTCGGCGGGATGATGTAGCCGTCCTCCCAGCGCACGGGCCGGCGCAGGATCTCGGCGTGAAAACCCTGCCAGCGCTCGATGCCTTCGAGGATGAGGAAATTCGGGCTGCAGGCGGCGAGCTGGATGTTGGCGGCCCCCACGACCGGCCCACAATAAAGGTGCGGGGCGATCTGCGCATGGTGGACCTCGGCGAGCGCCGCGATCTTCTTCCCTTCGAGAATGCCCCCCGCCCGTCCGAGGTTCAGCTGCAGAATCGACGCGGCGCCGCTGCTCAACACGCGCGCGAAGTCGTACTTGGTCGTGAGCCGCTCACCGGCGGCGATCGGCACACGCGTGGCGCGCGCGACCTTGGCCATCTCCTCCGGCGCATCCGGCGGCACCGGCTCCTCGAACCAGAGCGGATCATACGGCTCGATGCGGCGGGCCAGGCGGATGGCCCCGGATGCGGTCATCTGCCCGTGGGTACCGAAGAGAAGATCGGCCTGCGATCCCACCGCCGCGCGCAGCTGCCGCATGAACCGCTCGCAGCGCTCGAGCGCCTCGAGCGAGGGCTGGCGGCCGTCGAAGGCCGAATAGGGTCCGAGCGGATCGAACTTCAGCGCCGTGAATCCCTGCGCGAGATATTCGGCGGCGCGCTCGGCGGCGAGGTCCGGGTCCCGGTACACGTCGGTGCGATCTGCGGGTCTCGCGTAGATATAGGTGTAGGTGCGCAGCCGCTCGTGCACGCGTCCGCCCAAGAGTTTGTACACCGGCTGCCCCGCCGCCTTGCCGATGATGTCCCAACAGGCCATCTCGAGCGCACTCAGTACGCCCATGAGCGCGAGGTCCGGATGCTGCGAGTAGCCGGAGGAGTAGACGCGCCGCCAGATCCGCTCGATGTCGTGAGGATCCTCGCCCTCGAGGTAGCGCCCGAACACGTCCTCGAGGAGGCGCGCCACGTGCTGCGGGTGAAACGGAACACCGTACGCCTCGCCGACCCCGCAGATACCGTCGGCGCTCGAGAGCTTGACGAACACGAAGTACCGCCCGCCGTTGTGCGGCGGCGGGTTGGCGACGACGAAGGTGCGGATTTCCCGGAGCTTCAAGCGGTCGTTGCTCCCCAGCGGATAAGCTCGCCCAAACTACAGACGTGACCGGTAGGCGGTTTGGATCGACCTGATCCGCTTGTTGGTGCCGAAGTAGGCATGTTTGGACATGTCCGCCGAGTATCGGCTGGCCTCGGGATGGCGGCCGAGCGCCTCGGCCAAAGCGCGGATGTGATGCGGACCCGCGCCGCAGCAGACGCCCAGATACCGGATACCCAGCGCGTAGGCTTCGCGGCCGAAGTCGGCGATCTCCGCACGCGTGCACAGGAAAGGATCGAGCCCGGTCGGAAAGGCTCGCGCGCCGCCGCAGCAAGGATCGGTCAGTGACATGAAGGAGGGCTCGCGGCGCGTCGTGCGATACGGTACCGGCAGTGCCGCGACCTCACATTTCACCGCCCGACGGATCTTCTTCAGGATCGGCATCAAAGTCGCGGGACCGCGATGGCAGTTGATGCCGACGACGTCGGCGCCCGCGGCTTCCAGCCGCTTGCAGCCCTCGACCGGGGTCCACCCCTCGCGCAGCGTCGGCTCCCGATGGACGGCGAACGTCACCACCGCCGGAACCTTGGAGTACTTGCGGATCGCCTCGAGCGCCATGAGCGCCTCGCCGCCCCAGGAGAAGGTCTCCGCCACGATGTAGTCGACGCCGGCATCGGCCGCCCAGCCCACCTGCTCGGCGAAGATCGCTTCGACCTCCTTCAGCGCCTTGCGGTCGTTCGGATCGTAGATGTTGGTGTTGCAGATGTCGCCGGCGAAGAGCGTGTGCGTGCGGCGCGCCACTTTCTTCGCGATCTGGAGCGCGATGCGGTTCATCGACTCGAGCTCCCGCTCGCGCCCGATGACCTTCAACTTCTCCCGGTGCACGTAGTAGGTGAGTGCCTCGGTGACATCGGAGCCCGCGTGCACGAAGTCCATGTGCAGTTGCTCGACCACCTCCGGGTGCTCGGTGAGCACGACCGGCACGAAGGCCCCCGCCTGCAGGTAGCCGCGCCTCTCGAGCTCGAACACGTAGCCTTCGGCGCAGATCACCGGACCCGCGGCCAGGCGCTTCATCAGACCAGGCTCTTTATGGGCTCTCGTGCTCACGGTGCTTACCTCGCTCAAGCGCGCATGCGCGTGCCGATGGAGTCGTAGGCGCAAGCGGAAAGTCGCTGCGCCGGCCGCCGCTCACCGATGATCTCGATCTCGAATCCCTCGTCCGCGGCGGCGATCGCCGCCGGGACGTAGCCGAGCGCGAGCGAGCGGGCTACGCGGTGGCCGTACGCGCCCGAGGTCACCCAGCCGACGACCCGGCCGTCGTGCCAGATCGGCTCATCGCCGATCGCATCGGCATCGGTGGCATCCACGAGAAAGGAAACGAGACGCCGCTCGCCACCGCTCGCGCGCTCCCTCAGCGCGGCCGAACGGCCGATGAACTCTTCTTTCTCGAGAGCGACGAATCGGCCGAGTCCCGCCTCATAGGGACCGTAAATCGGGCGAAACTCCCGCGTCCAGTTGCCGAAGCCCTTCTCGATGCGCAGGGCGTTGAGCGCGCGTGCTCCGAAGGGCTTAAGTCCCTGGCCGGCTCCCGCCGTGACCAGCAGTTCGTAGAGCGCGCGCTGATAGTCGGGCGTGACCCAGATCTCGTACCCGAGCTCACCGGTGAAGGAGATCCTGCCCACGAGCGCCGGGATCATGCCGAGATCGAGCCGTCGGAAGCTGAGGAAGGGAAACGCGGTGTTGGAAAGGTCCGCGCGCACGAGGCTCTGCAACAGCGGCCGCGCGGCCGGCCCCGCCACCGAGAGTCCCACGTATTCCGTCGCGCAAGCTCGCACGCGCACCCCGGCGGGAGGCGGATGGCGCTCGAACCAACGCAGGTAATACGTCTCCGCGGCCAAAGTCCCAATGAGCAGCACACGGTCGGCCGCGAGGCGGCACATCGTGAAATCGCCGATCAGCTTGCCGCCCTCGTTCAGCATCGGAGTGAGCGCAATGCGTCCCACCGGGGGAACCCGGTTCGCCATCACACGCGAGAGCCAGGCCTCGGCGCCAGTACCCGTGACCTCGATCTTGCCGTAGTTGGCGGTCTCGATGAGGCCGACCCGCTCGCACACGGCGCGGCACTCGGCGGCGATGTGCGCATGCGCATTGGAGCGGCGGAAGGTGACCTCCTCCCGGGCCTGCGCCTCGGTGGGCGCGAACCACAGCGGATGCTCGAGACCGCAGTACTCCCCGAACACCGCATGGCGCTCGCGCAGCCGATCGTAGATCGGCGTCGTGCGCAGCGGCCGGGCAGCCGGCAGCTCCTCGTTGGGGAAGCGGATCCGAAAGCGGCGTGAGTAGTTCTCGCGTACCTTGGCGTTGGTGTAGGCGAGCGTCGCCCAGTCGCCGTAGCGCGAGACATCCATCGCCCAGATATCCGAGCCCGGATCTCCGTTCACCATCCACTGCGAGAGCGCGAGACCGACGCCCCCGCCCTGACTGAATCCGGCCATGACGCCGCAGGCGACCCAGAAGTTGCGCAGTCCCTTGATGGGACCTACGAGTGGGTTGCCATCCGGCGCAAACGTGAAGGGGCCGTTGACCACCTTCCGGATCCCCACCTCACCGAGTGAGGGAAAATGCTGGAACGCCACCTCGAGGCTGGGCGCGATCCGCTCCAGATCGTTGGGCAGCAGGCTCTGTGTGAAGTCCCACGGCGTCTCGATGGGCGACCAGGGAACACCCGCGCGCTCGTAGGTGCCGATCAGCACCCCGCCGCGCTCTTCGCGCAGATACAGCTCACCCTCGAAATCGATGCAGTGCATCTGCTCGGCGAGACCGGCGATCTGCGGCACCTCCTCCGTAATCAGATACTGATGCTCCATCGCGAGGATCGGCAGCTCCAAGCCCACCATCCGTCCGACTTCCCGCGCCCAGAGCCCGCCCGCATTGACCACGTGCTCGGCGTGCACGTTGCCGCGATCGGTGATCACATCCCAGGTGCCATCGGAGCGCGGCTTCAGATCCACCACGCGGGTATGGCGGACCACCTCGGCACCGGCGATCTGCGCGGATTTGGCATAGGCGTGCGTGACGCCGTAGGGGTCGACGTGACCCTCGATGGGATCGAACATCGCGCCGACGAAATGCCGCGCATCAAGGAGCGGGAAGCGTCGCGCCGCCTCCTCGACTGAGAGCATCTCGAGCTGCATGCCGAGATAGCGGCCGCGTGCCTGAGCCATCTTGAGCCAATCGAGCCGCTCGCGCGTGCCCGCCAGCATGATGCCGCCGGTGAGGTGCACGCCGCAGGACTGGCCGGAGATGCGCTCGATCTCGCGGTAGAGATTGATGGTGTACTGCTGCAGCTTCGCGACGTTGGGATCGCCGTTGATGGTGTGCATGCCGCCCGCGGCATGCCAGGTCGAGCCGCAGGTGAGCTCGTCGCGCTCAATCAGCATCACCTCCCTCCAGCCGGCCTTCGTCAGGTGATAGAGCACGCTCGCGCCCACCACGCCGCCGCCGACCACCACCACCTGCGCCTGTCCCTTCATCGCGCCTCCTTCATCGAGATTGGCCCTCCGCCTTGTCCCAGTCGTTGGAGACCGCAAGCTGCACGGGCGCGGCCGGGTCCGCCACGCGCTCGCCGAAGCGGCCGATCAGCCACGAGCGAAAGAGCGCGATCGCGGTGTCGGCCAGACCCTCCGGATGAGTGAGGAGGTAGTAGCCGTAGCCGTTGTCGAGCGTCGCCTCGAACGGACGCACGAGTCGCCCGGAGCGGATCTCCTCGGCAAAGAGCTTCGCATCGACGAGCGCGATGCCCTGACCGCTCAAGGCGTACTGCACCGCGAGCAGCGCCGTGTCGAATACCAGGCCGCGCTCGACACCGAGGCCGCTCAATCCGGCCTGTCGCGCGAACTGCGACCAGGCATCGTACCGGGGCAGCTCATCGATGCGCACGTGCACGATCTCGTTCGCCTCGATGAAGGCCTGAAGGCCCTTGCCCGCATGCCGGGCCGCGACCTGCGGATGGCAGAGGATGCTCTGGCGCACGGGCCAGAGAAGGTCGGCGACGAGATCGGTGACCATGGGCCTGGAGTAGACCACCGCCACATCGACATCGCCGAGCGGCCGACCCGCCGCCGCGGGGCTGATGAGGTCGATGTCGACCTCCGTACTCGCCTCGCGAAAATCCCTGAGAATGGGTACCGCGAGCTGTACCGCGAAGCTCGGCGGCATCCGCGCCCGCAGGATGCGCTGCGCCGGCGCGCCCTCGTTGCGGATATCGTCGATCGCATATTCCAACCGGTCGAATGACTTGGCGACCGCCGGCAGGAGGTGCTGCCCCGCCTTGGTGAGTGTCAGAGCGTGCGGACGGCGCTCGAAGAGCTGTACGCCGATCAGACGCTCGAGCGAGATGACGTGGCGCGACAGGGCGCTTTGGGAGATGAGCAGAGCGTGTGCCGCGGCCGTGAAGCTGCCGTGCTTGGCGACGCCCTCGAACGCGCGCAGCGCATTGAGCGGCAGCCAGCGACGATCGATCGGTTTGTTGGAGCCCATCGCGAAATACTATCCGCCCAAAGCGCCGCGGCGCATCCCATTTCCATGCCTTTTTTCGATGCCTATAGCCAAATTCTAGGCTTGGAGGGTGGCCGGGAATGTGGAAGCCTAGCCTCAGACCCCACGGCCCGAGCCCATGAACGCGTCGCTCAAGCAACCGGCGCCCCCCTCCCGCCGGCACAGCATCGCCTCGATCGGCATCAGCCATCATCGGCTGGCGCTGCGCCCCCCCTTCCATGCGAGCTGGGACACCCGGCCCCGGGTGCACTTCGATGCCACCCTCGTGCGGGTGGCAACTGACACGGGCCTCGAGGGCTACGGCTCGGGGGACCTGATGGTCGGCTTCGCCGGTCACGAGTCCTTGTTCGTCGGCCAGGACGCGCTCGCCATCGAGCGGCACCATCGCGTGCTCTCGCACATCGACTTTCACTATGGACGGTGCTGGCCGCTCGATCTCGCCCTCTGGGACCTTGCCGGCAAAATCACCGGCCAGCCCTGCTGGCGGCTGCTCGGCGGCCTCTCGAGCCGGGTGCGGGTCTACGCCTCCTCCGGCTCGCTGCGCGAGCCGCAAGCGCTCGCGGAGCAGGCGGAGCGTTATGTCAGCGAGGGCTTCCATGCCCTGAAGATCCGCTTCCGCCGTGGCGACTGGCGGGATGACATCCGCGCGCTCGAGGCGGTGCGTGCGCGCATCGGTGCGCGGCTCGAGCTGATGGTCGATTGCAACCAGGGCTGGCGCATGCCGTGGGACACGCAGGCGCCCTGGAGCTTGAAGGACGCGCTCGCGGTGGCTCGCGAGCTCGAGCACCTCGGCGTGTTCTGGATGGAGGAGCCCTTGCATCGTGGCGATCACGCCGGCATGAAGGCGCTGCGCGAGGCGACTGAGGTGCGGATCGCGGCCGGCGAGATGACGCGCCAGCTCCACGAGCTGCGCGATCTGATCACCATCGGAGCGGTCGATGTGGTGCAGCCGGACGCGGCTCTCGTCGGTGGCATCACGGGACTGCGGCGGATTGCGGCCATGGCGCACGAGCACCAGCTCGTCTTCACCCCCCACACCTGGACCAACGGCATGGGCCTCACCGCCAACGCCCATCTGGTCGCGGGCCTGGCGGATGCCCCCTTTCTCGAGTACGCGTACGATCCGCCGGAGTGGACGCTCGAGCGGCGGGATTTCATGATGACCGAGCCGCTGAAGGCCGATGCGGACGGCTGGCTCCATCTGAGCGATGCTCCCGGCATGGGCTATGCGCTCGATGAGCAGGCGCTCGCGGCCACCTTGATCTAGTCCCCGCAATCGAGCCGCGCGCGTACACTGACGGCGCGCCCGATCCGCCGCGGCGGGCGGTGGTTTGCGCCTATCGGAGCGATCATGACCCTCGCATTGAACCGGCAGATCGTGTTGCACGCGCGCCCGCAGGGCGAGCCCAGGGCGGATGACTTCCGCCTGATTGAGCGGGAGGTGCCCGCGCCCGCGGAAGGTCAGGTCCTGCTGCGGACGATCTATCTTTCCATCGATCCCTACATGCGCGGCCGCATGAACGAGGGTCCGTCGTACGCGCCGCCGGTGCAGATCGGGCAAGTCATGGTCGGCGGCACGGTGAGCCGCGTGATGCTCTCGCGTCACCCGGCATTTCGGGTGGGCGACTGGGTCGCGGGCTCAAGCGGCTGGCAGACCCACGCGCTGTCGGACGGCAGCGATCTACGGCCGCTCGATCCGCGGATCGAGCATCACTCCCTCGCCTTGAGCCTGCTCGGGATGCCGGGGTTCACCGCCTACCACGGGCTGCTCAACATCGGGCGGCCACGAACCGGCGAAACCGTGGTCGTCGCATCCGCGGCCGGCGCCGTCGGCTCCATCGTGGGACAGATCGGCAAGCTCGGTGGGGCGAGAGTGGTCGGCATTGCCGGCGGTCCTGACAAGTGCCACTATGCGCTGCAGACGCTGGGGTTCGATGCCTGCATCGATCATCGCCGGGCCGATTTCACCGAGCAGCTCGGCGCGGCAACCGGCAAGGGCATCGACGTCTATTTCGAGAATGTCGGCGGCGCGATATTCGAAGCGGTGTTGCCGCGGCTCAATCTCGGAGCGCGCATACCGGTGTGCGGGCTCATTGCGCACTATAACGAGAGCACACCGGGCGCCGGCCCGAACAAGGTGCCGCTCCTGATGCGCCAGATATTGACCCGACGCCTGCAGCTGCAGGGCTTCCTCATCTTCGATCATTACGCCACCGGCTTCGAGACCTTTCTGCGCGACATGACTGCCTGGGTGGCACAGGGCAGAATGACCGTGCGGGAGGATTTCGTCGAGGGGCTCGAGCGCGCGCCGCAGGCGCTCACCGATCTGCTCGCCGGCCGGCATTTCGGCAAGGTGGTCGTACGGGTCGGCGAGCCATAACCGCGGCTCGCGGGGGGAGGCTCCATGTCACGCTACGTTGGCGCCATAGACCAGGGCACGACGAGCTCGCGCTTCATCGTCTTCGACCGCAAGGGAGAGATCGTCTCCCTCGCCCAGAAGGAGCATCGGCAGATCTATCCGAAGCCGGGGTGGGTCGAGCACGATCCGCTCGAGATCATGCGCAACACCGATGAGGTGATCGGTGCCGCGCTGGCGCGCGCGAATCTCGGCGCCGGCGATCTGGCCGCGATCGGCATCACCAATCAACGCGAGACCACTCTGCTCTGGGACCGCAGGACCGGCAGGCCGTTGTGCAATGCCGTGGTGTGGATGGATACGCGCACCGCACAGCTCGTGGCCGGCTATGCCCGGGCGGGTGGTCAGGACCGCTTCCGGGACAAAACCGGCTTGCCGCTCACCACCTACTTCGCGGGCCTGAAACTGCGCTGGATCCTGGACAATGTCGAGGGCGCGCGGCGGCAGGCCGAGTCGGGCGAAGCCCTGTTCGGCACCATCGACAGCTGGTTGACCTGGAATCTGACCGGCGGCCCCCGAGGCGGCGTGCACATCATCGACGTCACGAACGCGAGCCGCACCCAGCTGATGAATCTCGCGACCTGCGAATGGGATGAGGGGATGCTCGCCGAGTTCGCCATTCCGCGGGCCTGTTTGCCCCGCATCGTGTCCTCATCCGAGGTGTATGGCGAGATGAGCACGGCGTGGCTGAGGGGCGTCAGGCTCGCCGGGATTCTCGGTGATCAGCAAGCGGCGCTCGTGGGGCAAACGTGCTTCGCGCCCGGTGAGGCCAAGAACACCTACGGCACGGGCTCCTTTCTGCTGATGAACACCGGAACCAAGGCGGTGCAATCCAAGGCCGGACTCCTGACCACACTCGCCTACCGCTTCGGCAGCGAAGCGCCCTGCTACGCCCTCGAGGGCGCCATCGCGATCACCGGCGCGCTGGTGCAGTGGCTGCGCGACAATCTCAAGCTCTTCGACGCCGCGGCGCAGATCGAGCCGTTGGCGGGGAGCGTCGAGGACAATGGGGATGTCTATTTCGTGCCGGCCTTCTCCGGTCTCTACGCGCCCTACTGGCGCGATGATGCGCGCGGCGTGATCGCCGGCCTCACGCGTTACGCGACGCGCGCGCACCTCGCGCGGGCGGCGTTGGAATCCACCGCCTACCAGGTTCGTGACGTGGTCGAGGCCATGCAGGCCGATTGCGGCATCCGGCTCTCGAGCCTGAGGACCGACGGGGGCATGGTCGCCAACAACCTGCTCATGCAGTTCCAGGCCGACATTCTCGATGCTCCGGTGATTCGCCCGAAGGTGGTGGAAACCACGGCGCTCGGTGCCGCTTATGCGGCGGGTCTCGCGGTCGGCTTCTGGGACAACACCGAGGATTTGCGTGCCAACTGGGCGATCGATCACACCTGGACACCGGGCATGAGCCGCGAACGGCGCGACCATTACTACAAGTGTTGGAAGAAAGCGGTCGAACGGTCCTTCGGCTGGGTCGAGTGACGAATGCGCCCGCCGCGGCCGCTGACGTCGGCGGCACCGGGACGCCGCAATGGAGGGAGACAGTTTTGAAAATCGGCATTAAAACGGGCTGGCGCGCCCGCAGCCTGTGGAGCGAGCTGCTGGCCGAGTTTTTCGGCACCTTCGTCATGCTGGCTTTCGGTGCCGGCGTGGTCGCCGTTGCGGTGGTGGGACTTCCCGAATCCGGCCGAACCCCGGCGATCTTCGCCGGCGCGGGCGATTGGCTGCTCATCACCTGGGGATGGGCCATGGCGGTCACGATGGCGGTGTACGTGGCGGGCGGCGTCACCGGCGCGCATCTCAACCCGGCGGTGACACTGGCTCTCGCCGTCAAGGGTGACTTCCCCTGGGCGAAGGTGCTGCCCTATTCGGGAGCGCAGATTGCCGGCGCGTTCGCCGGTGCGGCGTTGGTTTTCGCCGACTACGCCCCGGCGATCGACATGTGGAACGCCGCGCACGAGGTCGTGACCCGCGCGGCCCCCGGCGGCATGACGACCTTCAGCATCTTCGCGACCTTTCCCGCGCATTACTACGGCGCGAGCCTGCTCGGGCCGCTCTTGGATCAGATCGTCGCGACCTTTTTTTTGCTGCTCTTCATCCTCGCCATCGCCGATTCGATGAACGTCGGCGTGAAAGCCAACCTCGCGCCCTTCATGGTCGGCATGGCGGTGGCCGCGGTCGGCATGTCCTTCGGCACCGGCTCGGGCTATGCCATCAATCCCGCGCGCGATTTCGGCCCGCGGCTCTTTTGCTGGCTGATGGGATGGGGGCCCAACGCCTTCCCGGGACCTTACGGGTATTGGTGGGTACCCATCATCGGACCGCTCGTCGGCGGACCGCTCGGCGTTGGGCTGTATAAGTTTTTCATCGCGGACACCTTGTCCGCCAGGGCGTCCGGCGCCGCAGCCACTCGGGAAGCTCAGGAAGCTGACATCGATGCCGAAGGAAGCCCCACCCCGATCGATGCGAGCCGGGATGCGCGCGGGACTTCAGGCTAACCTCTGAGCCGAGATCCCTCGGGATCGTAGAGCGGCTGCAGGCGAACGATCGCCGCGCGAAGCTCGCCGAACACATCGATCTGAAACGGCTCTCCTTCGCGCGCGAGCGCGGCCGGAACGTAACCCGCGGCGAGGCTCTTGCCGATGCAGTGTCCGAATGCCGCCGAGGTCACATAACCGACCGCGGCGCCGTCCTTCAGGATCGACTCGTAGCCGATCGCTTCCGTGTCGGCGCCGGGCAGCTCGAGGATCACGAACCGTCGCTTCGGGCCCGCGCTGCGCTCCGCAAGCGCCGCGGCACGGCCGGTGAAGTCGGGCTTGTCGAAATCGACGTAGCGATCGAGGCCGGTCTCTGCCGGCGTGTAGTCCGGGCGAAAATCCTTGTTGAACGAGCCGTAGCCTTTTTCCAGCCTGAGGCAGGAGAGCGCGCGTCCGCCGAAATGCACCACACCCAGATCACTGCCCGCCTCGAGGAGCTCATCGTGGAGCGAGGCGAGGTAGTCCGGGCTCGTCCAGATCTCGTAGCCGAGCTCGCCGGTGAATCCGGAGCGCGTGAGGATCGCGGGCGCGAAACCCACGGCGGTCTGGGCGATGTGAAAGAGCTTGAACGCCCCGGGGGAAAGATCGAGCCGGACGAGGCGTTGCAGAAGCTCCCGTGACTTCGGCCCCGCGACGGAGAACCCCATGAGGGTCGATGCCACCGAGCGCACGAAGACATCCGCCGGCGGCTCGCACGAGAAGAACCAGCGCAGGTGAAATTCCTCCGCGAATCCCGAGCCGACAATGAGGAATCGGTCCTCGGCCAGGCAGGCGATCGAGAAATCCCCGACGATCCGCCCCGCCCGATTGAGCATCGGGGCGAGTTTCAGGCGCCCCACCGGGGGGATCCGCGAAGCCAACACCCGATCGAGCCAGCTGCGCGCGCCGCGCCCGGCCACCTCATATTTTCCATAGTTGGTCGTCTCGTAGATGCCGACGGTGCTGCGCACCGCGCGACATTCCCGAGCGACGAACGGGAAGGCCTCCGATCGGCGATAGCTCGGCGTCTCGGTCGGCGGCACGCCCTGCGGAGCGAACCACAGCGCGTGCTCGAGCCCGAAATTCGCGCCCATCACGGCGCCCGCGGATTTCAGCCGGTCATAAATCGGCGAGCGGCGCACCGGGCGCGCAGCCGGCAGCTCCTCGTTGGGATAGGCGAGTCGGAATCGCCTGGAGTAGTTCTCCGGTACCTTGATGGAGGTGTACTTGGGCGTCGCGAACGCGCCGAATCGCGCCACATCCATCGAGAGGATGTCCTGGCCCGGATCGCCTTCGGCCATCCAGCGCGACAGCACCAGACCAATGCCGCCCCCCTGGCTGAAACCCGCCATGACGGCGCAGGCGACCCAGAAGTTCCTCAGCCCGCGCACGGGCCCGACGAGCGGATTGCCGTCGGGGGCGAAAGTGAAGGGACCATTGATCGCCTTCTTGATGCCGACGCGCCCGAGCGCCGGAAAGTGTTGAAAGCCCACCTCGAAGTAAGGCGCGAGCCGCTCGAAGTCCTCGGGCAGGAGCTGCATCGAGAACTCCTCAGGCGTCTTGAGCGGCGACCACACCACGCCATCGGGCTCGTAGGTGCCGATCAGCGCGCCCGCGCGCTCCTGGCGCATGTAGATCTCGCCCGAGTAGTCGGTCGTGTTGACGATCTCGCGCTCGCGTCCCTTGAGCTCCGGGAGATCCTCGGTTACGAGGTAATGGTGCTCCATCGCGAGCACCGGCAGCTCGATGCCGACAAGGTGTCCGATCTCGCGCGCCCACAATCCGGCGCAGTTGATCACGTGCTCGGCGTGAACGGTGCCCTTGTCGGTGACCACATCCCAGGCGCCGTCGCGGCGCGCCGCGAGCGCGATCACGCGGGTGAAGCGCTCCACCGCTGCGCCGAGCTGGCGAGCCGCCTTCACGTAGGCGTGCGTGGTTCCGGAAGGGTCGCAGTGACCGCCATCGGCGCGCCACAGCGCGCCGATGAAGAAGCGCGTATCGATGAGCGGATTCAAGCGCTTCGCTTCCTCGAGCGAGATCATCTCGGTTTCCATGCCGAGGTAGCGCGCGCGCGAGCAGATGAGCTTCAGACTGTCGAGCTCGCCGGGCGTGGCCGCCAGCATCAGACCGCCGTTCGGGTGCAGCCCGCACGAGTGGCCCGAGAGCGCCTCGATCTCACGGTAAAGATCGATCGTGTACTTCTGCAATCTCGAGATGTTGGCCTCGCCGTTGAACGTGTGCATGCCACCCGCCGCGTGCCAGGTCGAGCCGGCCGTGAGCTCGCTCTGCTCGAGAAGCAGAACGTCCCGCCAGCCGATCTTGGCGAGGTGGTAGAGAACGCTCGCGCCGACCACCCCGCCGCCGATGACGACGGCTCTCGCGGAATCTTTCATAACTCAAGCGCTCCGGGCGATTGCCCAAACAGATCGAAGGTGGCGAGATCGGCCCGCGGAGCGAGCCCGAAAGGTCCCGCCGTCGCCGCGAGCCACTCGCTGAAGTGCCGCGCCGTCGTCGCGGGTGTCAGCAGGACGACACCCAAGGAGCGCGCCGCGAGGATCACCGGCACCTGAGCCATGATGGTGCGCGCCGCGCGGCCCGCCGGAAAGGCGGCGGGATGCAGATCGAGACGGCAGCCCCGCGCCAGCACCTCGCGCGCCGCCGGCCCCGCGACATCGAGCACGCGGAACGCGGAGGTCAGATCGACCGCGGTGGCGGTTGCGGTGCAGTCACTTTCCCAACGCGCGGCGCTCATCCCCGGCTCGCGGCGCGATTCGAGCAACAGCCAACGCCCGGGACGCACGCACAGTACCCAGCGATCGGCCGTCGCGGCCACGTGCCCGACCGGCGGGAGCCTCGAGCCCCGCGCCTCGATGAGGCTCTGCATCTGGGCCGCGCCCGCGCGAAGCGGCGCGATCTCCACGATGTCCACGGCACACGAGCGCAGCGCGATCGCCGCGACGGGCTCGCTCGCCGCCGCCTCAGGCGCGGGCACGATCATTCTCCGGATCGAAACTCACGGGGCTCGTGATCTGCACCTCGACGCGCTCGCCGTGGATGGGCGAAACGAGAAGGAGCCGCTGTCCGATACGGCGCCTGCCGCCGGCGAGAAGCGCCAGGCCTACCCAGCCGTCGCGCGCCACCGAGGGCGTCGAGGAGGTCACATAGCCGAGCGATTGGGCGGGCGCCTGCGCTTCAACGAGATGCGCGCCGTTGCGCAGGCGCTCGGTCCGATCGAGCGGCCGCAGACCGACGAGCTGCAGCCGATCGGGCGCCGCAAGCCCGGCGCGTCGCGCGAGCGCGCGCCCGATGAAGTCACCCTCGCCCTTCAGCATCCGACCGAATCCGAGATCATCCGCCGTCGTGTTGCCGTTGAGCTCGGCTCCGGTCACGTGGCCCTTCTCGATCCGCAGCGTGTTGAGGGCATCGAGACCGTAAGGAGCGATGCCGAACGGCCGCCCGGCCTCGAGCAGCGCCGACCAGACCGGCAGCGCCTCGTTCGCCGGCACCGCGAGCTCGTAGGCGAGCTCGCCGGAGAAAGAGATGCGAAACACCCGCCCTGAGATGCCCGCGATCCGCGCCGCCGCGGCCGCCATGAAGGGGAAAGCCGTGCCCGAGAGGTCGAGTCCGCTGACGATGCGGGCGAGGATCTCGCGCGAGCGCGGACCTGCGACGGCGAGCTGCGCCCACTGATCGCCGACCTCGGTGAGGCGCACCTCGAGCGCGGCGCACACCGCCTGCAAGTGAAACTCCATATGCTCGAGCACCGCGCCTGCGTTGGCCGTGGTGGTCGTGATGAGAAAATGCTGCGGCCCGAGCCGCGAGGTCGTGCCGTCATCGAGCAGCATGCCGTCCTCGCGCAGCATGATGCCGTAGCGCGAGCGGCCGACCGGCAGCGTGGAGAAGCGGTTGGCGTAGATGAAATCGAGAAAGCGCGCCGCATCGGGACCCTGCACGTCGATCTTGCCGAGACTCGACACGTCCGTGACGCCGACCGATTCGCGCACCGCTCGCGCCTCCCGCAGCACCGGCTCCCAACCCGGCTCGCGCGAGTAGACGAGCGGCCGAAGCCACAGACCCGTCGCGACGAAGGTCGCCCCGGCGGCTTCGTGCCAAAGGTGCAGCGGCAGGCGGCGCTTCGGCCGGTAGTGCTCGCGGACCTCGCCGCCGGCGAGCGCTGCGAGTGCCACGGGCTGCGTGTAGGGACGCGACTTCGACTGGCCCACCGCGGCGAGCGGCGCCGCCCGCGCGCGCGCCAGAATCGCGCTGCCCACGAGTCCGCCGATGCGGCCCTGATCGCTCCCCATGCCGTGGGTCGTGTAGCGCTTCATGTGCTCGACGTGCTCGTATCCCTCGCGATGCGCGAGGCGCACGTCCGCCGCGGTCACATCGTTCTGCAGATCGACGAAGGCAGGGCCGAGCCCCTCGATCTCCCATACCGCATCGACGGCCGTGGCCGAACGATCCGCCGGCGACTCGAGCGTCGGGCCGCGCGCGAGGCCGCCTGCTCGCCCGAGATCCGCGAGGATCGCTTCGGCCGCCTGCTCGCCGTCGCCTGCGGCGGCGGCGAGCCCGAAGATACCACGAGCCGCGCCCGCCATGCGCCCGGTCGCAGGCGCAAGATCCGGCGTGAAGGCCGCGATCGCAGGGTCCCAGTGCAGGCTTGCGCCTGCCTGGCTCGCGAGCGAGGCTGCCGGTGAGTACCCTCCGGAAACCAACAGGCAATCGGCCTCGAGTTTGCGGCGGCGGCCTCGCCCCTCACGATCCGCGACGGTCACGGCGCGCACGCCCGCGCGGCCGTGGACCGCCTGAACCACCGCGCCGGTCTCGACCTCGATGCCCTGCTCCCGCGCACGCTCGGCGGCGAGTGAGCTCGCACGCACATCGATCACGCCCGCGCAAGGCACGCCCGCCGCGTGCAGCGCGAATGCGGCCTCATAGGCCTCATCGGAGTTGAGAAAGAAGACCGGACGCCGGCCGACGGCGACCCCATAGCGCCGCAAGTACCCGAGCGCGGCGCCCGCGAGCATCACGCCCGGAACATCGTTGCTCGGGAACGCGATGAGGCGCTCGAGCGCGCCGGTCGCGAGCAGGACCCGCTCGACGCGTATGACCCGCAATCGCTCCCGCAATCCGCCGAAGCGCCGTGCCTCCTCGGACGAGAGCGTCTCGAGCGCGACGAACACGCCCTCGCCGTAGGCGCCCAACACGGTCGTGCGCGGCAGGCATCGCACCTCGGTGCGGCTCGCGAGCACGGCGTGCGCGTGCTCGCGCCAGGCGCTCCAGCGTGAATCAAGCAGCGCGCCGCCCCCGAGTGTCACGTCCTGCTCCGCCAGGATCACCTCGAGCCCGCTCGCGCTCAGCCGACAGGCCGCGGCGAGCCCCGCGGCGCCGGCTCCGACGACCAACACGTCGGCATGCTCGTGCACCGTCTCGGCGGGCGCCGCGTGATCCCCGACTCGCGGCTCGAGCCGCCCGAGTCCCGCCGCGCGGCGGATCAAGGGCTCGTAGAGCCGCTCCCAGCCCCACGCCGGCGCCATGAAGGTTTTGTAGTAGAACCCTGCGGGCAGAAAGCGCGAGAGAAGTCCGTTCAAGGCGAGCACGTCCCAGCCGAGCGAGGGCCAGCGATTCTGACTCTCGGCGATGAGGCCCTCCTCGAGCGCGAGCGTCGTGGCGAGGCGGTTCGGCTCTCGCCCCGCGGGGCCGATCACATCGACGAGCGCGCACGGCTCCTCGGGTCCTGCCGTGACGATGCCGCGCGGCCGGTGGTATTTGAAGCTGCGCCCGGTGAATCGGCGGCCGTTGGCGAGCAGCGCCGATGCGAGCGTGTCCCCGGCGAGCCCCTGCAGGCGCCGACCGTCGAAGCGGAAGGTGATCGGGCGCTCGGGATCGGTGAGCAGACCGCGGCCGAGACGGCCGGGACCTCGCCTCACGTGCGCTCTCCGCCAGGAACCGGCGGCTCCTCGCCGGGCGCGCCGACGAAGCGAATCTCGTGGCTCATCGTGTGGCGGATCACCTTCAGGAGTTGGCCGCAGCCCCCGACGTGCAGCCACCACTCGGTGTGCCAGCCGAATGGATTCGCGCGCTCATAGACGTACGACACGAACTCATCGAGCGCCGCCGCGGCGCCGGGGCGGACGCGGCTGGCATCGCCGCGATAGCGGAACTCGATCTCGTCACGCGCGCCGCACCACGGACAGGGGATTCTAAGCATGTTCAGTGGGCGTAAGGGAAGGGGCCGGCGCCACGCTCATCGATGGTGCGTCCCGTGGCGAAGCGCTCGAGGGACAGGTGCGCCGCGAGAGGATGCGGCACGCCGCGCGCGATCAGGTGCGCGGTCGTCATGCCGCCGGCGGGAATCGCCTTGAACCCCCCATAGCACCAGCCGCCGTTGAGGATGAGGCCCTCGAGCGGGGTGGGCGAGATGATCGGCGAGCCATCCATCGTCATGTCCATGACGCCGCCCCATTGCCTCACCACTTTGAGTCGTGCGAGTCCGGGCATCAGCGTGATGGCCGCCGCGGCCACTTCCTCCGCCATCGGCAGCGCGCCCCGCTGGCCGTAGCTGTTGTAGCCGTCGATCGCGCCGCCGAAAACGAGGCCGCCCTTGTCCGACTGGCTGGCGTAGAAATGGCCCGCGCCGTAAGTCACCACGACATCGAGCATCGGCTTGACGCTCTCGCTCACGAACGCCTGCAGCACGTGGGTTTCGATCGGGAGAGTAAGGCCCGCCATCGCCGCGAGCCTCGAGGAATGGCCCGCCACCGCAAGACACACCGTGTCCGCCTCGATCGGGCCCCGGCTCGTCACGACACCGCTGACGCGGCGTCCGTCACGGCGGATCCCCACGACCTCGCAGTGCTCGATGATATCGACACCGGCCTCCGATGCGCCGCGCGCATAGCCCCACGCGACGGCATCGTGGCGCACCGTGCCCCCGCGGGGCTGCAGATACCCGCCGAGCACGGGATAGCGGCCGTTGTCGAGATCGACGAGCGGCACGAGGCGCTTCACCTCGGCGCGCGTGAGCGACTGCGCATCGACGCCCTCGAGCCGCATGGTGTTGGCCCGCCGCGTGAAAAGATCGCGCTGCGCCTCCGAGTGATAGAGGTTGAGCGCGCCGCGCTGGCTCACCATCGCGTTGAAGTTGAGTGTCTGCTCGAGACCCTCCCAGAGCTTCAGCGAGAATTCATAGAAGCGCACGTTGGCGGGCTGGAAGTAGTTCGAGCGGATGATGGTGGTGTTGCGGCCGACGTTGCCGAGCCCGATCGGCCCTCGCTCGAGCACCGCCACGTCGCGAATGCCGAACTCGCGGGCCAGATAGAACGCCGTCGCCAGTCCATGGCCGCCGCCGCCCACGATGAGCACGCGATAGCGCGACCGGGGAGCCGCCTTCGCCCAGGCGTGCGACCAGCCGCGTTGCCCGCGAAGGCCCTCCCGGAGGAGTCGAAAACCTGAATATCGTCCGCTCGAAGGCGGCTGCGACGGAAGAGTCATCTGGGCAGTCATGATAACGTACCGGTACCGGGTGGAGGTCACGGTGGTCCGCTTGCTGAAGTCACTCTGCATCATCGCGGCACTCGCGCTCGTGGCCCCTACGCCCTCCCGGGCCGGCGCCGCCGTCGTCGTCTCCTCGAAGCTCTCGAGCGAATCGGCGATGATCGGCGAGATGATCCGCCTGGTCCTCGACGCCGCCGCAATCCCGACGGTGAATCGGTTGCGGATCGGCGCGACCCCGGTGGTGCGCAGGGCCCTGCTCGATGGCGAGGTCGACCTGTACGTCGAATATACCGGCAACGGGGCGATCTTCTTCGACATGCCCTCGAATCCCGCCTGGAAGGACCTGCACGAGGGCTACGCGCTCGGTGCGCGGCTCGACTACCAGAGGAACCACATCGTCTGGCTCACCCCCGCCCCGGCGAGCAACGCCTGGGCGCTCGCCGTGCGCCGGGACGTGGCGGATGCCTACCATCTGCGCACCATGAGTGACTTCGCACGCTGGGTCTCGGGGGGCGGGCGCGTCGTGCTCGCCTGCTCGGCCGAGTTCGCCAATGCCGGAACGCTCGCCGCGCTCGAGCGCACGTACGGGTTCAAGCTGAGCTCGGACCAGCTCATCGTGCTCGCCGGAGGGGAAACCGAGGCCATGATCGCCGCCGCGGCCGCGCGCACGGACGGTACCAACACGGCGATGGTTTACGGCACCGACGGGGGTATCGCCGCGGCGAACCTGGTCGTGCTCGAGGACGATCGGCACGAGCAACCGATTTACGCTCCCGTCCCGCTCATCCGCGCGGCCGTGCTGCGCGCATACCCCCAGATCGCAGCGCTCGTCAAGCCGCTCATGGAGAGCCTGGATCGCGAGACGCTGCAGCGACTGAATGAGCGCGTTCAGGTCGACGGCGAGTCGATTCAGGCGGTCGCCCGGGATTACCTGCAGCAGAAAGGACTGCTGAAATGACCGCCCTCGAAGCCCTGCGGCGCCGGCCGGATTGCGCGCGCGACGCTCCGGCGTTCGCCCGCATCGATCGGCTCGGAGCACTGCTCGCGCTCGCCGGGGCCGCGGCGCTCGTGCTGCTGCCATTCGTCGACTTCAAGGCCAACCGCATCCTGCCCGGTGATCCGCGCGGACTCGCACAAGTGCTGCCGATCTGGGCAGCGCTCGGGTGCGAGGCGGTGCTCGCGGCCGTGGCGGCGGCGGCCCTCCTGGCCTCGAATGCGCTGCTGCGCCTCGCCGCGGCGCTCACCGCCATCGTGATCGTCGCGATGGCGCTCGCCGCGGCGGCAAACGCCTTGACGCCACCCCACAACCACATCGTACGCATCGCGCCCGGAGCGGGATTCTGGTTGTTGCTCGTGGCGCTGGGCCTGCTCGCGGCCGATGCCATCGCGCGTCTGCGTCCCGGGCCCGGCATACGCGTACTGCTGCTCGCTCTGTTTCTCGGCATCGCCGGGCTCACCCTGGCGCACGGCACTTTCAACCACGTTTCGATCATGCGCGAATACGCCGTGAACGCCTCGGCATTCGCGCTCGCCGCGCGGCAGCACATCGGGCTCTCGCTCGGATCGCTCGCTGCCGCCTTCATCGTGGCGCTGCCGCTCGGCATCTTCTGTCACCGCGTGCCGCGACTTCAGCCCGGCATCTTGAGTGCGCTCAACCTCATCCAGACCATACCTTCCATCGCGCTCTTCGGCATCCTCATGGCCCCGCTGGGGGCGCTCGCGGCTCACGTGCCGCTTGCGGCCGAGCTCGGCATCCGGGGCATCGGCGCGGCGCCCGCGGTGTTGGCTCTGTTTCTGTATTCACTCCTGCCGCTCGTCGCCAACACGGTCGCGGGTCTGAAGCGGGTCTCGCCCGCGACGGTCGAGGCCGCCCACGGCATGGGCATGACGCGGTGGCAGACGCTCGCGGGCGTCGAGCTCATCCTCGCGCTGCCCGTCATTCTCACCGGCGTGCGCATCGTCCTCGTCCAGAACATCGGGCTCGTGGCGGTCGCGGCCCTGATCGGCGGCGGCGGATTCGGAACCTTCATCTTCGAGGGAATCGGACAGAATGCGATCGATCTCGTGCTGCTCGGAGCGATCCCGACCGTGGTGCTCGCCTTCTCCGCCGGCGTGTTGCTCGATGCGCTGGTCGAGCTCCTGGACCGGGCCTCGCGATGATCGAGATCGAGAGCCTCACCAAGCGCTATGGCTCGACCGCGGTCGTCGATGCGGTGTCGATGGTCATCGAGCGCAACTCCATCACGGTGGTCGTCGGCACTTCGGGATCGGGCAAGTCGACCCTCTTACGGATGATCAACCGGCTCATCGAGCCGACGAGCGGCCGAGTCCTGATCGAGGGGCGCGACACCGAGGGCGAGCCCGCGCACCGCTTGCGGCGGCGGATCGGCTATGTGATCCAGGGCCATGGGCTCTTCCCGCATCGCTCCGTCGCGGAGAACGTCGCCACCGTGCCGCGGCTGCTCGGCTGGGAGCCCCTTCGGATCCGCGCCCGCGTCGATGAGCTGCTGCAGGCGCTGCAGTTGGATCCCGGCACGTACGCGGACAAGTACCCGCACCAGCTCTCCGGAGGCCAGCAGCAGCGCGTCGGCGTCGCGCGGGCGCTCGCCGCAGAGCCCGCGGTGTTGCTGATGGATGAGCCGTTCGGGGCGCTCGATCCCATCATCCGCGAGAAGGCGCAGGACGACCTGCTCGAGATCCAGCGCAAGTTCGGCACCACGATGGTGGTCGTCACACACGACATCGATGAGGCGTTCCGGCTCGGTGACCGCGTCGCCGTGATGAGCGAGGGACGACTCCTCCAATACGATCGGCCCGAGGTGCTGGTCACGCATCCGGCCGATCCGCTGGTCGCACGCATGACCGGCAGCGCCGAGCGGGCGATGCGGCTGCTGTCACTGACGACGGCGGGCGAGGCGGCGCTGCCCCTCACAGCCGATGGAGCCGCGCCACCCGGGCCGCTCATTCCGGCAACCGCCTCGCTCCGTGAGGCGCTCTCGGAGTTGCTCTGGCGCGGCAGCGATGGCGGCACCGTGGTCGGCGGCGACGGCAAGCCGCACGGACGGCTCACCCTCGCCGCCATTCTCGCTCGCGGACGTCCGCGTTGACGCGCCGCATTCCCATGATGCTTCGCTTGGCGGCGCTCGGGCTGCTGCTCGCGTTCCTGCTCGCGCCCGAGCGCTTCGCGCCGCTCTTTGCGCCCCTCACCTCCGGCGGAGCTTCGCCGATCTACGACCAGGGCAACATCGGCATGCTCGCGCTCGCGCACCTCGCCACCGTGCTCGCCGCCTGCCTGGCGAGCGTCGTCGTCGCCGTCGCGCTCGGCATCCTCGTGACCCGCCCAAGCGGCGCGGAGTTTCTGCCGCTGTCGCGGGCGGTCGTGAACTTCGGGCAGACGTTCCCACCCGTAGCCGTCCTGGCACTCGCCGTGCCGCTCGTCGGCTTTGGGTTGAAGCCGACCCTGATCGCCCTTTTTCTCTATGGGCTGCTGCCGATCTTCGAGAATACCGTCGTGGGTCTCAGAACCTGTCCGGCGGCGGTGCTCGAGGCGGCGAGCGGCATGGGAATGAGCGCCGGCCAGCGCCTGCGGGCCGTCGAGCTTCCACTGGCTATGCCATTGATTTTAGAGGGAATTCGTATTTCGCTGGTCATCAATATTGGCACCGCGACCCTGGGGTCGACGGTGGCCGCCAAGGGTCTCGGCGAGGTGATCATCGCCGGACTCCTCTCGAACAACATGGCTTTCGTGCTCCAGGGGGGCCTCGCCACCGGGCTCATGGCCGTCCTGCTTTATGATGCCGTCGCGGCCCTCGAGCGGCGCATTTGCCGCAGCGCCCGCATCGACTGACTCGTCACCCGACACGAGATTGAAAACTCGCGACCTACTTCAACAATTCGCGCCGTCGGCCCACCCCGCGGGGGTTATAATGTTTCGGCAAAGCTACAGGTTTCGGTGTTACCGGTTCCCAACGTGCGCTTTAATCCGCTCGTGACACCAGGCCCCCACCGCGCTCGGCCTGCGGTCGAGCTCCCGACGCTTCTGCTGCTGCTCGCGACCTACGGCGGGTGGTTTGCGGTTACCTCGAGGTACGGGCACTGGCCGCTCGTGGTCGTCGCACCGCTCGCCGCGGTGCTCATCACCTTGCACAGCTCCCTGCAACACGAGATCGTGCACGGACACCCCACTCGCTGGAAGTGGCTCAACCGACTGCTGGCGATCGTTCCTCTCGAGGTGTGGATCCCCTACCAGCGCTATCGCGACCTGCATCACGCCCACCACTGCGACGCGCGGCTCACCGACCCCATCGATGATCCGGAAACGTATTACTGGACACCCGAGGATTGGCGGCGCTTGAGCCCCTGGATGCGCGTGCTGCTGCGCATCGAGCAGACTTTCGCCGGTCGAATCCTCGTCGGCTCGTGGTTGCGCATGGGGATGTACCTGCGCTGGGACCTACGCAACCTCTGGCGCGGTGTGCCGGGGGTCCGGGCTGTGTGGGTGGAGCACCTCCTGTGGTGCATCCCCGTCGTCCTCTGGCTGAAGGTTGTCTGCGGCATCCCGCTCTGGCTCTACTTCGTGGCCATGGTGATTCCGGCGAACGCCATTCAGTTGATCCGCTCCTTTGCCGAGCACCGTGCGCGGCCCGGCGTGCGCGAGCGCATCGCCATCGTCGAGGGATCATGGATCCTCGGGCCGCTGTTCCTGTTCAACAATCTGCATTCGCTGCACCACGAATCGCCGGGCATTCCCTGGTATCAGTGCCCCGCCCGCTATCGCCAGGAGCGCGCGCGATTGCTCGCCGAGAACGGCGGCCTCGTTTACCGCACGTACTTCGATGTCGCGCGGCGGTACCTGTTTCGCCGTCACGATGTGTTGCTGCATCCGAGCGGACGCGTGCCGGTCGCGAGCCCGCCGGCGTCATAGCGCCCCGATCGGCGGTGCCGCTCAAGGGCGGACGGCGTCGGCGTGCTGCAGCTCGAGCCCAACGGCGAAGGAGCGCTGGAATCCCTTCCAGACCGTGATATCGCCGGTGCCCGGACTGTAGGCCGCGTAGGGAGCGTGATCGTGCGGCCAGACGCCACCGCCCGCATGCACGACGCGCACATCGAGGTAGGCCGCGTAGCGTTTCTCGCCCTTCACGTAGCGATCCAGAAACGCCGTGATGAAGTGTGCGTTGATCGCGTTGACTCGCTCCGTGTTCCAGACCGGATCCTGAAACCAGGCGAGGTTCCAGAGCGAGCCGCGCATCTGCGCCGGCGCCGGATCGAGCCCGATGTCGTGACCCGCCTCCTCGAGCGTCAGCAGATAGCGCGGCGCATGAATCGCCTGCTCGAAAACCCGCAGGCCCGCACGTCGATAGCCGACCGTGTGGTCGCGATTGCCATTGATCAGAAGCAGCGGCGCGCGGATGGCCGCGAGGCCGCTCGCTCCCCATGCGCTCCAGGGTGGTCCGCCGGCCGGGGAGATGGCCACGATGGCACGCAGGTGCGCAACGTGGACCGCGCTCTGCCGCGCCCCACCCCGACAGTAGGGCAGCAGCAGACCGCCCGGTACGTCCTTCGCCAACGGGCCGTTCCGATCGAGCACCGCGCCGGCGGCAGTCAGCACACCGTAGCCGCCCATCGAGTAGCCGATCAGCGCGGTTCGCCGCGGGTCGATCCAGTGTTTGGCTGCCAGGGTTCGCTGCAGCGTCGACGCCACGAACGCGATATCGAGCGGCCGGCGCAATACGGGCTCGATGAACTGCGCGACGTGGGTGATCGGCGGATCATCGTGATGGATCGCGGCGACGACGTAGCCCTTCGAGGCGAGATTCTCGGTAATCCAGCTCATGGCCGCTGGCGCGTTGCTGTAGCCGTGCGAGACGATGACGAGCGGATAAGGGCCACCCGAGAATGGCGCCTCGCGCACCGCGATGCCGGGCACCGTGAAGTGGGCGGGCGGCGCCGGCGGCTCGGACGGGAACGCCGCCGAATATATCGCGCGCGGCGCTCCTGACACCGCGCGCGCCGGATACCAGACATCGACGAGGAGAGTACGATCGCGCCTTGGCGCCTGGTGGGTCGCCGGGTCATATGCCAACACATCGGCCTGCGCGCGTTGGACGAGTGTGAGCGTTTCGACGCCGACGGCATCGGGTCCGAGCGCAGCGAGCGCCGGCGCATCCGGACCGAAAGTGCTCGGCGGCCGCTCGCCGGCAAAAGCCGCGACGCCGACACCGGCGAGCGCCGCGAAAGCCAACAGTGCCGCGAGCACCCGCGGACGGCACCGCAGGCTTGCGGCGGCTACCGGGGCAATGAGCGCTCGACTAGGCGGGTTGCGCATATCCGGCCGCCCTTGCCTCTCGATCCCATTCGAGCGCGGGATCGAACACCGCCCGATCGACCTCCGCGAATCCCTCGAGCATCAGGGGTTGCGCAAGCTCGCGGAACCACGGCTTCGCCACGGCGCTCGTGAACGCGGCGCGAAGCCGGGCCACTTCGCCCGCCGGGACGCGCTGAGCCGCAACGAAGGCCGGCATCGGCGCAAGCGCGGTCGAGGCGAGCACGCGCACGCCCGCGACGAGCTGCGGCGCATGCCGCGCGATCAGCAGGTGCCAGTACGCATCGAGCGGCCCTACCTCGATGCGCCGCTCGCGCACGGCATCGAGCACATTGCGCGCGGTGACGAGATTGCCCATCATCTCGCCGTACAGCCTCGGGCGCTTCGGGGTGCGGTACGCGAGCAGATGGTGTCGGAACGCGTTGAAACCAGAGTGTGAATGCGCCACCGTCCAGCCGGCGCGCGCACCGAAGGTATCCTCCAGACGCTCGTAGGGAGCGTCCTCCCGCACGATCAGATCGGTGCGGTAGACCGCGCGCCCCTCGGCCCACGGCGCCCGGGGAATAGGCGCCGCGATCGGCTGCACGTCGGCGAGCTCGAGCGCGATCGGGTAGCCGCACATGAGCACGGCGCCCATGTCCACTCGCGACCAGAGGTCCTCGAGCGGCCGCGGCGCGGGATAGGGCAGGTACTGAAGCCCGACGTCGGCTTCCGCAGCCACCCGCCCGAGAAGGCCGCGCCAGAGCGACTCGACCTCGGAAGTGACCGCGTACATCCGCGCATTGGCGATCCAGGCGCTCAACCGCTTGCGCCCAGCTCGCTCGTTCTTCGCGCCACGTACTCCGTGATCGCCTCCTTGACGGTGAGATCGAGCGGCGGTGGCACATATTCGGTGAGCAGCTTCTGCCAGATCCCGGTCGCCCGCTCGGTGGCGTTGCGTGCGCCCGCTTCCTTCCAACTCTCGAAGTTCGACCAGTCCGAGAGCAGCGGGCGATAGAACGCCGACTGGTAGCGCGCGAGCGTATGGGGCTCGCCGAAGAAATGCCCGCCGGCTGCGACCGCCTTGATGGCCTCGACGGCGAGATCATCGTCATCGAAGCTCACCGGCTTCAGCATCTCGGCCCAGTTCCTCAGGAGCTCGGCGTCGACGATGATCTTCTCGAGCGAGGCCGACAAGCCTCCCTCGAGCCACCCGGCCGCATGGTTGATGAGATGGCTGTGACTCAGGATCGCCGCCTGCAGCGAGAACGCCGTCTCGTAGGTCGATTGGGCGTCCACGACCGGTGAGGCATTCACGGCGCTCGTACGCACCGGGAGCTTGAGCCGCCGGCCGATCTGTGCGGCGGCGATCACCGCATGCACGTACTCCGGCGTTCCGAAGGCCGGCGAGCCGGTCCGCATGTCGACGTTGGAGGTGAACCCCCCGAGGACACACGGCGCACCCGGCTTGAGCATCTGGCAGAGCGTGACGATTCCGAGCGCCTCGGCGGTCTGCTGCACGAGCGCTCCAGCCAAGGTCACCGGCGCCATCGCGCCCATGAGCGTGAACGGCGTGATGACCACACATTGCCCGGCCCGAGCCATCGCCATGATGTTGTCGAGAATCTCCTCATCGACCCGGCGGGGCGAGTTGACGTTGGTGACCGTCATGAGCGTCGGGCGGGATGCGAGCGCCTCGACCGTGCAGCCGTGCTCGATGGCCGACATCGCGATCGCATCCTGCGCCTGCACGCCGCCGATGCCGCGCGCCGCCCAGACGATGTCCGAGTACTCGATGTGCGCCTGGTACATGGCGAGATGCCGCACGGCCACCGGCAGGTCGACCGGCTCCACCACGATCCCGCCCTGCCAGTGCAGGACACCGAGCGAGTGGATGAGCTTGAGGATGTTGCGGAAGGATTCGAGGTCGCCGTAGCGCCGGCCGTGCTCCCGATCGTTGATGTGGGGCGCGCCGGTCACCGGGCCAAAGTTGACGACGTCGCCACCCACGTGAAGATGTCGCTCCCGGTTGCGCGCATGGAGCACGAAGCTCGGCGGCGCGAGCTTAAGATGCGCCTCCACGATCTCGCGCCCCAGGCGGACCATCTGCGTATCTTCGTCCACGAGCGCGCCGGCTTGGGCATAGACCGTGCGGGCCGCGGCGCTGCGGATCTCGAGACCCCCTTCTTCCAACACCCGCAAGGCGGCGTGCACGATGCGCTCCACCTGCTCGCCCGTCAGGATCTCGAGCGGCGGCCAGCGGTTGGTGAGCCGCGGGATGGGGGCGAGCGAGGCGCCGGTGGATCGCCCGGCCCGCCCACGGTCGCGCCGCCGCGGTGAGGCTGTCGGAGGCTCAGTCATGCTCACTCCCGCGCAAGGTCCCCGAGCGCCTGCGCGAGCGGGCCGAGCCAGGGCTCGAAATGCCGCCATTGCTCGAGTCCCTCGGTGTTGATCGGCCGGCGCACCTGCTCGGAGCTCGCGGTATGCACGCGGCGCGGGGTTTTGTGGAACTCGAGACAGGCAGGCTCGAAGTCGAGCTCGCAGAAATCCAGGATCCGGCGCAGCTGCGGCTCGAAGTCGGCGACCAGCTCCTCGTGCCGCACGCGCAGCACCTTTCCCGGCAGGACGCGGTCCCAGTGCGCCATGAGCTCGACGTACGTGCGGTAATAGCGGGCGATATCCTCGATGGAGTAAGTGAACTGCTGTCCGGAGGCGAACAGCTGCTTGAAGTTGCTGAAGCAGCAGGCCATCGCTCCCCGGCGCGCGTCGATGATCTTCGCGTTGGGCAGCATCAGGTGCATCAGACCGATGTGGCGGAAGTTGTTCGGCATCTTGTCGATGAAGCGCGGCTTGCCGGAGCGATAGAGCAGCGTGTCGGCGAGATAGCGCTCGCCGAAGCGCAGGAAATCGGCGGCAGCGAGTTGCGCGAGCACCGCGGGATAGCGCGCCTTTGCCGAAGCGCTCTCACGCCCCTGCAGCGTCTGCACCAGACGGGGAACGTCCGACAGTTCCATGGTGCCTTCCACCCGCGAGTGGGAGGCCAGCATCTGCTCGATCAGCGTCGAGCCGGCCCGCGGCAGTCCCACGATGAAGATGGGCGAATCGCTCGGGCAGCCGAAACCGGCTCGCGAAGCGAAGTATTCCGCCGTGCAGACCTCGATCTGCAGCCGCGTATTGCGTTCGGTGAACTCCGGGCGATAGCGGCATTCGCTCTTCTTCAGCGTGTTGCCCCGCTCGTAGTAGCCAAAGGACTCGGCGTACTCGCCGCGATCCTCCAGCGCCTTACCGAGCGCGAAGCAGAGGTGGTAGCGATCGGCAAGTGCGATGCGCGGCGCCGCTTCGGCCGCGCGCATCGCCGCGAGCTCCTCATCCGTGAAGCGATAGGTCTTGAGGTTGGCGAGACTCCAGTAGGCGTCGCCGTACTGAGCTCTCACGCGCGCAGCCTGCCGGTACGACTCGATCGCCTCCTGCCTCCGGCCGAGGGTCTTGAGCGTATGCGCCATCGACAGATGCAGCTCCGCGTGCTCTGGGGTCCCGCGCAGCAGCTCGGCGTACTCGGCAAGCGCCTGCTCGCACTCGCCGAGCTCCGTCGCGATGGTCGCCTCGGTCGTGCGGTAGGCACGGTTGTCGGGCTCGATCTGTTTGAGGATGCGAATCTGCTCGCGCGCCTTCACGTGCTTGTGGCGCTGCAGCAGCACCTGGGCGTAATCGAAACGGGCGGCGTGGTAGTCCGGAGCGAGCTCGAGCACGCTCTCGAGCAGGAGCTCCGCATCATCGAGCACGTCGAGCTTCATGCCGATCTGCGCCAAAAGACGCATGCCCTCGATGTGATCGCCCTTTTCGATGAGGTACCGGCGCACCACGGTCTCGGCCGCCTCGAGCTCCCCATCGGCGAACATGCTGCGCGCGGTGACGATCGCGGTGGGGAGGCTGGCGAGTTTGGCGACATGAGCGGCGGCGTTGTCCGCATCGGCCCGCCGGCCCGCCATCGTGTAGAGCGTCTGCAGCGTCCGCCAGCTGCCGGGCAGCGCCGGATTGAGCATCACGGCGCGCTCGAATGCCGCGATCGCAGGCGCCGCCTGGCGCAGCGCCACGTGGCAATGCCCCCTCTCCTGGTGCAGCCGCGAGTAATCCGGCTGGAGCTCCTCGAGGTGCACGAGCGCCGCGAGCGCATCGTCGATGCGCCCGAGGTAGCGCTGCGCCACCGCGAGCATGTAGTGAAGGTCGCGATCCTCGGGGCGCTCGGCGAGCAGCGCGCGCGCGCCATCGACCGCGGCGGCGAACTCCCGCCGGTCGAGCAATTCGCGCACGCCCCCCGCCGCCTGCGGCAGCGGCCGGACGGCGGCGGCGTCGGCCTGCATCGGTCTCCTTGAGCCTCTCGTGTCTCCTCTCGGGAAGCGATTGTACCGCAGCGCCGCCGGCGCCGCGTCGCGCTCACTATTTCGAGGAGAAGCTGTAGCTGAAAGTGAGCTCGATCACTCTCGGCCGCATCGGCGTTTCCGTGATGATCCACTGACGGCTCGTGGTGAAGAGGCTCTCGTTCGTATTGGTGATATTCGTGCCGACGAGCGAGACCGTCCAGCTGTCCTTCGACACTCCCGCCGAGGCGTCATAGGTCGTCCACGCCGGCTGGTCGTATGACTCGACGTGGCCGGACGCCGACTGCGAGTGCGACTGGTGCTGGAAGCCCACCTGAACGTAGGGTGTATACGCGCCGATCACCCAGTCGTACCGCGCGCGCATGTTGGCCTCGAAGGGCGGGGAATCGGCGAGCGGGCTGCCGGGCGAGCCGTACACGTCCGCGAGCGGCGTCGCGACGCCGCCCACGTAGTAGGTCGTGATCGGCTTGCCGTAATTGGAGCTCGCGGGATTGTTGTCGATCAGGGCCGGCGAGTTCACCAGCTGGCCGCTGTTCCACGCGGCCGAGCCCTGCACGGTAAGACCCGCGGTCAGGCGCGCGGCGAGCTGCAGCTCGACGCCGCGCACCCGGTAATCCGGTCCGTTCGTGCCGAAGGTCAAGTTGCCGAGTCCGCACTGTGGGCAGAAGAATCCGATCTGAGCGTTGCTCCAGTTCTCCTGGTAGAGCGCGCCGTTGAACTGCACGCGGTGCTCGAACCACAGCGTCTTCCACCCCACCTCGTTGTTGGTGAGATCATCGGAGACGTAATCGATCGGAGTCAGATACTGAGCCTTGCCGTCGGCGCCTGGCAGTTGGGCCGATGAGCCACGGTTGAACCCGCCGGGGCGGAAGCCCTGGGAGTAGGTGTAGTAGAGCAGCTTGTCGGGCGTCACGTGCCAGGAGAGATCCGCGCGGCCGCGCTTGCCGGTCTCGACCAGCGTGTGGGGATTCTGCTGGGCGAAGTCCGTGCCGTAGGGCGATTTCGCCCCGTCCGGAATGCCATCGGTCCCGCAGGGCGCGTACGAGCCGTTCACGACCGGATACCCTACGAGCTGACTCGGGCTGAAGATCTTGCAGAAGAAGCTGCCGACGTCGCCGCCGAGCTCCGAATCGTACATATCAAAGTAGCGGATGCCGCCGGTGATCGTCAGCTTGTGCGGAACGATGTCGAAGTCCGCCGAGGCGTAGGCCGCCTTCTGGATGAAGGTGCGCTGGAAGTCATCGAAGAAGCCATCTTGGGGCTGCAGCCCCGCATTGTTCGTCGGATCATCCGGCCAGGGCTGAAGCGGCAGGAAGCAGTTGGACGTGGCCCCGCCGGGCGAGCAGTCAGGGACGCTCTTGTACATCCATTGAGTGTCGTCGTAGATCTTGTAGTCCTCCCAGAACAGGCCCGCGAGACCGCGCAGCCGCCAGTCGCTCGGAGTGCTGAGCCTGAGCTCCTGCGACAGGTGCGTGTCGCGCTCGGTATCGCTCCAGACCGAGCTCGGCGAATAGCAAGTGGCGTTGGCGTTGCCCGCCTTGGAGCTGTAGGACACGCCCGTGCACTGGTAGTAGTACCCGTAGCGGCCGCGGGCATAGTTGGTGTAGTCCTGCACCTCCTCGATGTTGCGCACCAGGTAGGCGCTGGAGTAGACCAGGTCGAGCGGTCCGACCTTGCCGCTCACCGTGAGCGCGGTGTTCTCGAACTTGTCCTTGTCGTAAGAAGGATTGAAGAGATTCACCGAATAGGGTGGCAGCGGCTGCCCGCCGATCGGCACGCCGCCCGGATTGGTGAGCCCCGCGCCCTCGGTGCCGTAAGGCATTTCGTAGAACACGCCCTCCGCATCCATGTCCTGGTACATCTGGCTGACGAGCACGCTCCAGTCGTCGTTGACCTTGTAGAGCATCTCGCCGCGGATGCCGGAGTAGGTGACCGGATTGATGGCACTGCCGGTCATCTGGGAGTTGTTGATCACCACGCTGTTGGTCGGCACGACCCCGCCATTGGAATCCGCGATGCCGAGATCCTCGCTGCCGCGCGCAAAGTACGCTGGCAGGTTGTTGATGTAGCCGCCGCGGTGGTCGGTGAACACCACCACGCGCGCGGCGAGCGTGTCGCTCACCAGCGGAATGTTGAATATGGCGCTGCCGTTGGAGTTCGGATCGCCGTGGGCGGTGACGCCGTAGCCCGCATCGAGATCGACCTGGGTGGTATCGAGGACCGGCTTGTTGGTGATGAAGCGGACGACGCCGGCCTCGGCGCCGGCGCCGAAGAGGGTGCCCTGGGGTCCTTCGAGCACCTCGATGCGCTGCAGGTCCACGGCGTAGACATCCAGGTCGCGGCCCGGCAGCAGCTCCGACTGGTCATCGAGGTAGACGGCAACGTTCGGGAAACCGCCGACCGAGCCCTGCCCCTGGGTGCCGAGCACCCCGACGCTCAAGCCGCGCATGAAGAGCGTCCCCTGTCCCGGGCCGAGGCTGCCGGTCGTGACGTTCGGCAGGTACTTCACGTAGTCGGCGAACGTCTGCACGTTCAACTGCGTGAGGGTCGAGCCGGTCAGCGCCTGCATCGAGATGGGCACGTTCTGGATGTTCTGCGCCCGGCGCTGGGCGGTCACGATCACTTCCTGCAGCGTTGCGCTGCCGGAAGCCGTCGTCGAGGTCGCGGCGGCGGTGGC
>JBAUOO010000181.1:0-3612 GCA_049579785.1 Steroidobacteraceae bacterium
GGTCGGCTGCGACCAGGTAGGTTGATAGTCGAGCACCAGCGTCATCGTCCAGCGCTGAATCCACTGATCTTCGCCGCCAACGATTGGAAGCTGCATGCGGCCCTCGCTGTAGAGAGGTTTCATGCCGTCCGGCATTGCGTTGATGCCGATGTTGTCGCGCCACAGTAGTTCTGCCGACATCGCCCAGCTCTCGGCTTGGGGGCTGTAAAAGTCAGCCTGCACGTGATACACGAAGTCCGCAGTTACACCGGCTGTGTAACCGGTGATGGTCCCTGCCGCGTCGACCACCGGCACCGTGTCATCGTCATTCGTGCCGATGCGCTCTGGAGCACCAAGCGTCGTCAAAATGACGCACGGTCCGCTCGGCATGGGAATTCTATTTTGTTGGCCTTGGGTAATCGTAGTCCCTTGCGGAACACACAAGGCAATGAACTGCGCGATGCCGGCGTAAACGTCGGCATCGGTGATATTCAGGGACATTTAAGCGTCCGAGGTTTCCGATGTATCGGCTGTTACGGAGCTGTCTGCGGTCCACGCCCAATTCATATCATTTTGGAGGCGAACAATTACCAAACACCACGAATCCCACTGCTCCATCACCCGCATCACCAACCAAGTGCGTTGCGGTCCGCCCAGAATTTCAGGGAACTGCAACAGATCACCGCCCTTATTGTCCTGGCGCACCGCCGAGGCCACGGCGCCCTTCATATACACCTGTCGCAGCACGCCCTGAATGTTGAGCTGTTCCATGTGCGCCAGATCGTCAGTGGGAAGCGGTTGAACTTGCGCCCAGATGTTTTGAACGGGCGCATACGTCGGCGTCGAGATGGTCGTGGTGTTGTCATTGATCGGCCCCTGACTCGCGAGCCACGGGATCAGCTGATCGTGGTTCACCGCATTGATGGCGCCCCGGACGAGACGACGTAAATACATGGGCTAGCCCTTGACGGGCTTTCCGCCCGTGAAATCCTCACCCGCAGGGCCGGTGCCGTAGCTCACGTGGGCCACGAGCGCTCCAGTATCGACTAAGGGTTGACTAATCGTGACTGGCATACCTTTGGCCCCAAACTTGGGATTGGCCTTCTTAGCCCGTCGCACGCGTGCCGCAATCGTTGCAGGCGCCAACGGCGGCGGAACACGATCGGCAATCGTCTGCACGATATCCGCGGCGGCTACAGCACCCACCGCATCTAACATGCCGTCTAGGCTGATGCGCCGTTGCATCACGGCCTTCGCACCCTCCGCCATGTCTTTGGCCCACTCCTTTGCTTTCTTCGCGCGTGTCCTCCGCATGAAAGGTCGGGAGGGGATGCCTACGTCAGGGGCGCCGTATTCCTGGATCGCTGCGACATAGCCGATGCTGGTGCCATCGGGATATTTCTTGTTCGCAGGAATTCCTACCTTGACGACCGAGCCATCAAACAATTTCGCACGGTCAGAAAGGACGCGGGTGATTTTGGCGTAGTCGAGGGACTTGCCGGCCAAATTACGAGCTCACAGCTTGACCGCAAGACTCTGATTGACCTGAGCCCCCGAAGGACACACACGAGCGGGAGCCTGCCCCGGCTTGAACTTGACCCCATTCACGATCATGGAGACTTTGCCAGTCGGGGCTTTCTTGCCAAATGAGTTCAGGTACGCATCGGACAAAGTGCGGGGGCGTTTGGCCATCTCATCTCTCCGAGAAAATTGAAGTGTTCATTCCGGCCACGCTTCCCAGGAATTGTTGCGATGGCAGGCCGAGACGTATCGAGCAGTCCGATAAATGGCCGTCGCCTGCCAAAACATCGCACCCCACTGAGTTTGGGTGAAATAGGCGGCAGCCTCGCTCTGCGTCAGGTAATCGATATTCGCCGAGACTGAGCCTTCCGTGGCCGAACTGACCCGCCCTACGGCCCCGGAGGGACCTTCGCCATAGGCACCATTCAATAGCGCCGTGATATGGGCGGTCAGGAGATTCAGCAACTGCGCTCGGGTGGGCTCATCCCGAACGACCGAACACCAGCTGTTGTTCAGCATGAGGGTCGCTGAGTTGAAATTGGCCTGAAGCGCACTCGCCGGCACCGTCGCAAAGGACGGATAGGCCGCAATGAAGGCGGCCGGGTCGAATGTAACGATGCCGGGAGTAATCATGCGGCTTCAGTCAGTTCCCGCTGCAGCCGCTTCAGATGCTCTTTGTCGGGCTCGATGACCGTCTCCGGCTGGCCGGGAATCCGGATGGTCTTCATGCGCTCATCATTGCCCTCAGGACTCAAGCCCTCGAGCCCAGTCTTCTCCGGTAGCTGCTCGCGCGCTTGCGCCTTGAAGTCCTGCTCTTTCGCCTCGGCGAATATGAATCCCTTGTCAATGAAGGATTTCGCAGTTTCCTGCTTGGCCCAGCGCTCCCAGAATTCCCGCGAAACGATGGTGCGACCATAATTGAGCACCCGGGGATTGACGCGGATCAGCGCGCCCCCCAAAGCGGCGGTGCTCGCCGCGCTGTTCGCACCTTTCAGCAACATGCGCTGACCGGCGGGCGGCGGGGTTCGGACCTGGCCATCCGGTGCCTCTCGCGGCGGGGGTGTCAATTCGGCCCACAAGCCATGGGGCAGCTTGCAACCTACGATCACGACATCATTCTTGTTTCCGATCTGCTCTGCCATGGTGGGGCCTCAATTGAATGGTTGAACGAAAGTTGACATGCGAAGTCGCGCCCCGACTCCTCCGCTTTGCAGTAGCGTCCAGGGAGTCGCGACATAGGTCCCCGTCGTATTGCCGGCGTACGGCAAACCGGTTGCGGGGTCGGTGAAAACTTGAGATCCGGCGCCGCCGCCATTCGGAAACTTCGGCGCAAATACCCCGGACACTGCGAGCACGCAGGCTATCCCCGGACGGATGATCTGCTGCGGGAAAGGCGGCACCCCATCCATGGGATATTGGGTGTACACCCGTTCCCAGAGGTTGTAGCGATTCGCGAGCGGCAGAACGAAGCCTAAGAACCCGGCAGACTGCACATTCGTCGCAATCCCAGTGTCTGGGTCATACCAGCAGAACGTGCCGATGGCGAGACCCTGTGGACCCGCTGTTGGGGCGTAGGGTCCGCACGTCAAACTCGCAAAGGGCTCCCGGCCAAAGCCGATGGACTCTTGCCAATCGAAGGGAGTCCCGGCGCCGTCATACGGAGAAAGACGGTGCATCGGGGCTTTACGTCCTCTAAATTTGAACGGCAGGCTCGGTCCAGCCGCTGGTCGGAATCAGCGCGACCTGTGTCCAAGTGCCGGTGTTGTAGAACATCCAGACCTTCCCGGTATCGGTTTCCAGGAATCTCGTGCCGGGTGCAACATTGGTAGGCTTGGTGTCTGTGCTCAAGCCCATCAAAACGGCGGCACTCGCCGGATAGTATTGGACTATCGCCATGCTTATCCAAGCATCTGTGCCACGGTGACCGTGCGGTAGTAAACCGCGCCGTAACCGGAACTCGATCGCTTCTGCAGGAGGCTCGACACATCCTGCACCACCCGGTGCGCCATCATCTTGGTCGAGAACACGCACTCGACCGTTTGCTGACCATCCACCTCATCGACGATGAGTTGGACCAACTGGCCCGCCGAGGTCTGATACTCGGGGGCAGTC
>JBAUOO010000182.1:0-33345 GCA_049579785.1 Steroidobacteraceae bacterium
CCGGAACGCGCCGGAAGCTCCGGGTCCTGACTCCGAGGCGCCCGGCAGGCGGAACCCGGCCGCCGCGCGGCGCAGGCCCGCCGAGAGCTCGGCGAGCTTGGCAATGGCCGCCGAGGTGGCGTTGGTCGAGTCGGCCGTCTGCACGCTGATCTCCTTCAGCACCTGCATGTTGCGCGCGATGTTCTGCGCCCCGCTCGTCTGCTGGCGCGAGCTGGCCGAGATGTTCTGCACGAGGCTCGCGATCTGGTTCGAGACCTGCTCGATCTCCTCGAGCGCCGCGCCGGCGTTCTCCGCAAGCAGCGCCCCGCCGACGACGTCGGTGGTGCTGCGCTCCATCGAAACCACCGCCTCGTTGGTGTCGGTCTGGATGGTGCGGACCAGCACCTCGATCTGCTTGGTGGCATTGGCCGCGCGCTCGGCGAGCCGCTGCACCTCGTCGGCGACCACCGCGAAGCCGCGCCCGGCCTCGCCCGCCATCGAGGCCTGGATCGAGGCGTTGAGCGCCAGGATGTTGGTCTGCTCGGCGATGTCGTTGATGAGCTCGACGATGTTGCCGATCTCCTGCGAGCTCTCGCCGAGGCGCTTGATGCGCTTGGAGGTCTCCTGGATCGTCTCGCGGATGGTGTTCATGCCGTCGATGGTGCGGCGCACCGCATCGCCGCCCTTGTGAGCAACCTCGACCGAATGGCGCGCCACGTCCGAGGCCCGCTCGGCGTTCCCGGAGACCTCGGCCACGGAGCTTGCCATGCCGGCGGCCGACTCGGTGGCGGAGGAGATCTGCTTCGACTGCGCGCCGCTCGCCTTGGCGAGGTGTTGGGAGAGCGCCTGCGTCTGTCGCGTGGCGCCGTCGAGTTGGATCGCCGACTGGTTGATGGTCGTCACCAGGCCGCGCAGGGCATCGACAGCGTAGTTGATCGAGTCGGCGATGGCGCCGGTGATGTCCTCGGTGACGGTCGCCTGCACCGTCAGGTCGCCGTCGGCGAGGTTCGAGAGCTCATCGAGCAGGCGCAGGATCGCCTGCTGGTTGCGGGCGTTCTCCTCGCGTTGCGTCTCGGCCGCGAGGCGCTGCACTGCCACCGTGCGGTGAAGCCGGGCCGCCATGACCACGGCGGCGATGACGAGAAGCGCGGCGAGTGCGCCGAGTACCGCGGGACCGAAAACCGCGACCTGCGCCGGCACTGCGGAGAGCGCGCCGGGGTGACTGGCGACAACGTAGTGCGCGGCGGCACCGAGCAAGGCGAGCGCCGCGGCAAAGACCAGGACTCCGCTGAGGGCGGAGCTCGGTGGCGAAGGCTTGGCTGATCGCGCCGCAGTCATGCCGCGGCCTCCGCGAACGCCGGGCTCTCGAGCACCGAGCGCAGGCTCAGAACCGGCCACTGCTCGGCCGCGCGCCGGAAGGCGCCGGCGAGGTAACGCTCGCAGCGGGCGACGGTCGGTGGCGCATCCCCCGTGAACTCCCCTTCGGCAAAGCGCCGGAAGCCGAGGACCTCATCGACGAGCAGCCCGGCCGGGATCTCGCGGTGATTGACCACCATGACGCGCGTGTTACGCGTGATCGGAGTCGTCCCGCTACCCAGGAACTGGCGCAGATCGATGATCGGAAGAAGCTGGCCGCGCACGTTAGCGAGCCCTTTGATCCAGGCCTTGGCGCCCGGGACGCGCGTCATGCCCGCCGGGACACCGAATACCTCGCGCGTCTCCTCACGCGCGACCAGATACAGGTCCCCCGCCATTCGCAGCGCCACCCCCACCCACTCGCGCCCGGCCGCCCCTTCCTGGGCCACCTGGGCCGACACCGCCCGGCCACGCCGCTCGAGCTCCGCCAGCAGCTCGAACGGTCGATCCCGCAAGGACCTGAGGGTAACTTCTTCGTTCATCGTTTCAACGCTGGTGGCTCAAGACGACAGAGTCGCCTGGGCCTTGGCGACGAGCTGGTCGGGCGAGACCGGCTTGATCATGTAGTCCACCGCGCCCTGGCGCAGCCCCCAGATGCGGTCGGTCTCCTGCCCCTTGGAGGTCACCATGATGATCGGAATCGTGCGTGTCCTCGGATCGTTGGCGAGCGCGCGCGTCGCCTGGTAGCCGTTCATGCCCGGCATCACGATATCCATGAAGATCAGATCGGGGCTCATCTCGCGCGCGAGCCTGACGCCCTCGGCGCCATCGGCCGCGGCCGCGGTGCGGTAGCCGTGCCTCTCGAGCGCCTTCTGCATCACGTGCACTTCGGTCGGGGAGTCGTCCACGATGAGAATCAGCGGCATGGCGATCATCTCCCGATATGCGTCTCGATCGCGCTCAGGAGTTCGTCCTTGGTGAAAGGCTTGGTGAGGTAATGCTCGGAGCCCACGATCCGGCCCCGCGCGCGATCGAACAGGCCGTCCTTCGAGGACAGCATGATCACGGGAATCGAGCGGAACACCTTATTGTGCTTGATCAGGGAGCACGTTTGATAGCCGTCGAGCCGCGGCATCATGATGTCGACGAACACGATGTCGGGCTGATGGTCAGCGATTTTCGCGAGCGCATCGAAGCCGTCGATCGCCGTGAACACCTCGCAACCCTCCTTCGCAAGGAGGGTCTCGGCCGTGCGGCGGATCGTCTTACTGTCGTCGATCACCAGGACCTTCAGGCCCTGGAGCTTCGTGTTGCTGCCGGTCACGGTCAGGCAACTCCTTCCACTTGACTTGAGGCTCGAGCTCGTCGCTCCGCAGCGGACCCGATGGCCCGCGAGGAATCAGGGCGGCGACCGTCCGCGGGGCCGGAGACTACACGCAATGCCCGACGGTTCGCCATCGACCCCTTCCGGCTACGGAACAAGCGCTGCGGGTTTTAACATATCGGTCAGTGGCTCGCTATGCGCTAGGCATCACGTTTTCGTTATTGGATTGGCGCAAAGTCGGCTGCGCCGCTTGGCGCCGCCCGCCCGGTTACGAAATATCGCCCCGCGGCCCAGGGAGCGGCCCTGGCCCGCTTACTCACTTGCTTTCGGACTGGCATTATGTCCCCCATGCCGTCTCTGAAACCCGCCTCCGCGAGTGCGCAGAATCCTCTGAGTGCCGCCACCGCTGGCGGCGGGGGTATGAGGAAACCCCCGGGAAACCCCGTGCGACTCGGGGTCGTCATGGACCCCATCGCCACCATCCATTACGCGAAGGACACGACGCTCGCCATGCTGCTCGCAGCCCAGGCACGGGGCTGGAGCCTCCTTTACATGGAGCAGCGCGACCTTTCGCTGCGCGACGGCGTCGCCCGCGGACGGGTGCGGCCACTTACCGTCAGGGCCGATCCAGCGCGCTGGTTCGAGCTCGGAGAGCCGCGGGTCGAGCCGCTGGGGAGTCTCGACTGCATCCTCATGCGCAAGGACCCGCCGTTCGATACCGAATACATCTACACCACCTACGTGCTCGGGCGGGCCGAGGAGCAGGGAGCGCTGGTCGTCAACCGGCCCCAGGGCTTGCGCGACATCAACGAGAAGGTCTATACGGCGTGGTTTCCGCAGTGCTGCGCGCCGACGCTCATTACCCGGGACATGGCGGACATGGAAGCTTTCCTGCGCGAGCACGGCAAGATCGTCTGTAAGCCGCTGCACGGGATGGGAGGCCGCTCGATCTTCGTCCTCGAGCAGCACGACAAGAACATGGGCGTTGTGTTCGAGACGCTCACCGACTATGGCCAACGCTTCGCCATCGTGCAGCGCTACCTGCCGGAAATCGTGGCGTCCGGTGACTCGCGAGTGCTCCTCATCGACGGCGAGCCGCTGCCCTACGCCCTGGCGCGCATCCCGCAACCGCACGATCATCGCGGTAACCTCGCGGCCGGAGCGCGCGGGGTCGGCCGGCCGCTCGAGGAACGCGACCGTTGGCTCGCGGCCCAGATCGGGCCGGCGCTCGCGGCGAAGGGGATGCTCTTCGTCGGGCTCGATGTGATCGGCGGCTTCGTGACCGAGATCAACGTCACCAGCCCCACGGGCGTCCGTGAGCTCGAGAAGCAGTTTCATCTCGACATCGCCGGCCAGCTGTTGGGCGCGATCGCGCGGCATCTCACGGCTGAGTAGCCTACTTTGCCCCCTTTGAGTTCCGCCTCCGTGTAGCGATGGGCACCAGAAGATCTTTGATGCTGCGGGAGGGCCGAGCGCCCGTCTGGGATCGGCTGCTCGCGATGCTCTTCTTCACCGCGCTGCTGCACGGCGTCATCATTCTGGGGCTCACGTTCAGATCGCCCATTGCCGGTCACGACAGCGCACCCGGCCTGCAGGTGCTGCTGGTCTCGAACGAGGTGCCGGCGGCCGACCGCAACGATCATGCGACCTATCTCGCTGAGAGAACGCAGCTCGGCTCGGGGAATACCCGCGAGGACGTCACGCCACATAACGCCGCCCAGGCTCCGGTCCTGCCGGCCGAGCCGGGGAGCCCGCAGGGCCACACCCTGTCGGCGGACAGCCAGGCGGCCGGCTCGAGAGACCGGCGCGTGCTCACCACCTCCGCCTGGAGCACGGTCGTTCAGTACATGACCGACGAAGGCAGCGCCGGCGGCGCGGCGCAGCAGCCCCTGCTCATCGACCAGCAGGCCTCCGAGCAGCCGGGACCCACCGATGAGGCCGGACCGGTGAGACTCCGCGGACCCAAGCGCGATGAGCTCTGGGTCACACCGGACACGCGTGCTTCCATCGTCGCGCCCTACCTCGTCGCCTGGCGCGCCAAGGTGGAGCGCATCGGCACGCTCAACTACCCCGCGGCCGCGCGTGACGCCGGAAAGAACGCCAACCCGGTCATCGAGGTGGCCATCGACTCCGACGGGCGCCTCGAGCAGGCGAGCATCAGCCGCTCGAGCGGCGACCCGGAGCTCGATCAGGCGGCGCTTGCCATCCTCAAGCTCGCCAGTCCTTTCGACCCCTTCCCGCCGGGGCTCGCACAGCGCTACCGCGTGCTGCACTTCGTCTATGAGTGGCAATTCGTCGGCGGACGGGTGGCTACCGGATCGGTCACCGCAGCACCCTGAACCGGGTTCCTTGAACACGGTTCCTTGAGCCGGCGGCGCTCCATCCCCATACTTGCAGCTCATGAGCGAGCACAGCAGCGAGAGCGCGGCAGCCGGCGGCGAATCGCTCTTCGCCGCGGCGGAGGGTGGAGGGCTGACGAACCACTTGCTGATCGCCATGCCTTCCCTCCTCGATCCGAACTTCGCGCAGACCGTGGTGATCATCTGCGAGCACACCGAACGGGCCGCGCTCGGCATCGTCCTCAACAAGCCCTTGCCCATGCACCTGTCGGATGTGCTCTTGCAAATGAAGCTCGAACCCGCCACGGAGCACATCGCCTCACAGCCGGTGCTGCGCGGCGGCCCGGTGCATACCGACCGCGGCTTCGTGGTCCATCGGCCCGGCGGACAGTGGGACCACACGCACAAGGTGTCGGAGACCATCCAGGTGACGACCTCACGCGACGTGCTCGCGGCGATGGCCCGCGGTGAGGGTCCGACCGACGCCTTCATCGCGCTCGGCTACGCGGGTTGGGAATCCGGTCAGCTCGAGCGCGAGATCCGCGAGAACGCCTGGACCTCCGTGCCGGTCGATGCGCGCGTGGTGTTCGAGCTGCCTTACGAGGAGCGCTGGATCGGCGCCTGGCGACTCCTCGGCATCGATGTCGACCGGCTGAGCCTGGTCGCCGGGCATGCCTGACGCGGCGCAGGCGCCGTCCGGCGCCTCGTCATCCGCCAAGCCCGTCGAGGCCGTTCTCGCCTTCGATTTCGGACTCAGACGCATCGGTATCGCGACAGGCGACACCCTGACCGCATCCGCCGCGCCACGTCCGGCCGCACTCGTCAGGAACTCCGGTCCCGACTGGGCGGCGATCGCGCGTGAGATCGATGCGCTCAAACCGCGGCGCCTCATCGTCGGCGCACCCTATAATGCCGAGGGCACCCCGGGAGCGCTCGCTCCGGCGGCCCGCCGGTTCGCCCACGAGCTAGAGCGCCGTTTCAAGCTTCCCGTCAGCATGGTCGATGAGCGCTGGTCCTCGCTCGAAGCGGGTGCGGCGCTCAAGGCGCGGCGCGCCGGCGGCGGACGGCGCCGAATCCGCCGCGAGCATGTCGACAGCGCGGCGGCGGCGGTCATTCTGGAGCGCTGGCTCGCGGGTGAGAGCGGAGAAAGTTTGAAGTGACCGAGCAACTACGCCCCGATGGCACTCTGCGGCACTTGATAACCCTCGAAGGCTTATCGCTGCAGACCATCGAGCGGCTGCTCGAGCGAGCCCAGGGGTTCGTCAGACCGCTCGGCGCTCACCCGCCCTGCAGCCAGTCTCTCGCCGGGCACACCGTCGCCAACCTCTTCACCGAGCCCTCGACGCGCACCCGCGTCTCTTTCGAGCTCGCCGCCAAACGCCTGGGAGCCGACGTCGTCAACCTCGAGGTGCAGCTCTCCTCGAGAGTCAAGGGCGAGAGCATGCTCGATACGGTGTACACGCTGCAGTCGATGCACGTCGATGCGATGGTCATTCGTGATGCGGAAGCCGGAGTTCATGCGGCGGTGGCGGCCAACGTGGCGCCGCACGTCAGCGTTCTCTCCGCCGGTGAAGCGCACGTCTCCCACCCCACACAGGGCTTGCTCGATGCACTGACGGTGCGCCAGCACAGGAAGCATCTCGAAGACCTCAGCATCGCCATCGTGGGCGACATCCGCCACTCCCGAGTGGCGCGCTCGGACTATCAGGTGTTTCGCGCCCTCGGCTGCTCGGACCTCAGGATCGTGGCGCCACCCGCGCTGATGCCCGCGCCGGAGGAATTCGCCGGCTGCGCGCGCCATACCTCGCTGAAGGCAGGCCTCAAGGACGCTGACGTCGTAATGATGCTGCGCATCCAGAAGGAGCGCATGGGTCAGGCGGATCTTCCCGATGCCGACCGCTACTTCGCCAAATACGGGCTGACGCCGGAGCGGCTCGCGGGTGCCCGACCCGACGCCATCGTCATGCATCCGCAGCCCATGAACCGTGGGATCGAGATCTCCTCCGACGTCGCTGACGGACCGCAGTCGGTCATTCGGGACCAGGTGCGCAACGGCGTCGCGGTCCGCATGGCGGTACTGGAGGAAGTGTTGGCTTCGCGGGCCGCGCCGGTATGACCCGCGAGAGCCGCGGTACGCTTCACCTCGAAGACGCGCGGGTCATCAGGCAGACGGCCTACGACGCTGAGCAGTTCGTGCTGCGCCTCGCCGCTCCCGCCTGCGCCGCCCGCGCGCAGCCCGGCAGCTTCGTGCACCTCACCTGCGATCCGGCCATCCCGATGCGCCGGCCGCTGTCCATCATGCGCGCCGACGCCGACGCCGGCTGGATCGAAGTGCTCTACAAGGTTCTGGGCTCCGGATTGCACGCGCTGGCCACGCACAAGCCGGGAGACTCGGTCAGCATCATCGGCCCGATCGGCAAGCCCTTCACGCTCCATCCCGCGCGCCCGCGCCCCGTGCTCATCGGCGGCGGTGTTGGGATCCCGCCGATGATCTTCCTGGCCGACCGCCTGCGTGCGCTGAGCGCCAGTCTCTACAAGCCGCTCGTGCTCATGGGCTCGGAGATCCCCTTCCCCTTCCGTCCGCGTCCCTCCATCATCGTCATGGCAGGCATGCCGGCCGGAACCATCGCCTGCATGCCGCTCCTCGATGAATGGGGTATCGCGAGCCGCCTCGCCAGCCGCGCCGGCTTCCCCGGCTGCTATGAAGGGTTCGTGACCGAGCTCGCCGAGGATTGGCTGAGCACGCTCGGCCCGGCGCAGCTCGCCGAGATCGAGCTCTTCGCCTGCGGGCCGACGCCGATGCTGGCCGCGGCCGCGGCCGTGGCGCGCCGGTACGCGGTGCCTTGTCAGGCTTCTTTGGAGGAGTTCATGGCCTGCGCCGTCGGTGGCTGCGCCGGCTGCACCGTTTTGGTGCGGACACCGGGAGGCGAAGCCATGAAACGGGTGTGTGTCGACGGCCCGGTGTTCGACGCATTAACGGTGTTTTAGAGAGTGCAGCGCAAGATGGCTCTTGGCCAGAAGCTGATCGCCAGGACGGCGATCCGCTAGCCTACATGGAAGTATTCACGGCGTTCTGGCCAAGAGCCATCTTGTGATGCGCTCGAGAGCACCACGAACGCCGCTACCCGAAGTTAATCTTGGCTTCGAGATTCGCGCGCGAATCCGCATGGGCCAGCGCTTCCGCCAGCTCGATGCGCCCATCCTTGTAGAGCCCGTGCAGCGCCACATCGAAGCTCTGAATACCGCGCTCGCCGCTCCCCGAGATCGCTTCCTTGATGCCGATCACGTCCCCCTTCTTCACCAGCTCCGAGATGTGCGGCGTAGTCAGCATCACCTCCATGGCCGCGACCCGCCGGTTGTCCTTCCCCATCACCAGTCGCTGCGCGAGGATCGCGCGCAGGTACTGCGACAGGTCGAGGAAGATCTGCGTGTGCTGCTCGCGCGGAAACATGTTGATGATGCGATCGAGGGTCTCCGCGCAGTTATTGGCATGCAATGTCGCGAGCACCAGGTGCCCGGTGCCCGCCAGGTTGATCGCCGCCTCCATGCTCTCGCGATCGCGAACCTCTCCGATCAGGATCACATCCGGCGCCGCGCGCATCGAGCCGCGTAAAGCGCGCGCGTAGGACTTGGTATCGAGTCCCACCTCGCGCTGGTTCACGATCGAGCGCTTGTTGGCGTGCAGGAACTCGATCGGATCCTCGATGGTGATGATGTGATCCGAAACCGTCTCGTTGCGCAGGTTGATCATCGCCGCGAGCGTCGTCGACTTGCCCGAGCCCGTCGCGCCCACCACCAGGATGAGCCCGCGCTTGAGCAGCGCCAGATCCCCGATCACCTCCGGGAGCCCGAGAGCATCGAGCCGCGGCATGTCGGCGGTGATGTAGCGCAGCACCATCGCGGGATAGCCGCGCTGCAGAAACACGTTGACGCGAAAGCGCCCGAGTCCGGGCTCCGAGATGGCGAAGTCGATCTCGAGGTCGCTCGCGAACCGCTCGCGCTGCTCCGGAGTCATGAGGGCGAGCGCGGTCTGACGTACCGTATCGGGCGAGAGCACCTGCTTGTTGACGGGAAAGATCTGCCCCTCGATCTTGATCTTGATGGGCGCGTTGCAGGTGAAGAAGAGATCGGAAGCCTTCCTCTCCACCATCAGCTTGAAGAGCGGCTTGGTGTTGAGCTGCGGGTAGGTGCCGGTCGTGGCGGCCGCCGCGCCCGTGGGCACCGCGAAGCTGCCCGTGACCGCAATCGAGCTCGGCGGCGAGATCGAGCTGAGCTTCGGGTCGGGCAGGTCCTTGACCGCTGTCATATCGGCCGGCCGTCTTGCTCTTCGACGATCTTGAGCGCGCCACCGTCATCGATGGCCTTGTTCTCGCGCTTGCTCTCGAGCTTGATCCGCAGGCGCAGCTCGTTCTTGGAATCGGCGTTGCGCAGCGTGTCCTCGTAGGAGATGAAGCCCGTCTCGTAGAGCTCGAAGAGCGCCTGATCGAAGGTCTTCATGCCGAGGCGCGTGGAGCGTGCCATCACATCCTTGATCTTCACCACCTCGCCTTTGAAGATGAGGTCCTGGATGAGAGGCGAGTTCAGCATGATCTCCATGGCCGCGATGCGGCCGGCGCCGCTCTCGCGCGGCACCAGGCGCTGGGAGATGAACGCGCGGATGTTGAGCGACAGGTCCATCAAAAGCTGCGAGCGCCGCTCATCGGGGAAGAAGTTGACGATGCGGTCCAACGCCTGATTGGCGTTGTTGGCGTGCAGGGTCGCGAGCACGAGGTGGCCGGTCTCGGAGAACTGGATGCCGTACTCCATCGTCTCGCGGTCGCGGATCTCGCCGATGAGGATCACGTCCGGCGCCTGGCGCAGGGTGTTCTTGAGCGCCGCGTGCCAGGAGTCGGTGTCGACGCCGATCTCCCGGTGGGTGATGACGCAGCCCTTGTGCTGATGCACGTACTCGAGCGGGTCCTCGATGGTGACGATGTGGCCGCGCGTCTTCTCGTTGCGATAGCCGACCATCGCCGCGAGCGTGGTCGACTTGCCGGAGCCGGTGCCGCCCACCACGATGACCAGGCCGCGCTTCGACAGCACCACTTCCTTGAGGATCGGCGGCAGGTCGAGCTCCTCGAAGCTCGGGATCTTGGCGTTGATGAGGCGGATGACGCAGCCGGTGGCGCCCTGCTGCACGAAGGCACTCACCCGGAAGCGTCCGATCCCCGGGGGGGCGATCGCGAAATTGCACTCCTTGGTGGCATCGAACTCCCGCGACTGCCGGTCGTTCATGATCGAGCGCACCAGCGTCGCGGCCTGCTCCGTGGTCAGCGCCCGCTCGCTCTGCGGCCGGATCTCGCCGTCGATCTTGATGGCGGGAGGGAAGCTCGCGGTGACGAAAAGGTCGGACGCTTTCTTCTCCACCATCCGACGCAGCAGATCCTGCATGAGCTTGATGGCTTGATCACGATCCACGGCGATCTCCCGATGCGCTACAGCGCATCCTTGTTCTGGGCCTTGTAACGCGCCTCTTCCTTGCTGACGACGCCCTTCGTGACCAGATCGGTGAGACACTGATCGAGCGTCTGCATGCCCGAGGACTGGCCGGTCTGGATGGCGGAGTACATCTGGGCGATCTTGCCCTCGCGGATCAGATTGCGAATGGCGGGAGTGCCGATCATGATCTCGTGCGCGGCGACCCGGCCGCCGCCGTTGCGCTTGAGCAGCGTCTGCGAGATCACCGCGCGCAGGGATTCCGAGAGCATCGAGCGCACCATCTCCTTCTCGGCCGCCGGGAACACATCGACCACACGGTCGATGGTCTTGGCGGCGGAGCTGGTATGCAGCGTGCCGAAGACCAGATGGCCGGTCTCGGCGGCCGTCAGCGCCAGGCGGATGGTCTCGAGATCACGCATCTCACCCACCAGAATGATGTCCGGGTCCTCGCGCAGCGCCGAGCGCAGCGCCTCGCTGAAGCCGAGCGTGTCGCGGTGCACCTCGCGCTGATTCACCAGGCAGCGCTTGGACTCGTGCACGAACTCGATCGGATCCTCGATGGTGATGATGTGGTCCGGCCGGTTGTCGTTACAGTGATTGACCATGCCGGCGAGGGTCGTCGACTTGCCCGAGCCCGTCGGCCCCGTCACGAGCACGAGTCCCCGGGGCAACATGCACAGGTCACGGAAGATCTTCGGCGCTCCCAGGTCATCGAGTGAGATGATGTCCGAGGGAATGTTGCGGAACACCGCGCCCGCGCCGCGGTTCTGGTTGAAGGCGTTGACTCGAAAGCGCGCGAGCTTCGGTATCTCGAAGGAGAAATCGGTCTCGAAGAACTCCTCGTATGCCTTCCGTTGCTTGTCGTTCATGATGTCGTACACCATGCTGTGCACTTCCTTGTGGGTCAGCGCCGGCATGTTGATCCGCTTCATGTCACCATCGACACGGATCATCGGCGGCACCCCGGAGGACAGATGCAGATCCGATGCCTTGTTCTTGACGGCGAACGCCAGGAGTTGCGCGATGTCGACGGCCATGAGGTTTCCTAGGGCCAATAGGCCCGGGCGCTCGCGGCAGTATAACGGAGGGATTTGGTCGCCCATATGTTAAGGTCCTCGCAGAATTTGCGGGAGCGCATCGACGGCGTGCGCGCCCGGATCGCCGCCGCCGCCGCGAGCGCCGGCCGAAATGCCGACTCGGTCACACTCCTCGCGGTTTCCAAGGGCCAGCCGGCGCCGCTCATCCGCGCGGCGGCAGCCGAGGGGGTGCGGGACATCGGGGAGAGCTACCTCGGCGAGGCGCTCGGCAAGATGGAAGCGCTCGCCGATCTGCCGCTCACCTGGCATTTCATCGGCAGGCTCCAGGCCAACAAGACGCGCCAGGTGGCGGAGCGCTTCGCCTGGGTGCACGGCCTCGAGCGGGTGAAGATCGCCGAGCGCCTCTCGGCGCAACGCCCCTATCACGCCCCGGCGCTGAACGTCTGCATCCAGATAAACCTGGCGGGCGAGGCGAGCAAGGGGGGGGTGGCGGCCGCGGAGGCGCCGGCGCTTGCGGCCGCGGTGGCGGGGCAGCCGCGCCTGATGCTGCGCGGGCTGATGTGCATCCCCCCCGAGGAGACCGATCCCAGGCGACAGCGCGAGTGGTTCGCCAGACTGCGGGCGCTCGAGGACTTCCTCAATGCGGGCGGACTCGCCCTTGAGACCCTGTCGATGGGCATGAGCGGCGACTTCGAGTCGGCGATCCAGGAAGGGGCCACCGTGGTGCGAATCGGTACGGCGCTCTTCGGACCGCGCCCCGAGGCGCCCTCACCCGGTACAATCGCCGGATCATGAGCCATATCGAGCTGACAGTCCTCGGCGGCGGCAACATGGGGCGAGCGCTCATCGGGGGCCTGCTGCGCCACGGCATGCGCGCCGAGCAGATCGCGGTCGGCGAGAGCGCGGAGGCCGCGCGCGCCAGGCTCTCCCGCGAGCTCGGCATCACCGCCGCGGCGGACAACGCCGCCGCCATCCGCAAGGCCGACCTCATCGTGCTCGCGGTGAAGCCGCAGGACGCCGGCTCGGTCCTCGAGCCGCTCGCCGCGCAGCTCAAGGAGCGCCGCCCGGTCGTGCTCTCGATAGCCGCGGGCGTGAGAATTCAGACGCTGCGGCGCTGGTGCGGGCCGGACATCCCGGTGATCCGCGCGATGCCCAACAGGCCGGCGCTCGTCGGCGCCGGCGCGACCGGCATCTTTGCGCCCGCGGAGGTCGGAGACTCGCACCGCGCAATGGCGGCGCAGATCATGCAATCGGTGGGCGAAGTCGTCTGGGTCGCGACCGAGGATGCGCTTGATGTGGTGACAGCCCTCTCGGGCAGCGGTCCCGCCTACTACTTCCTGTTCGCGCAGATCCTGGCGCAGTGCGGCGCGGACCTCGGCCTCGAGCCCGAAGCGGCGCGACGACTGTCGATCGCTACGCTTCACGGGGCGGGATTGCTCGCACACGGCGGCGATGGCGATCTCGCGCGGTTGCGCGCGGAAGTGACATCGAAGGGCGGCACCACCGAAGCGGCGGTGCGGGTGCTGCAGGCCGCGGGGTTCGACGCGCTCATCGCCCGCGCGGTCGAAGCGGCCGCCCGCCGCAGCCGCGAGCTCGCCGAGCAGGTCGGCGGGAAATCGCCATGAACCTGCTGGCCATCATCATCGGGGAGCTGCTGTCGCTTGCGCTCTTCGTGGTGCTGATGCGCCTCTTGCTGCAACTGGCGCGGGCGGACTTCCGCAATCCGATCTGCCAGGCGGTGGTTCGTCTCACCAATCCGCTCATCATCCCGTTGCGTCGCATCCTGCCGCCGGTTCGCAAGCTCGATACCGCCACGGTCGTCGCGGTCGTCATGATCGCTTGCGTCCTGGTGGCGGTGGGCTTCGCGTTCCAGCCGTTTCGCAGCGATTCGCTGTTCTGGATCCAGCAGGTCGTGATGACGATCGTGTACGCCGTACTCTGGATCTATTTCTGGGCGGTCATCGTTTACGCGCTGCTCAGCCTCGTTGCCCCGGGCGGCTACTCGCCGCTGCAATCGGTGCTGGCGAGCCTGTGCGAGCCTGTTCTGGCGCCGTTTCGCCGCATCATCCCCGGTATCTCCGGCATCGATCTGTCACCGCTGTGGGCGTGCCTGGCGATCCAGGTGATCCTCTATTTCCTGCCCCGACCTCTCTTTTTCGCTTGGTAGCAGCGCCGCGTGGCTCACGCTCTTCCCTCGAAACCAAGCGCTTAGCGTCGAGACCGCAACGAGAGTCGCAGCATGCGAGTCGCCGACCACCGACCGCAAACCCTGTAAAAGAAGGCATTTCAGCGCCACCTGCGAATAAAAAAAGCTATTGCGCAGGTGCGCGCATGTGCTATTTTCCGCGCCGACTCACAAGCGCGACTGCACCACAGCGCGTTCACAACCATTAAATATCGAGGAGTAGCGCAATGGCGAAAAAGGGTGGCGCTCCGACCAAGTCGGAAGTCCTGACTCAGATCTCCAAAGACACGGGGCTGTCGCGCAAGCAGATCGGCGGCGTCTTCGACTCGCTCAGCGGCGTGATCAAGAAGAGCCTGAAGAGCAACGGCCTCTTCACCATGCCCGGCCTGCTGAAGATGAAGGTCGTGAAGAAGCCCGCGACGAAGGCCCGGGAAGGAATCAACCCCTTCACCGGCGAGAAGATGATGTTCAAAGCCAAGCCAGCCAGCAAGAAGGTTCGCGTGATGCCGCTGAAGAGCCTCAAGGCGATGGTGAACTCGTAAGGGAGCCCGAGAAGATTCAAAGAGCCCGGAACGGCCGCATCGTCGGCCTTCCGGGCTTTTGTTTTCTATTGGCCCGAAGGCGCCTGCGGCCCTTCGGGCGAGCGCGGCCGTATATCCTGCTCGCGCAGGAAATCGAGCACGACCTGGCGCAGCTCGTGCAAGCGCCCGTGGAAGAAGTGACCGGCCCCGCTCAGCAGCCGCACCGCGGGCGGCATGGACTGATGGCGCGCCCACGCCAGCACCGCGGACGGCTCGATCACCTCGTCGGCATTGCCCTGGACGATGAGCCAGGGACAGGACGGTGAGCCGACGCCCTCCATCGCCACTCGCGTGATCCCGGGCGCAACGGCGATGAGTGTCGCCGGCCGAGCCTGCGCGGCCGCGCGCAGCGCGACGGCGCCTCCGAAGGAAAATCCCGCCAGCCACGGCGACGCCCCCGGCCAGCGCCCGCGCCCGTAGGCAGTCACGGCCAACACGTCCGCGCTCTCCCCGCGCCCCTCGTCGTAGCGGCCGCTGCTGCCGCCGACGCCGCGGAAGTTGAAGCGGATGGCCGGCACGCCGAGCTCGACGAATGCCCGAGCGAGCGTGTAGACGACCTTGTTGTCGAGGGTGCCGCCGTAGAGCGGGTGCGGATGGCAGATCACGCCGAAGTGGGCGAAGTCGGCCCTGCCGCCAAGGACGGCCAGCGGTACGGCCCGCGTTGGCTCATCGGCGCGAGGCAATTCCACGAGCGCCTCGATATCGCCGGCGGCGCCCGCGATCGTGACGCGCTCCCCGCGCGGCGGTCTCATGGCGAGGGATGCGGACCGGCAAGCTCCACCAGCAACCGGTTGAGTCGCTGCACGAACTCCGCGGGGTTGGCGAGCTGGCCTCCTTCCGCCAACTCCGCCTGCTCGTAGAGGAGGAGCGAAAGCTCCTTGAATCGCCCCGCATCGGCAAGGCCTTCGAGATGCTTCACCAGAGGGTGTCCGACATTGAGCTCGAGCACCGGCTTCGACTCCGGAAGCTGCTGGCCGGCGGCGGCGAGAATTTTGCGCATACCGGCCCCGAGGTCGTGCTCGCCGAGCACCAGACAGGCCGGGGAGTCGGTGAGACGCGTGCTGACCCTCACCTCCAGGACCCGCTCGCCGACGGCGTCCTTCACCCGCTTGAGGAGTCCCTTGCTTTCCTTCAGCTCCTCGTCGCGGCGCTTGCGGTCCGCCTCGCTCTCGAGCGTTCCGAGCTCGAGATCGCCGCGCGCGGCGTCCTTGAAGTGTTTGCCCTCGAACGCCTCGATGTGGCCCATGACCCACTCGTCGATGCGCTCGGAGAGCAGCAGCACTTCCAGCCCCCGCTGCGTCAACCGCTCGATGTAGGGGCTGGCGCGCGCGGCGGCGACACTCTCGCCGATGATGTAGTAGATCCGATCCTGTCCCGGCTTGATGCGCTCCACGTACTGCGCGAGGCTCGCCGTGGGCTCATCGCCGGGCTCGCGGGTGCTCGCGAACCGGAGCAGCTGCAGCAGCGCCGGACGGTTGGCCGTGTCCTGCACCACGCCTTCCTTGAGCACGGCGCCGAATTCCTTCCAGAAGGTCGCGTACTTCTGCGGCTCCTCCTTGGCGAGCTTCGAGAGCATCTCGAGCACGCGCTTGGTGAGGCCGCTGCGGATCGCCTCGACCTCCGGCTCCTGCTGCAGCAGCTCTCGCGAGATATTGAGGGGCAGATCGCTCGAGTCGAGCACGCCCTTCACGAATCGAAGGTAGATCGGCAGGAACTGCTCGGCGTCGTCCATGATGAAGACACGCCGCACGTAGAGCTTGAGGCCGTGCGCGGCGTCGCGCTGCCAGAGATCGAACGGCGCGCGCCCCGGAAGATAGAGCAGGCTCGTGTACTCGCGCTTGCCCTCGACGCGATTGTGGCTCCAGGCGAGCGGATCGGTGAAATCGTGCGCCAGGTGCTGGTAGAACTCGCGATATTCCTCGTCGGTGATTTCCGTGCGTGGCCGGGTCCACAGCGCCTTCGCCTGATTGACGGCTTCGTACTCGAGCGACGCCTCTCCCTCCTTACGCATGCGTACCGGAAAGGCGATGTGATCCGAGTAGCGGCGGATCAGCGCGCGCAGCCGGAAAGGATCGGCGAATTCCTTCGCTTCCGGCTTCAAGTGAAGCGTTACCGTCGTTCCACGATGCGGGCGATTCACCGATTCCACGGTGAACTCGCCGTCGGCGCTCGACTCCCAGCGCACGCCGCTTTCGGGCGCAAGCCCGGCCTTGCGCGACAGCACCTCGACGCGATCGGCCACGATGAAGGCCGAGTAGAAGCCGACGCCGAACTGCCCGATGAGCTGCGAGTCCTTCTGCTGGTCCCCGGAGAGCGCGCGGAAGAATTCCGCGGTTCCGGAGCGGGCGATGGTGCCGAGGTTGGTCACGGCCTCCTCCCGCGTCATGCCGATTCCATTGTCGGTAACGCTCAGCGTCCCGGGGGCCTGATCCGCGTCCACGCGGATCTCGAGCTCCGGCTCGCTCGCGAGCAGTGCGGGCTCGCCGATCGCGGCGAAGCGCAGCCGGTCGTTGGCATCCGAGGCGTTCGAGATGAGCTCGCGCAGGAAGATCTCCCTGTGGCTGTACAGGGAGTGAATCATGAGCTTCAGCAGCTCGCGGACTTCGGCCTGAAATCCGTGTGTCTGCCGGTCGGCCGTGGAAGCCGTGACGTTATCGGGGCTCGACATGTTCGGCGCTCCGCTCCTGGTTTTATGTCTCATAAGGTGCCGGAGCGGGCACATCTTGGGCGCATCCGCCCAAAATTCAAGAGTCAGCCGGGGCGAGCGGACTCAGGAGGCGAGCGCCCGCGCAGGAAGCGCGGGAAGGGTGCCCTGCCGCCATGGAGGGCCAGTGGCACGACCCTACGACAGGCGCAACAAACGGCGGTAGGCGTCGAAGAAGGTGACGCTGCCGGCGAGGAGCGCGGCATTGACTCGCAGCTGCGGCGCGAAGAGCCACACACCGAGCGCGGAGCTCCAGGCGAGCAGCGGCGTCGACAATGCCGCGGCCTCAGTCAGAATCGTCGTCGCGACGTGGCGACAGAGGCCGGTGACATCGTCGAGCTCGTCCCAGAAATGCAGGAAGAATTCCATCTGACTCAACTCTACTCCCCACGATCTGCTGTTGTCGTGCGGAATGTCACACTCGTACCGGCTTGCGGGACTCGACAGGGGTGCGTAGGCTTGACCGGCCCATTCAGTGCGCGTTCAGAGAGCACAGCATCACCATGAATCGCATCGTCGTCCTCAACCCGAAGGGTGGTTCGGGCAAGACGACCATTGCGACCAACCTCGCGAGCTACTTCGCGTCACATCAGCAAAAGCCAGTCCTGATGGATTTCGATCCGCAAGGCTCCTCGCTTCGCTGGGTGCGCAAGCGCCAGCCGGCGCAGCCTGCGATTCATATCATCGCCGCCTTCGAGAAGGATCCGCGAGTCACGCGATCGTTCCAGCTGCGCATACCGGAAAAATCGACCCACGTCATCGTCGATACGCCGGCGGCGGTCGAGCCGCGCCTGCTGCCGGAGCTGACACGCGATGCTGGCAAGATCATCGTGCCGGTGCTGCCTTCCGATATCGACATCCACGCCTGCTCGCGCTGCATACGTGACCTGCTGCTCGTCGCGAAGATCCGCCGCGAGGACAATCGCATCGGCGTGGTGGCCAACCGTATCCGCCGCAACACCCTCACCTACCAGTCACTGATCCGGTTCCTGAAGACGCTCGGGATTCCGATCGTCGCGACGCTGCGCGACTCGCAGAATTACCTGCGCGCCGCGGAGCTCGGCGTGGGTGTGCACGAGATGAAAAGCTATGTGGTGAGTCAGGACGTGGAGGAGTGGCGGCCACTCATCGAGTGGCTCGAACCCGCGGCAGTGAAGCCGCCCGGCCCGGAAGTCGAAAGCCCGACGCCCGCGGTCGCAGTGCCTTGATCTTCGCGGCCCTGTGCCGCTCACCCACAGGCTTGCGGACGGTGGCTGTGCTCGCGCGGCTATCGGCTCGGAGACTTGCTGGCTCCGCTGCCCTGCGGCTGCCGCTCATCCTCGTCCCAGGACTCGCGCATCCGGTCGGCCCAGCTCTTGTAGTTCGACCAGGTGTTGAGATTGCGAGTGATGGCGGCGTGGCGCGCGCGTGCGCGCTGCATGCGATCCATCCAATCAGGAAAAGGCTCGGCCGGATCCGCGGCCGCCGACCCGCTTGAGAGCGGCTCTTTCTGCTTGCCGGGCGCGTTGCCTCGCCCCCTGTCGGTTGAGCTCATGCAAGCACCTTAAGCTTTTCGGCGCCGGTACGCAGGAACTGGTTCACAAGCGATGTCGCCCCTTGCCTACAGTTTTCGCAGCGCGTACGTTATGTCCCATTGCGCAATTCGCCTCATTTACTTATTCGAGCCCGCGGCCGCGGGGGCGCGGGGCCGCGCGCCGCCTACGACTCCGCTTCTACGCGACCAGGCGGTAGACGGGCCGGTACTGTGTGCCCGGCAGTTTCATGCGCCGCTGCGCGACGAACGCAGCCAGCAGCTCATCGAGCAGCTGCATGATGCCGGGGTCGCCGGCGAGCTCATAAGGACCGCGCCGCTCGATCGCCTTGATGCCGTGCTCCTTCACGTTGCCCGTGACGATGCCCGAGAAGGCGCGGCGCAGATTGGCGGCGAGCTGATGCAGCGGCTGGCCGCGATCGAGCGCAAGCGCGCGCATCGACTCGTGCGTGACCTCGAAAGTTCGCTGGAATTCCGGCTGGATCGACAGCAGCCAGTTGAAATTGTAGGAATCGCTGCGCTGGCGGCGGAACTCGCGCACGGCCTCGATGCCGTGCACCATCCGACGGCCGACTTCGGCGGGATCGTCGATGATGATGGTGAGGCGCTGGGCCGCGGTTTCCCCGAGCGTGCCGCCGATGAAGCGGCTGATGTGCTCGAAGTACGCGGCGCTCTCGCGCGGGCCCGTCAGCACCACCGGCAGGGGCTGATCCTGGTTCGCGGGATCGAGCAGAATGCCGAGCAGATAGAGAATCTCCTCGGCCGTGCCCGCTCCGCCCGGAAAAATCACGATACCGTGGGCGAAACGCACGAACGCCTCGAGGCGCTTCTCGATGTCCGGCATGATGACGAGCTGATTGACGATCGGATTCGGCGGCTCGGCGGCAATGATCCCGGGCTCGGTGATGCCGATGTAGCGGCCGTGCTCGATGCGCTGCTTGGAGTGGCCGATGGTGGCGCCCTTCATCGGTCCCTTCATGGCGCCCGGTCCGCAGCCCGTGCAGACGTCCAGGCCGCGCAGCCCGATCTCGTAACCGACGCGCTTGCTGTACTTGTACTCCTCGTTGCCGATCGAGTGCCCGCCCCAGCACACGACCAGGTTCGGCCGAGCCTTGTAGTCGAGCAAGCGCGAGTTGCGCAGCACGTGGAACACCGCGTTCGTGATGGCCGCGGAGTTGCCGAGATCGAAGCGGCCGCCCGCCAAGATCTCGTTGGCGATGAATACGATATCGCGCAGCACGGCGAAGAGGTGCTCCTTGATGCCGCGGATCATCTGGCCGTCGACGAAAGCCGAGCCGGGAGCGTTGTGCACCTCGAGCTTGATGCCCCACGCGTGGCGCACGATGCGGATGTCGAAGTCGCGGTAACGGTCGAAGATCTCCCGTGCATCGTCGGTGCCCGCTCCGCTGTTCAGCACGGCGAGCGCGCACTTGCGAAATAGTTCGTACAGCCCGCCCTGCCCGGAGTCGAGGAGCTTGTCGATCTCCGCCTGCGAGAGGTTCTCGAGGCTACCGCGCGGACCGACGCGTGCGTCGATGAACTCCGGAACGACGATGCCGCTTTCCATGGCTACGGCAGGATATCGATCGGCATGCCGTCGCGAGTGAGGAGCCAGATCGCCACCATATCGGCATCGGAGACCGCGATGCAGCCGTCCGTCCAGTCGTTGTGCCGGTAATACCCGGGGGAACTCTTCAGGTGGTTCGGCAAACCGTGGATCATGATCGAGCCGCCGGGCTGCCAGCCATGCAAGCGCGCGCGCTGCAGATCCGCGGTGCTGGGATACGAGATCTGGATCGAGAGGAAAAACTCGCTGCGCGGGTTGCGGCGCGCGAGCCGGTACCAGCCTTCCGGCGTGCGGAAATCTCCATCGCGCTCCTTCGGTCCGACAGGGTCGAGGCCGAGAGCGACCTTGTAGGAGCGCACGACCTTGTCGCCGTCCATGAGATAGAGGCGCCGCTGCGCCTTCCTCACGACCACATGATCGACGTAGGGAAGGCTCGGCGACGGCAGCAGGGTGACGCGTGGCGCCGGTTCCGGCCGCGGCAGGATAGCCGGCGACGAACTGGTCGCCGGGCTCGTCGTGATGACCGGCGCCGGGCTCTTGGCGCCTGCCACCGTCACCGCGCAGCCGAGCACGATGCCGGCGAAGAGCGCTCTCGACAAAGACATGGCTGAATTATAGGCGCTCGTGCCGGTGCGGGCGACGTGCCCCCGTCACAGCGAAGCCTCGCGCGATGCGTTGCGTGTCAAGCTTGGCAGTTCAGTCGCCGCTCGCAGACACGCCCTCGATGCGCGGCACGACCAGCTGCGTGCCGGGTCGCAGCTCCGCGAAATCGGTGTCCGGGTTGTATTGCCGCAGCAGCCACATGGGCAGCTGCGAGAAGTGCTGTGTCAGAGTCCACAAGGAATCGCCGCTCTGGACGACGTACTGCTCGGTTCCGACGATGCGGTGGGCGGCAAAATAAGCCGCATCGAGCTCCTGATGATATTCGCGGCGTCGCGCCTCGAACTCACCCGGCGGCACGCGCCGGAAGTCGAGGCGGATGCGATGGCCAATCATGACCGCCTGGCCGAATCTCAGGTGATTCACCCGCCGCAAGTCCCAGGCGCTCACGCCGAGCCATTCGGCGTAGTGTCCCAGGGTCTCATCGGATGCAACGCGGATGGTGCGGTTGCGAGCGACGGAATAGTCCGTGGGATCGGCGTTCTGGCCGGAGCCGTCCGCGGGACCGAGAGACGGTCCGAGCGCATCCGCTTGGCTCGCGGAAACCGGTTGCGCATCCTCGGAGTCGGCGCCCCCGTCATCGGCAGAGTCCTGTGAGCTCGTCAGGCCGCCGCCGGATTGGCCCATCGTTGCGCCGCCTTCGGAGAGGCCGTTGTCAGCAGGCGCGCGGCCGCCCGAGGCGCCGCCCGAAATGAGTGGCGTGCCGTCGAAGCCGTTGAAATCGAGCAGGCGTTGGCTCGCCGAGCCGAGACTCGGGGCGGTCTGCGGCAGTGAATCGCCGTCCGGCTGACTCCCCGGAAGGGTGGTCGTCGAAGCTGCCGAGGCGGCAAACCTCACTCGCGAGTAGTACGTCGGCGCGTAAGCGCCGGCCGGAGTAATCGACGATCGCCCGGACGCGTTGTCCGCGCTGGCGATGCCGCCGTCAGCGACGGCCAACGGCACGGCCGCGACCGCCGCCCCGTTGTCCGCAGGAGCAGCCCTGGCGACAGCAGCCACGAGATGCGCACGCGGCATCCGTAGTCTGCGAGGTGCCGCACTGGCGAGAAGCGCCTCAGGGCCGAGTCTCTGAGCGAGCATCGCTGTCGTGAGGCTGGGCCCCTGCGCCGGCAGGCGCAGCTCGTATCCTCTCGGCACCGCGAGCCAGCCGCGCCAGACCGCCGGCCGCAACGCGGGGTTGAGCTCATGCAGCGTCTCAGAGTTGATATCCAGCGCGTGCTCGAGCGGCTTGATATCGACATAGGCGGGCATCCTCACTTCGCGAAAGAGCTCCTCCCGCATCGGCACGATGGTCCCGAAGTACTTGTGCGGGTCGCGGTCGATTTTCAGAGCGGCGAGAAAGGAGACGTAGAAGTTCCGCGACGCGAAGCCGAACGTACGGCTCGAATAATCGCGCACGATGGTGACGATATTGGTCGTGCCGAGCTTCTGCACCGCACGGCGCATGCCCGCCACCCCGTGGTTGTACGCCGTGAGGGCGAGCGGCCAGGTACCGAGAATCCGATGGTTGTACGAGAGCAGCTGCGCCGCCGCGTCGGTGGCACGGAACGGGTCCATCCGATCATCGACCGCGCGATCGATCCGCATGAAGCGCCGCCCGGTCGAACGCATGAACTGCCAGAGACCCGCGGCGCCGACTTTCGAGTAGGCGCGCGGGTTGTAGGAGGACTCGACCAGCGGGAGGGCGGCGAGCTCGGGAGGCAGCCCCTCCTCCTTCAGGACTCTCGCGATATCCTGCTGCCAGGCGCCGGAGCGGATAAGGCCGGCCTTGAAGCGGTTGGACTGGCCGAGCTGAAAGCGGATGTCGTGCGTGGCTTCGAGCAGCCGCTCGGGAGTGGCATCGGCCCCCCAGAGTGCCTTGATGCGCTCATCCTCTGGCGACAGCGGCCCTCTTCCCGAGGCGATTTTGCGCAGCTCCGCGAGGTACTGGTCGCGAGCACGGTTCACGATGCGCTGGCGCACCCGCGGCGGGCTGTCCGGCGCGAAATGCAGCGTGTCGTAGATGACGGCGAGATCGTATTGGTCGTGCAGGTAGCCCGAGTTGGTGTCGATCTGGGTGTACACCTTCACCCAGAAATTCACATCCCGCTGCAGCTGCGGCGGATAGGGCAGCGCCGGATCCCTGGCCGGCGCCCGCGCGATGGCGAGTGGCATCAGCAGCACCACCCACAGCCAGGGCAGGCGGGCCCGTGGAGCCGAGGCGCCGGGGCTCGTCGCGAAGCGACGAGCGGGCGGACAGGAGTCCGCCCCAGTCAGCTTGCGAAGCATGGATAGCGCTGCGAGATGCGCCGAGTAACATCGCTTCCGGCGATTTTGTCTTCGAGGAGTGCCCGCCCGCCGTGTCGAGTTCATTTACACTCCGCTTTGACGAACAATTTCTTGTAAAATCAATTACTTGAAAATTTCACGCGTTCGGACCGACGGCTCGCCGACACCGTCGAGTGTCGATCAACTTGACACTCGGCCCACCAACGCTCTCTCGCGGGTGGGACCCAAGGTGCGCTGAGCGCCTTTCCGGACGCGCGATAACTTCTCACAACGCGCACTGCGTCACAATTGAACCCCGTCGCAGATGCAACATGTCACATCAGAACGAGTCGTGCGCTGGCTGGCACGCGCGTTGCTTGTATCACATCATCGAGGGCCGAAAGGCGGCCCGGAAGGAAGCAGCTAGCGGAATACGAAGAAAGCACGGGCCGGCCCACCGCGGGATCGCGCAATTCCAGCACCGTGTCCCTTGAATACAAGAAGAACGACACTCCTCCACACAAGCAAGCGACCGATAGACCACCCCGCCGTCCGGCGGGGTTCTTTTTTATGGGCGCTGGGAAGCCCCCACCTGTGTCGGGCGAGCAAGGTAGAGGTCAGGGAACATCCTCGCCAGCGCCGCCGCCTTCGGCGCATCGAACGCCATGATGTAGGGATAGTAAGGATGCGCGGTCGCGAAATTCTGATGATAGGACTCCGCCGGATAGAACGGCCTGGCACCATCGATACGAGTGACGATCGGCGCGCGAAAAACATGCGCCGCCGCGAGCTGCCTCACGTACGACTCGGCAATGTGCCGCTGCACGCCGTTCATGGGCCAGATCTCGCCGCGGTATTGCGTACCCTCATCGGGACCCTGGTAGTCGAGCTCGGTCGGATCCGTCGCGACGGAGAAGTAGATCCGCAGGAGCGTGCCGTAACTCACCAGGTGCGGATCGAACACGATCTCGATCGATTCCGCATGCCCGGTCGTACCCGTGCTGACCTGCCCATAGCGCGCCGTCCGCGCCGCGCCCCCGGTATACCCGGCGAGCGCTTCGCGGACTCCCTTCACGTGCTGAAAGACGAGCTGCATCCCCCAGAAGCAGCCCCCCGAGAGGATCGCCGTTTCGGTACCCGACGTGCCCGCAAGCGGCTCGTCGACGGCCGGTGGCGGAATGGGAAGCTGCGAATCCGCCGCCCCCGCGCTTGGGTGGCCAATGCCGATGAGAAGCGCGACCGCCAGCACTGCCGTGACCACAGCGGCGAGGGCGAGGAGCATCGGACGGCCGTAGAGCGCGAGGCGTGTCTTCATAAGCACCGACTACGTTGGCGCAGGGACGAATGTTACCCGCCAAACGGCGCTGCTGTCGGCGTGCTCATTATTATTGACCGGCCAAAGCGAGCGCGCGAGTGCGCGCGGCCGTCTCCTCGATGCGTCCGGCCGCGATATCCGCAACCAAGCGCGCCTGTTCACGGTTACGCAGAATGTAGAGCGCCATGCCGAGATTGCGGGCCGCCTCGGCGAGCGCCTCGCGTGCATCGGAAGTGAACTGCTCGCCCTCATGCGGCCGGCAAATGAGCGCGCCGGTCAGCGCCTCGGCAACGGTCATCGGGTAGGCCAGAGCGTCGGCGCTGATCGAGCTTCGCCGCTTCCTGACATCGACTTCCTTACGCTGCGCCCGTAGCGACACGAACAGCGGATCATCGACATCGACGGTTTCCGGCCACGCATGGCCGCGAGAGGCGCGCAGCTTGTACGCGGACGCTGTGCGCTCGTACACGCCGATGGCGGCGCACTGGGGCGCGAGACGCTGGACGGCAATCTCGAGCAGCCGCTGCTCCTGCTCGATGAACGCGCACTCGGCGGCGAAGCTCCTCACCGATCCGATCGCGAGCCGTTGCCGATGGAAGAGCAGCTTCTCGATCCAGTGCTCGATCCTGCGGTGCAGCGGGCTCAGCGCTATGGCAAAGACCAGCGCCGTAGCGCCCTGGAGAATCCAGCTGAGCCTCTCGCCGACGGCAAATTGGTGCAGCGCGAGCTCGAGAATCGAGAACGCCCCGAACAGCACCGCGGTGATGGAGCCGAACACCAGAGCGCGGTTGACCACGAAGGACACGTCGATGAGTCGTGTGCGAAGCACGGCATATACGTACCCGAGCATGACGAAGCCTTGTGTCAGCTCGAGCACGGGAAACAGGTCGGGGTGTGCCGCCTGAGAGATCGCCAGCGGAGCCACGGTCGCGAGCAGCAGCAGTACGCTGCTCGCGAGCACCCAGCGGATCCGCAGCCTGCTCTCGTGCCCCGAGCGGCGGTAGCCGAGCACCAGCGTAAGCACGGGAATCGCGAGCAGCACCGGGAACAGGTCACCGGCCACGGATTCCAACCACGGCGACTGCGCGATTCCACGATAGGCGAGTGCGAAATCCTCCGCCGTCCATGTACCGAAGATGAATATCGCCAGGGCGGCGAGCGAAACTCGCAGCATCATTCGCATTCGCGCGGAGAGCCCGGAGTACGCCAGCGCCTCAGCCGTCACATAAACGGCCGGGAAGAGCGTCAGCACCACGACCGCATACCTGATCTGGACGATCCAGAAGCTCGCAAGGGGCGCCGCCGGCACAGAATCAAGACCGTTGTTCAGCAAAGAGCTCAACGAGAAGATCGACAGCCCCCACGCGGCCGCGCTGCGCCCCCTCCAGAGGGTCAGCAGCGCGCAGAGCAAAATAGCGGCATCATCGCGGCCCCGCCGATCCAGAGCTGCACCCGCTCGGCTTGCGACCCTGCCGTCGAGGTAAAGGTGAGCGGTACCCGCAGGACGGTGCCGTCACGGGCCACGGCGATTTGGATCGACGTTCCTTGGCGAATGAAGGCCTCGGGTACGAGCGCTGCACGGCTCGCCGGCATCATGGCCTCGAGATCGAGGACATCGCCGCCGACGAGCGGTGAAGAGAGCTCCGAGTTGGCTCGGACTCGCAGTACGTACGCTCCGTTCGGACCCTGCTCGATTCTGACCGGCAACCTCGTCGGCCTCCAGAATCCGAATGCAGAGAGCAGCACCAGCACCGTGCAGACGATGCCCAGGGCGGAGAGAGTCAGTCTGACGACGACAGCGCGGGTCATCATGGTCTCTCGCTCCTGTTCTTCTCCAGCAACAGACTGCAGCAGGTCACGCCGCCTTCGGCCTTTTCGGTCTCGGACGTCTCCACCGTGTGCACCCGGATGCCCTGCCGTTGCAGTGCTTCGGCGGTGCGCGGGTGCGAGGCGGAATAGACGACGTCCTCGCCGATCAGGAGCGCGTTGGCGCCGGTCGGCTCCGATTGGTCCACTTCGATGAAGCGCATTCCCGGGAACTGCTCGCGCTCGACATGGCGGGAGTTGATCAGCAACTGATCGTCCCCCACCTGCGTGACGGCGGACTTGAGATGCAGGCAGCCGTGCATCGGCACGCGCAGCACCCGATAGCCGAAGGGTAGCAGCAAGGTGGCGAGCTGCTCGATTCCGCTCGCGTTGCTGCGGCTCGAGGCTCCGACGTGCAGCGTGCGCGCGATGCGCAGCACGTCACCCCCATCCAGAGTACCGGGCGGTTCGATGCGGACCAGCTGCCGATACCTTCCGAGCGCGGCGGCTACCGAGGCCGATTCGGCTCTTCGTGATTGGGCACCGGGACGGGTGATGATCGCCACTTCAGCGAGAACGATGGCGGTGTCCTCCACGAACACGGAATCGGCGAGCTCGGGCTCCTGCGGCAAGCGCTCGATCCGCCAGCCCAGATTGCGCAGGACCTGCTCGTAGGCGCGATGTTGCTCCTGCGCCAGGGCAACATCGATGACGGTACGCTCGAGGTGAGTCAGCTCGCAGCGCCCCATGGCGGCGCTCACCTGGCGCGTCACGGCGATGCGCCCGGGACTTGATGTTGAAAGAGGACCGCGGGTCTCACGCATATGAATCCCGAAGGATATCAGGTAGTCTCACCCGCTGATTCCGCCGCCGGGAAAATCCAAAGACCCGCATGACATCCGCTGGCGAACCCCGCCGCAGCTTGGGTCTCGCCACCACCACCTCGGTGGTGATCGGCAACATGGTGGGTTCGGGGATTTTCCTGCTACCGGCGTCGCTCGCGGCCTACGGTGTCTATAGCCTTTGGGGCTGGGTCATCAGCGCCGCGGGCGCGCTGCTCCTCGCACGGGTTTTCAGCAGGCTCTCACGACGCACGCCGCTGGCCGGCGGCCCTTACTCCTATCCGCGGGAGGTGTTCGGCGATTTTGCGGGATTTCTGCTCGCGTGGATGTACTGGATCAGCACTGCGGCCGGCGTCGCGGCCATCGCCGTGGCCTTCGCGAGCTACCTGGCGAGCTTCGTGCCGCTGCTCGCCACCCGGCCGCTGGCAGGCGCCGCAGCCGCGCTCGCAGCCACGTGGCTCCTCACCGGGGTCAACATCCTGGGCGTGCGCGCCGCCGGACGGCTGCAGGTCATCACGGTGATCCTGAAGCTCTCCCCGCTGCTCGTGCTCGGTCTCTTCGGCATCTTCTACTTCAATCCCCACATGCTCGCGTCCGGAAACTCGGGTCAGTCACCGCCGGCGGCCATCGACGCGAGCGCGGCGCTCACCATGTGGGCCTTCCTCGGTCTCGAGTGCGCAACGATTCCGGCCGATCGCGTCGCGAACCCCGAACGGACCATCCCCCGCGCGACCTTAATCGGTACGGGACTCGCCGCCGTCTTCTACATCCTCTGCACGACGGCCGTGATGGGAGTCATCCCGGCCAACTCGCTGCTGCATTCCAACGCGCCGTTCGCCGACGCCGCGAAACTCCTGTGGGGCGGCTGGGCGGGCAACCTCATCGCCGCTGCCGCGATGATTTCCTGTTTCGGCGCGCTCAACGGCTGGATCCTGGTGTCAGGCCAGTTCCCGCAGGCGGCGGCGCGAGATCGTCTCTTTCCTCAGGTATTTGCAAGGGAAGGTGGCCGCGGCACGCCGGTCGCGAGTCTGGTGCTCTCGAGCATCATTGCCACCGTCGCGATCCTGATGAGTTACAGCCGCGGCCTGGTGGGCATGTTCAACGTCATCATCCTGATCGCGACGTTCTACACGCTGGTACCGTACATGCTGTGCTCGCTGGCAGAATTGTTGCTGGGTCGCGGCGCCAAGGCGCGCGCCCGTGACATCGGGCTGGCATCCCTGGCTTTCGTCTTCGCGCTGTGGGCCGCTGCGGGCGCCGGCACGGACACGCTCTACTGGGGCACGCTGGTGATGCTCGCAGGCTTACCGGTCTACGTCTGGCAGAAGTGGTCGCAGGCCGACGCAGTGCGCCCTGAAGGCGCATCAACTGCCGCGCTGGCGTCGGATCCCGCCGCCGCGGCTAGCGCGAGCGAATCGCCCAAGGTGCCCTGCTGAATGGAGGGATCTCGGCCCACCGGCCCTGCCCACCCTCGCCTTCGGCATGCTCGCGGGTTTCGTCATCGTCACGCTGCCGCAAATGCTGATTCACCCGATCGGCATCCCCGGCGGTGCCATTACCGGCTTCGCCGGCACAAATTTCGCCGGATCGCGCAAGAAAGCATCGATCCGCTCCACCTCCATCGCGTGCAGCGCCCGGTCCTCCACATCCTTCCCGTTTTGCGTCGGCTCCGCCTTCAGCTTTGCACTGAGGTGCGTCAGCTCGTAGCGCGCAATCGCTTTCGTCTCCGCCGAGTCGCCGTTGTCAGCCGCCAGCCGCAGCAGCGCCTCCACGATCTGGTTACCCACGGCGTGCTTTACTTCCAGCTCGAGCCCGGAAGCGTCCGCCGGAACCTTTGTCGAAGCCAGAGTCGCCTCGATCACGTGCTGCAGCGACGGCTCTGCGGCGTCCTCCGCGTGATACTGCACCAACCGGTTGTCGCGCTGCGGATTGAACAGCAGCTCCAGCGTCAGATCGGCCGCCGAATCCGCCGCCGCGATCGGATCGAAGGTCACGCCCGTGCGGGAAGGGAAGTCCTCCTCCGTCCGCGGCAGACCCGGCGGACGTGGCGGCAGCAGCTCAAGCAATGGCTGCGGCAGCGTGAGCATCGCCGGTGAGAGCGTCTTCAGGACGGAGGCCAGTGCGTGTCGCTGATCCGCCGGATCCACGATCTGCGGCAGCATCTGGCCATCACCCCGCACGTTGTACCGGTAGTCGAGCCCCCCAATCTCCTTCGCCGCAGCCACTGTCTGGTACCGATGGAACAAATACAGCGGCACCAGCACATCCTCCAGACGCGCCAGCGGCGTCCCCTCGCGGATGCAGTCCACCCCGAAGCGCTGCATTGCCGCCGCGCGCACCTTCAGCACCCGGTCCAGCTCCGTAGCCGGATCGGTCCCGTTGTCCCACAGATGCGCATGAGGCTGCGCCGACCCGATCGGCCGCGCGTCCGCATCGGAAATGAACACCAGCCCGCGCTTCTGCGCGTTGCGCAGGATCGTCCCAAGCGCCGCCTCGTCCTCAGACGGCTTGCCGTCCTTGTCGAACTCGCGATAGCCGTAGTCGATCGTCACCCTGTCCCAGATCCCGATTCCCACCGGATACGCATGGCTCACATCCGGCACGCCGTTCGGCCCCAATGTGACCCACGGCGCCGGATAATCCATCACCGACACCGTCTCATCCGGTGGATGCGGATAGCTGCTCGCCGCAAAGTCATGCGCCAGCCCGAGCGTGTGTCCGGTCTCGTGCGCGGCCAGTTGCCGCAGCCGCGCCAGCACCATCTGCAGCGCCGCATCCTGCGCCTCATCCGCCGGCGGCTTGCCGTTCTTATATGGAGCCAACAGCGCCTCGGCGATCAGATAATCCTGCCGCCCGCGACCGCCGCCGAGCGTCACGTTCCCCTTGAGGATCTCGCCCGTCCGCGGATCGATGACCGATGCGCCGTAGCTCCATCCCCGTGTGTAGCGGTTTACCCACTGGATGATGTTGTAGCGCACGTCCATCGGGTCCGCGCCCTTCGGCAGCACGCTCACCCGGAACGTCCCCGGCGCCCATCCCGCCGCCTGGAACGCCTGGTCCCACCAGCTCGCGCCTTCCACCAGCGCCTGCCGAATCGGCTCCGGCGCGCCGCGATCCACGTAGTAGTGCAGTGGCGTTACGGCCTCGCAGTCCGTCACGCAGCTCGGATCCTTCTTGATCAGCCGGTGCCGCATGATGAAGCTCTGCGCCATCGGCTCGCCCAGCGGCGCGTCGTAATCTCGATAGCTGAAGTCGAAGTACCCCGCGTTCGGCGAAAACCGTCGTGGCGTATATCCCGGCGGCGGCAACGCCACGAACATCTGCCGCTCCCGGAGCGTCATCGCCCGCGGATTCGGCGTCACCTCCTGCACTATCTCTCCCGGCGGCCCCAGTTCCTGCGGACCCTCGACAAACGTCAGTTCCGCTTCCACCACACTGTTGTCCGGGAACGCCTTCGTATCCGCCGGCACGATCGTCGAGCGCGCCGGATCCACGTGATACACGCCCTGTCTTCCCTGCGCCAGTGACGCCGCGATCTGGTGCGCATCGCTCAGAAAAAAATCCGTCGCGTCCACCAGCACCGTGCCGTCCGGATCCTCTGCCGCGACCCGAAACCCGGCCAGCACCGACTCCGGAAACGACTCCGTCACCGTCGCCTGTTCCGCCGCACTCGCCGAGGAGCTGCGGAACGCCAGGTTGGGTTCCACCAGCAGCACCTTCGGCCCGGTCCGCTCGAAGCGCACGATCGCGCCCCGCGAGATCTGCCCGCGGTCCAGCCCATACTCGCCCAAATGGCTCGTGCCGACGCTCCAAGGCGTCGAGTGCGTGTAGATGTACTCGGGGCTGTGCGTATGCTCCGCGTTTCCCGTCATCGGGATTTCGAGGAAGATATGGCCCGTCCTCGCATCCCAGTCGAGCGCTATCAACCCCCGCCTGTGCTGCATGCCGGCGGTTGCCGCAGCTATCGACTTGAGGGCAGGAGCCCCGTCCGGCGCCGTTCCGGCGCCATAGGCAAAGGGGGTGAGCGCGGCGAGGGCCAGGCCGAGCAGAAATCCACGCGTGCGGAGCATTCCCCTTTGTAACATAGGGTCGGCCGCATCGGGCCCTCTTTTGGCGGCGCTGGCCGCCTGTCCGCTTCGTCTCAACTCAGACTGCAAGCGCGCTGCCTAACCGCACTTCGAGTCGCCGCAATTGAGGCACGTCATGCAGCCATCCATCATGACCACCGCGGCGGTGCTGCACTTGATACAGAGCTGCGCGCCTTCGGGGAAGTGGGTCTTCGCGAACGCATCGGCCTGCTTGGCGCGCGCCTCGAATTCCGCCCGCTTCTCGTCCACCAGCTTCTGCTGGTGATTATCGAGCTGCGGCTTGCGCATGAGGCCGATGGTCTGCAGGTGTCGCTCGATCACATAGCCGAGCTCGGCGATGATCGAAGGCATGAACTTCCCGCCCGGCTGCCAGTAGCCGCCGCGCGGATCGAAGACCGCCTTCAGCTCATCGACGAGGAAGGTGACATCGCCCCCCTTGCGGAACACGGCCGAGATGATTCGCGTCAGCGCCACGATCCACTGGAAGTGATCGAGGTTTTTCGAGTTGATGAAGATCTCGAACGGCCGGCGTTGCTCGTACTCGGTGCCCTCGTTGAGCACGATGTCGTTGACGGTCACGTACATCGCGTGATCGGAGATCGGTGTCTTGATCTTGTAAGTCGAGCCGATCAGGACCTCCGGGCGCTCGAGCCTCTCGTGCATCCGGATGACCTTGGCCGTGCGGCCGTGCTTGTCGCGAACGACCTCCTCGGCGGATGCTGCCGCGACCGCCCTCGGAGCATCCGTTGCTGCGGACTTCTCCTCCGGCTTCTGCACCTGGTACTTGGCGATTTTGCGATCGATCTTGATGGTCATGTCAGATTCCAACAATCATAAGGTCTCGGACTCGGGTCCGGACCATCTTCGATTCCGCGGAGCGCGGCCATTCAGAAGCGTCCGTAGTACCCGTCTCGCAGGGCGTCGAACAAATTCGCCGCGGTATGCAGCTCGCCGTCGTACTCGATCTCCTCATCCCCCCGTGCTTCGACGACGGTGCCATCCTCCAGCGTGAACTTGTAGACCGTGTTCTTCAGATCCTGCTCCTTCACGAGCACGCCCTGGAACGCTTCGGGATTGAAACGGAAGGTCGTGCAGCCCTTCAGGCCTTTCTCGTGAGCGTAGAGATAGATGTCCTTGAATTTCTCGTAGGGAAAATCGGTCGGCACATTGGCGGTCTTCGAGATCGACGAGTCCACCCACCTCTGGGCCGCAGCCTGCACCTCCACGTGCTCCTTCGGCGTGACGTCCTCGGAAGCGATGAAATATTCCGGCAGCTTCTCGCCCTCGGCGGTCGAGCCAGGCTTCGCCTTTGGATTGACGAGCTCACGATACGCGAGCAGCTCGAAGGAATAGACGTCGATCTTCTCCTTCGTCTTCTTGCCGTCGCGAATCACATTGCGGAAATAGAAATGCGCGAAGGATGGCTCGATGCCGTTCGATGCATTGTTCGCAAGTGACAACGAAATGGTTCCGGTCGGTGCGATGGAGGTGTGATGGGTGAACCGGCAGCCGGTCTCCGCGAGCTCCTCCACCAGCTTCGGCGCGATCTGCGCGACGCGCTGCATGTATCGGCTGTACTTCGCGTGCAGAATCCGGCCAGGGATCTTGTCGCCGGCCTTCCAGCCATCACGGGCCATCTCTGGACGCTTCCGCAGCATCTCCTTGGTAACCGTGAATCCCTCGTTCATGATCGGAGCCGGTCCCTTCTCCCGCGCCAGCTCGAGGCCCGCCTCCCAGCCGGCCAGCGCCATCTCGCGCGACACCTCCTCGGTGAAGCGGATCGACTCGGGCGAGCCGTACTTCATGCCGAGCAGCGTCATGGTGCTGCCGAGTCCGAGATAACCCATGCCGTGACGGCGCTTGCGCAGAATCTCCTCGCGCTGCTTCTCGAGCGGCAGGCCGTTCACCTCCACCACGTTGTCGAGCATGCGCGTGAAGACCTTCACGACCTCGCGGTACTCGTTCCAGTTGAACTTCGCGTTGCAGGTGAAGGGTTCGCGCACAAAACGCGTCAGATTGACCGATCCCAACAGACAGGAGCCATACGGCGGGAGCGGTTGTTCGCCGCAATTCCCCGTCACGATTCCATTAAAGACAAGGCTGTGGTGATCATGCTGGGTCGTGTCAAACACAGCCTCGCGACCGAGGAACTCGACCGAAGCAACAGGGCTGACGAAATCCTCCGAACGCACCGAGTCGCGAGCATCGCGCCACCTTCGGTATTTCTCAGTCTTCCCATCAGTCATAAAACCAATCTCTTCCATGAATCGGTCACGAGAGTTCGAGCCAATGATCAGCTCATAATCCGC
>JBAUOO010000183.1:0-3944 GCA_049579785.1 Steroidobacteraceae bacterium
GAGCAGCAGCGGCTCACCGGGGCCGACCACCTTCAGGAACTTCACCGAGGCGATCCGCCAACATCGCGGCTCGCCCCCTTCGGTACGCTCGATCGCCCGGATCACCTCATCGAGCATGACCACTCCGGGCAGAACCGGTGTACCCGGGAAGTGCCCCTCGAAAGCCGGGTGCGTCGCGGCGATGCTCAAGGCGAGCGCGCTCATGAGCCAATCCGCCGTCCCGAGGTCGCGGCGGTCCCGGGCCAAGCGCTGCATGCGGCGGCGAGGGAGCGCAGCGCCTCGCGCGGCAGCTTGCCGGTGCCGTTGCGCGGCAGGCGCTCGAGGAAAACGAGCGGTCGCGGCAGGAATACCGGATCGATCCGCTGGCGCAGCGCCTCGGTGAGGCGCACGGCATCGAGCCCCGGAGCGACCACCGCGGCCGCGACGCGCGCGACACCCGCCTCGGAAGGATGCGGCTCCTCGGGGAAGAAGAACACCCCGTCCTCGACCCCCGGGATGGAGTTGAGTTGGTGGGTCAGATACGAGAGCGAGCTGCGCTTGCCGGCGATGTTGACGAGATCGGCGAGCCGGCCGTGCAGCAGGAAGCGCTCGGCATCGAGCGGCTCGAGCTCATCGCACATCGGCGTCGGCTGCTCGAGGTGCCCGCCGCGTGCCCAGGCGCGCTCATCCTCGAGGGTGAGACAGACGCCCGGCCACAACCGCCACTCGCGCTCCCGGGCCGTGCGCCGCGTGGCGAGCTGCCCGCTTTCGGTGGAGCCGTAGATCTCGATGAGCGGCGCCCGGAAGCGCTGCTCGGTCTCCCGCGCGAGCTCGAGCGAAAGGGGCGCGGTGGCCGAGAGAATGAGGTCCGCGGGCGGGGCCTCCTGCGCCGATGCAAGGAGCGCGCGCAGGTGAAGAGGGGTCGAGACCAGCGTCCGCGGCCGCGGCAGCGCCTCGAGCTCGCTCAGGATGTCGGCCGGGTAGAAGGGCCGCTCGGCGCAGAGCGCACCGCCGCTTTGCAGCCCCAGGAGAACACTCGACTCGAGCCCATACATGTGCTGTGCCGGGACCGTGGCGAGCAGGGCATGCGAGCGGCCATCGGCGAGCCCGAGCCTCGCCGCGCCGTCCCTGACGCAACGCACGAGCCTGCCCCAGGTCTTGGGGTAGGGCACCGGGGCCCCGGTCGAGCCCGAGGTAAAGACGTAGGCCGCCTTCTGCTCGGCGCCGATCTCGGGGACGCGCCAGGGGCCTTCCGCATCGACCGCAGGGGCCAGGCCGGGCGGAAAACGCACCCGGGGCAGCGCGATGTCGCAGTCCTCCTCGTCGGTGAGGCAGAGGACATCGGGCGCGAAAGCCGCGAGCTGGCGGATCACCTCGGGCGTGCGGGTCGGCGGCAGGAGCGACACCTTGCGGGTGAGCAGACACGCCGCAAGACCCACCGCGAAGCGATAGCGGTCGGCGCACACGTTCATGACGTGCGCCCCGGGGGGGAGCGCCGCCGCCAGATGGGCGGCATCGCGCAGGAACTCGCGCGCGCGGATGGGGCGGCCCGCGCGGTAGGCGACTACCGCATCAGCGGTCGCATGCGAGAGCAGCGGGTGGGTGGCGAGCAGTCAATTCGTCCTGTGCGAGTTGATGTACTCGGCGAGCCGCCGCAGCGAGCGGAAGATCTGCTCGTTCTCGGCACTGTCGGCGCGCAGCTGCACGCCATAGCGTTTCGAGACCACCAGGGCGATCTCCAGGATGTCGATCGAGTCTAATCCTAAGCCCTCGCCGTAAAGCGGCGCATCGGGGTCGATGTCGGGGGCGCTCAGCTCGAGATTGAGCGCCTGCACGATGAGCTCGGCGAGCTCGCGCGTGAGGCCCTCGGTATCGGCCGGTGCGAGCGGCTGGCGCAAAGTTGAGGCGTGATTGGACATTGTGCACAATTCTATACATGGGTCTGCCGGCCGGCCAACCGGCGTGCCAGCCGGGACGCAAGCCTCGGCAGGAGCGGGTAGGGCAGGCGGATGAGAAAGCCCAGGAAGAGGCGGGCGTGCATGGCGCTGAGGAGCAGGTTGTCGCGCCAGTAGTTGAAATGTGATACGCCGCCGTCGGCGGCGCTGAAGTAGCGGATCGGAGCGCTCAGGTTCACCGCCGGCACCCCCCGCCAGGAGAGCCGTACGGCCGCCTCGACGTCGAAGTCGAAGCGCCGCATGCCGATGCTGGCGTGCATCTCACTCACCAGGGCCGCGATCGGATAGACCCGAAAGCCGCAGAGCGAGTCGTGGATGCCCGCCCCGGTCGTCTCGAGGTTCGCCCACCAATTGGAAATGCGCCGTCCCTGGACGCGAATCGCGGGCGCGCTGGCATCGAACACCGGATCGGCGAGCACCATCGCCTCGGGCCTGGCCATCGAGGCTTGCATGAACGCCGCAATCATCCCCGCCGGGTGCTGGCCGTCCGAGTCCATGACGAGCGCGTGGGTAAATCCCTGCCGCAGCGCCGCCTCGAGGCCATCGAGGACGGCCCTGCCCTTGCCGCCGTTTCGGGCGCGGACCCACACCTGAAGGCCGGGATCACTCTGCGCCATCGCGGCGAGCGCTTGGGCCGTGCCGTCAGTGCTGCCGTCGACCACGACCCACACCGGCTGCCACTGCGCGCACGCGGCGCGCACGGTCTCGAAGACTCTGCGGCCGGGGTTGTAGCTCGGGATCAGCACGAGGTGCGTCAGAGCGCTCATGGGCCGTGGGGGAGCCAGCGATTCTGCGGCGCATCGGCGAGCTCCCGGGTGAGCTCCCGATCGAGGGCGGCCGTGCAGCTCGCCGCATCGGAGGGAGGCTCGAGCCTTGGACCCAAGCGCATGCGGCAGCGGATCGGCAGGCGCGGGACCTTGAGGATCGGCCACCCCTTGCCGAGGTAGGGCGAGTCGGTCTCGATGATGATGATCTGTACCGGCACCTGCGCATGGCGGGCGATCACGCCGGTGCTGCCCGTCAGCGGGTTCAAGGGCACACGGGTGGTGCGCGTGCCCTCCGGAAACAGAAGGACCGAGCCCCCCCGGGATAGCTCCTCGATGGCCTCGCGGATCATGCGGCGCGGAGGGTCGCTGCGAATGAAGCCCGCGAGCCTCGATCCCGCGCCGAGAAAGACGTTGCCCATGAGCTCGGGTTTGAGGATGCAGGTGAGATCCGGGTGGCGGCTGAGGAGAAGAACGGCATCGACGGAGCTCGGGTGGTTGGGCGCGAGAATGAGCCGCGGCTCGGCGCGCAGCGCATCGAGGGCGCTTAAGTTCAACTCGCACGCGCCGCTCGCGCTGAGCAGCCACACGAACAGACGCAAGGCTCCCATCATGGTGTAGCGGGCGCTCGCCCGGCGCCAGTGCCGAGGAAGCGGCGACAGCAGGAGCAGAGCGAGGACCGTCCAGGCGAGGATCTCGACGCCCAAGATCGCCAGCAGCAGGTAGGTGGCGAGGTGGTCGCGGGCTCGCTTGATCACGACAAAAGCATATGCTGGGCCCAGCACCGGGCCCAGCCCTTTTGAAGCCCTTACGGCGCTGGCGGCCGTGCTCCCCGCCAGCCATGGCCGCCCACGGCCTCGATCTCGACCGCGAGGTCCCGGCGGCAGATATCCGCCTGTAGATAAAGGAGCGCAGCTCTCGTGCCCACGGCCGACTCGAGCTCCGCGCGGATCGCCGGCAATTCGCGCGGGTCGCGCACGTAGACCTTGTAGGCGAGGCTCTCGAGCCGCAGGGGTCCGACACCCGGGCGGCGGGCCGCCTCCTCGAGCAGCGCCTCGATGTTGATGAGCGCCTCGCGAGCCTGCGCGCGCGGATCACCCACGTGCAGGGTGCGGTGGCCGACGATGCTCGCGGTTCCGGAGATAAAGAGCATCGCCTGCGCACCCTCCCCGAGCACGGTGGCGCGGGAGAACGCGGGGCTGCGCGGCCCGTACTGCGCCGGGTAGCGGTAGGCGCTCACCTGGCG
>JBAUOO010000184.1:0-22203 GCA_049579785.1 Steroidobacteraceae bacterium
CTTCTAGTACAACCCACTTTCGTGATGTGACGGGCGGTGTGTACAAGGCCCGGGAACGTATTCACCGCGGCGTTCTGATCCGCGATTACTAGCGATTCCAGCTTCACGCAGTCGAGTTGCAGACTGCGATCCGAACTGAGGCCGGCTTTTTCCGATTAGCTCCCCCTCGCGGGTTTGCGACGGTTTGTACCGGCCATTGTAGCACGTGTGTAGCCCTGGACATAAAGGCCATGAGGACTTGACGTCATCCCCACCTTCCTCCCCGTTATCCGAGGCGGTTTCGCCAGAGTGCTCAACTGAATGGTAGCAACTGGAGATAAGGGTTGCGCTCGTTGCGGGACTTAACCCAACATCTCACGACACGAGCTGACGACAGCCATGCAGCACCTATATTACGGCCCCTTGCGGGGAAGGGATATTTCTACCCCGGTCCATAACATTTCGAGCCCAGGTAAGGTTCTTCGCGTTGCGTCGAATTAAACCACATGCTCCACCGCTTGTGCGGGCCCCCGTCAATTCCTTTGAGTTTCAGCCTTGCGACCGTACTCCCCAGGCGGACTGCTTAACGCGTTAGCTACGGCACGGCGGGATTGGGTACCCGTCACACCAAGCAGTCATCGTTTAGGGCTAGGACTACCAGGGTATCTAATCCTGTTTGCTCCCCTAGCTTTCGTGCCTCAGTGTCAGTAATGGTCCAGTGAGCCGCTTTCGCCACAGGTGTTCCTTCCGATATCTACGCATTTCACCGCTACACCGGAAATTCCGCTTCCCTCTTCCGCACCCTAGCCATGCAGTCTCGAATGCAATTCCCAGGTTGAGCCCGGGGCTTTCACACCCGACTTACATGACCGTCTACGCACGCTTTACGCCCAGTAATTCCGATTAACGCTCGCACCCTCTGTATTACCGCGGCTGCTGGCACAGAGTTAGCCGGTGCTTTTTCTGTGGGTTAGGTCAAGATGCAGAGGTGTTAGCTCTGCACTTTTCATCCCCACTAAAAGTGCTTTACAACCCGCAGGCCTTCTTCACACACGCGGCGTCGCTGGATCAGGGTTTCCCCCATTGTCCAATATTCCCCACTGCTGCCTCCCGTAGGAGTCTGGGCCGTGTCTCAGTCCCAGTGTGGCTGGTCGTCCTCTCAGACCAGCTACGGATCGTCGCCTTGGTAGGCTGTTACCCTACCAACTAGCTAATCCGGCTTCAGCTCATCCAATAGCGCGAGGTCTTACGATCCCCCGCTTTCTCCCGTAGGACGTATGCGGTATTAGCCAACCTTTCGGCTGGTTATTCCCCACTACTGGGCAGATTCCGAAGCATTACTCACCCGTTCGCCGCTCGTCAGCACGTATTGCTACGCCTGTTACCGCTCGACTTGCATGTGTTAGGCACGCCGCCAGCGTTCAATCTGAGCCAGGATCAAACTCTTCACTTGAAGATTTTGAGAATCATCAAACGAGAGCGAATCCAAAATAGCTCCAACTACTGCTGGACATTTTGGTCACTCGGTCTTTGCGCCCCAAAGGCTCATTGACGCGAGTCCCCACACAAATTACCTGCCGAACTTTTAAAGAGCATCCCGCGGCGCTTGAGGCTCGGGAATTTTGCGCGCATGCGCGCGCGGAATCGCGCATCACTGCGCGCCCCCGAAGTCACGCGTCGCCGCGTGCCATCGTAAAAGGGGCCGGAAGTATAGCCGTCGGCTCACCCCGGTCAACCCGTATTTGTCGCGGCCCCGCCGCATAGCGGCTTGAGCTGCAAGGGGCGCGCAGTATAGCCCCCATGGAAGGCTTGTCAATGAAATGTAAAGTGCCGGGCGGCGCTTCCTGCCGAGTCGTCCCGGGCTGAGGCAGAAAGCCTTATATTTTAACGGCTTGGAAGGGCGATTCGCCGCAGCGAGGACGTAAGTGCCCGCGCCGAAAGGCACCGGCTCACCCCTTGTGCTCGAGCCGCACCCGGGCGAAGCGGCGCGAGCCCACCTGCAGCACCAGATCCGCTCCGGCACTCAAGAGCAGCGCGCGGTCGGTCACCCGCTCGCCGGCGATCCGTACCGCCCCCTCCTCGATTTTTCGGGTGGCCTCCGAGGTGCTGGCGGCGAGCCCCGCGGCCTTCAAGAGGCTCGGGAGCTTGATACCGGCGGCTTCCACCTGCAGCACCTGCGGCGGGAGGTCCGCGGGCACGGTTCGCTCGCTCACCCGGGCGAGAAATTCGCGCTGGGCGCGCTCCGCTTCCGTCCCGCCGTGAAAGCGGGCGGTCAGCTCCCTCGCGAGCTCGAGCTTGATGTCCCGGGGGTTGCGCCCGTCAGCGGCCGCTTGCTTGAGCGCCGCGATCTGCGCGAGCGGCCGGAACGAGAGCAGCTCGTAATAGCGCCACATCAGCTCGTCGGAGATCGACATGATCTTGCCGAACATCTCGGCCGGCGGCTCGGCGATGCCGATGTAGTTGCCGAGCGACTTCGACATCTTGTTGATGCCGTCCGTCCCCTCGAGCAGCGGCAGGGTCATGACCACCTGCGGCTCCTGGCCGTAGGCCGTCTGCAGCTGCCGCCCCACCAGCAAGTTGAACGTCTGATCGGTGCCGCCGAGCTCGACGTCGGCCTTGAGCGCCACCGAGTCATAGCCCTGCGCGAGCGGATAGAGAAACTCGTGAATGGAGATCGACTGCCCGCTCTTGTAGCGCTTGGCGAAATCGTCCCGCTCGAGCATCCGCGCGACCGTGTAATGCGCCGCCAGACGCACGAAATCCGCGGCCTGCATGGGCGAAAGCCATCGCGAGTTGAAATCGATCTGAGTGCGCTCGGGGTCCAGGATCTTGAACACCTGGCGCTCGTAGGTGCGGGCGTTCGCCTGCACCTCCTCCGGCGTCAGGGCCGGACGGGTCTGGCTGCGGCCGCTCGGGTCGCCGATCAGGCCGGTGAAGTCCCCGATGAGGAAGATCACCTCGTGCCCGAGCTGCTGGAACTGGCGCATTTTGTTCAAGAGCACCGTGTGCCCCAGGTGCAGATCCGGGGCGGTCGGGTCGAAGCCCGCCTTGACGCGCAGGGGCTTGCCCCGGCCCACCTTGCGGACCAGGTCGCTCTTGAGCAGCACCTCATGAGCACCGCGCTCGAGCTCGGCGAGCTGATCGTCGAAATTCATGGTTCTCCGGGCGGTCCGGTGATTTGTAACAATCGATGTAATAATCGATCGGACGAGTGTAGTCGATGGACCGCCCGGCCGTGCATCCGCGCCGGCAGTCTGCTGTACTAAAGGCCATGGACGCCCCCGATCTCAAGTCACCCGGCCTCTACTTCAACCGCGAGCTCTCCTTTCTCGAATTCAACCGGCGGGTGCTGGCGCAGGCGTTCGATGAGTCGGTGCCGCTTCTGGAGCGATTGCGGTTTCTCTGCATCTCCTCCAGCAATCTCGATGAGTTCTTCGAGATCCGGGTGTCGGGCCTGAAGCAGCTGCTCGAGCTCGGCTCCGGCCAGTTCGCCGCCGACGGCATGCCGTTCGAGCAGCAGCTCGCCGCCATCCACGAGCGCGCCTCCAAGCTCGTGGCCGAGCAGTACCGCTGCCTGAACGAGGTGCTGCTGCCCGCGCTCGCGGTACGCGACATTCTGCTGCTGGGCGGCACCGACTGGACTCCGGAAGCCACGAAATGGCTCGAGCAGTATTTCGAGCTCGAGGTCGAGCCGGTGTTGAGTCCCCTCGGGCTCGATCCCGCACGCCCCTTTCCGCGCATCCAGAACAAGAGCCTCAACTTCATCGTGCGCCTGGAGGGCAAGGATGCCTTCGGCCGCGACAGCGAGTTGGCCATCGTGCAGGCGCCGCGCTCGCTGCCGCGCGTCGTCCCGGTGCCCATCGAGGGCAGCCGGCGCACGGTGGTCCTCCTCACCGGCATCGTTCAGGCGTTCGTGCAGAAGCTCTTCACCGGCATCAAGGTGGTCGGCTGCTATCAGTTCCGGGTTACTCGCAACAGCGATCTTTTCGTCGATGAGGAGGAAATCGACGATCTTCGCCGCGCCCTCGAGGGCGAGCTCGCGCACCGGCGTTACGGCGCGGCGGTGCGGCTCGAGACCTCGCGCGACTGCCCGGCCGACATCGTGCAGTTCCTGCTGCGGCAGTTCGCGCTGCACGAAGTCGACACCTACAGCGTGCCGGGCCCGGTCAACCTGAACCGCCTGGAGGCGGTGTACGACCTGGTGCAGCGGCCGGAGCTCAAATATTCGGTGTTCACCCCCGGCTTGCCGCAGCGCCTCGCGGGCGGCACGGATCTGTTCGCCTGCATCCGCCAGAAGGACGTGCTGCTGCACCACCCTTACCAGAGCTTCGCGCCGGTGATGGACTTCCTGCGGCAAGCGGCGAGCGATCCCAACGTGCTCGCCATCAAACAGACGCTCTATCGCACGGGGAGCGACTCACCCATCGTCGATGCGCTGGTTGCCGCGGCGGGCGCCGGCAAGGACGTGACGGTCATCATCGAGCTGCGCGCGCGCTTCGACGAGGAAGCCAACATCGAGCTCTCCAACCGTCTGCAGGAAGTCGGCGCGCACGTCATGTACGGCGTGGTCGGCTACAAGACCCACGCGAAGCTCGCCCTGGTCGTGCGGCGCGAGCCGGGCGGGATCCGCCGCTACTGCCACTTGGGCACCGGCAACTATCATCCGCGCACCGCCCGCCAGTACACCGACTATGGCCTCTTCACCTGCAATGACGAGGTCGGCCAGGACGTGCACGAGCTCTTCCTGCAGCTCACGAGCCTCACGCAGACCCCGAAGTTGAATCGCCTGGTGCAATCGCCCTTCGGCCTGCACGAGGCCTTCATCGGAAAGCTGGAACGCGAGACCGCACATGCGCGCGCCGGCCGGCCGGCGCGCGTGATCCTCAAGATGAATGCGCTGGTCGAGCAGCAGTCGATCGAGGCGCTCTACCGCGCCTCCTGCGCCGGAGTGAGGATCGATCTCATCGTGCGCGGCGTCTGCGCCCTGCGGCCGGGCGTGCCCGGGGTGTCGGAGAACATCCGCGTGCGCTCGATCGTCGGGCGCTTCCTCGAGCATTCCCGCGCGTTCTATTTCGAGAACGGCGGCGAGCCCGAGCTCTACTGCTCGAGCGCGGACTGGATGGAGCGCAACTTCTTCCGCCGCGTCGAGGTGGCGTTCCCGATCGAGCGCAATTCACATCGACAGAGGATCCTGGATGACCTGACACGCTACCTCGAGGACAACTCGCAGGCGTGGTCGCTGCTTGCCGATGGCCGCTACGAGCGGCTCTCGCCCGGCGATGAGCGGCCGCGGAGCGCGCAGACCGAGCTGCTCGCGCGTTATGCGGCGGGGCCGGGTTTCACGCCGCCCGCGCCGGCGGATGAGGTTCCTTAGGAGACTCAGCGCCCCCGGCTGAATACCCGCAGCCTGAGCCCGGCGGCGCGGAGGTAGTCCACCTCCTGCTGAAGATCCGCCGAGGTCAGCGGGTGGTCCTTGAGCCAGCGTGCCGGGAAGAGCACCTCGAGCGATTTCGGGGTCGCCGAGACCTCGAGCGGTGGCAGCGCGGCGGGACTTCGACCACGGTTCAGGAGCGCCGCGAGCCTGAGGATGACGATGAGCTGGATGGCGTTGCGGTCCCAGGGTGGAACCAGCTCCTCGAGCCCCTCGAGCGCGAGCTTGCGCCGATGCCCCCCCACGACGCGCGCGAGCAACCGCTGCTCCTCGCGCGAGAATCCCGGCATATCGGCGTTCTCGAGCAGATACGCGCCGTGGCGGTGATAGCCGCTGTGGGAGACATCAAGACCGATCTCGTGCAGCCGCGCCGCCCATTTCAACACCAGGTCCGCAGGCGGATCTCCCTGCAGCTTCCAGACCTCCCGGATCTGTCCGAGGAAGTTGAGCGCGGTCGCCTCCACGCGCTCGGCCTGGGCGAAATCCGCGTGGTAGCGCTGCTGCATACCGCGCACGGTGCGATCGCGCGCGTCCTCGTCCGTATAGCGGCCCACCATGTCGTAAAGAAGACCCTCGCGCATGGCCCCATCGGCGATGCGCATCTCCTTGATTCCGAGCCCCGCGACGATCTCCGCGAGGATGGCGATGCCGCCCGGGAAGACCGGCCGGCGGTCCTCCGTCAGCGGCGCGAGCTTGAGCTCGCGCACGTGGCCCGCCTGCACCAGGTAATCGATGACGCGCTCGAGACCGGCCGGGGTAATCGCCACCGCTTGGCTGTCGAGCTCGCGGATGGACTCGCCGATCGCCCGCACCGTGCCGGAGCTGCCGGTGGAGCGATCCCAGCCGCGGCGCTTGAAGGCCGCCTGCACGGGCTCGAGCTCAAGACGCGCCGCCATGCGGGCCGCCGCGATGCGCTTTGCGGAAATCTTGCCGTCGCGGAAGTAGCGCTCGCTGAGACTCACACAGCCCATCTGCAGGCTCTCGAGCTCGAGCGGAGTCAGCCCCTCGCCAATGATGAGCTCGGTGCTGCCGCCGCCGATGTCGGCCACCAGACGTTTGCCCGGCTCGCTCGGCATGGTGTGCGCCACGCCCGCATAGATGAGCCGCGCCTCCTCCATGCCGGAGATGATCTCGATCGGGTGCCCGAGCGCCTCACGGGCGCGCTCGAGGAAGGCCTGCTTGCGGTGCGCGAGCCGCAGAGCGTTCGTTCCCACGACCCGCACGCTGTCCGCGCGCATGTCGCGCAGGCGCTGGCCGAAACGCTGCAGACACCCCAGCGCGCGCGCCGCGGCATCCTTGTCGATGCGGCCGTTCTCGGCGACGCCGGCGGCCAGGCGAACCATCTCACGCAAGCGGTCGATGATGACGAGCTGTCCGTGGGTATAGCGCGCCACGACCAGGTGGAAGCTGTTGGAGCCGAGATCTACGGCGGCAAGGACATCGGGGATGGGGCGGCTCGCCGGCTCCGCATCGGCTGCCCGGCTATCGCGGGGGGAGACGGCCGGTCGCACGCTCGGGGGTCGGAGCTCAGGCGGAGAAGGAGGAGCCGCAGCCGCAGGTGGTCGTGGCGTTGGGATTACGGATCACGAACTGAGCGCCCTCCATCCCCTCGCGGTAGTCGATTTCCGCGCCCATCAGGTACTGCACGCTCATGGGGTCGACCAGGAGCTTCACCCCGAGGTTCTCGATGCAGGTGTCACCGTCCTGGGTCTGCTCGTCGAACTCGAAGCCGTATTGCAGCCCCGAGCATCCGCCCCCCTGCACGAAGACCCGCAGCATGAGGCTCGGATTGCCTTCGCCGCGGATGAGCTCGCCCACTTTGCGGGCGGCCGCGTCGGTAAAGAGCAGGGTGGGGGCTGCCAATGCGGCTTCTGGGGTGCTCATTGCGATTTCTCCATGCGGGCAGTCTAGAGGGGCCGTGCCTCAAAGGTCAAAGGACTGGCTCTCAGGCTTCGGTGGCACCTGGGGCCTTCGCCTCCTCCTCGGTTACCAGCCGGACCAGCCTGCCCGTAATCTGGGCGCCGAGGGTCATTTCGATGACGCCGTAGTGGACATCACCCTCGACCCGGGCACTCGCCCCGAGGACGACGCGCCCGCGAGCCACGATATCACCCCGCACCGTCCCGTGCAGAACGACCTCGGTGGCCTCTACCGATCCCTCTATGGAGCCGCTATCGCTGACCGACAAGGAGGAGGCCGGGGTTTCCGGATCCGCCCGGACGTTTCCCGCGACGTGGCCGTCCAGGTGCAGCCCGCCGGCGAACTCGACGTCACCGTAAATCTTCACCGATTTGGCGATCAGGGTGTGGATGCGGGCGTTGTTGCTACGGGACATCCACGGCGCTCCAGGGAAAGGTCTGCGTGAGCGGGGCGATGTTCTTGTGCGTGGAAGTGATGGAGACCGTCAGATGCTCGGGGCGAAAGCCCGGCGGCAGCGCGATCGGCTGCTCGAGCTCCTGATAGTAGCGAAAGTCGTAGGGCACATCGGCCGTGCCGTCTCCCGCGAGCGCCGGGCCGTCGAGCGTCATCATCTTGCCTTCCGCTCCCTGACCATCCACTGTCAAGCTAACGGTCCCGGTGGTCATCCCGTCCGTCTTGCCCGCCCGCACCAGGGAGACGTGAACGAGAAACTGCCCGGACGGCTTGGCCGCGGACAGGCGCACCGTTCCCACTCGCACCCCGATCGCCGGGGCCCCCTCCGCGACCACGGCGCGGTAGAACGCCAGCTCCTCGGTCTGGCGGGCCACCTGGCCTTGCAGGTCACCAATGGTTCGTGTCACCACCTGATCCTCGCGGGCGTGACCGGCGTTGTCGGTCTGCAGCGCGATGATGCGAGCCCGCAGCGCGGTGTTGGCGGTCTTGAGCTGGCTAATGGAGCTCTGCAGCTGCGCGTGCTCGCGAATGGCGGCAATGACGTTGTAGCCTGCGAAGTAGCGGCCCAGCTCGAAAGCGACGTAGAGCCCGATGAGCCCGAGGGGGATCAGGGTCACGGTCAGGATCAGCCGCCGCATCGGCGTATGGGGTCGGATGACGAGCTCGGGCTGATCTTTCATGTCATTCAGCCGCCGCGGGCTCCCGGCGAGGACCGCGAGAGAGCTCCTCCCACCAGTCCGGCAGGGGCGGCGCCCCGGCGGGAAAAGCCAGAGGCGCAAGCTCCAGCAGCGCGCGCTGATACACGCCGCGCTTGAAGTAGATGACTTCCCGCACCGGATCCCAGAAGCTCGCCCATCGCCACTCGTCGAATTCCGGCTCGTCCGTGCGCCCGAAGTCAAACCTCACTGGCTCGCGCCGCAGCCGCAGGAGAAACCAGCGCTGCTTCTGGCCGATGCACAGCGGCTGCTGGTTGCGTCGGACATAGCGCCCCGGCAGCCGGTACCGCAGCCAGCGAGAGGTGTGCCCGAGAAGCTCGACGTCGCTCTTCTCGAGCCCGATCTCCTCGTTGAGCTCGCGGAAAACCGCCTCTTCCAGACTCTCGCCCACCCGCATGCCGCCCTGCGGAAACTGCCAGCCGCGCCCGCCGGTGCGCCGACCCAGGAACACCTCGGCCGCGCCACCCATCAGCAGGATGCCGACGTTGGCACGAAAGCCATCCGAGTCGATGACGTCACTGATCATGCAGGGCTCTTTTATCAAGCGCAGCTTGTGCTGGGCAAGCGGCAGCTTCTAGGCTTTGCGCTTTCGTACATGCGAATGCCCCAGGAAATTGATCTGAAGTCGATCTCTACGTCCCCTCGCTCGCGCCGCGGCGCCTGGAGGGGCCTCGCCGCTCTGCTGCTGCTCGCCGCCGCGGTCTTCGTGGGCTCCCTCCTCATCGGCAGCGCCGACCTCTCGCCGCCGCGGGTAATCGCCGCGTTGTTGGGCTCCGGCGACAGCGTCGCCCGGAGCGTGGCGCTCGTCGTGCGGTTGCCGCGGACCCTGGCCGCTTTCGGGGTGGGGAGTCTGCTCGCACTCGCGGGCGTACTCCTTCAGGCATTATTCCGCAACCCGCTCGCCGATCCCTTCGTGCTCGGCGTCTCGGGAGGAGCGGCCGTGGGAGCGCTGCTCGCCATGATCGCGGGGGCCGCGGCGCTGACCGTGCAGTCATCGGCCGTCGCGGGTGCCATGCTGGCGGTGGTGATCGTGCACCTCCTGGCACGCAGCGGCGGCACGACGCGTCTGCTCCTGACAGGCGTGGTGCTCGCGAGCGCCTGCGGCGCCATCGTCACGGTGCTGCTCTCGGTCGCCGACGCGGAGCGGCTGCGCGGGATGGTGTTCTGGCTCGCGGGTGACCTGGAATGGGCGGTCAACCCCTGGGCCAGCGCGATCACGGCCGTATTCGCGGTCGCCTTGGCGCTTTTGATCGCGCGGCCACTCAACGTGCTCGCGGCGGGCGAGCTGCGCGCACGCAGTGTCGGCATGCGCCTCGAGGCCTGGCGAACCTTGGTCTTTGTCGGCTGCGCGGCGCTGACCGCGGTCGCCGTGGTGAGTGCCGGGACGGTGGGATTCGTGGGACTCATCACGCCGCACATCGTGCGCCTTTCCTTCCGCACGAGCGATCATCGTGTGGTGGCGCCCGCCTCGGCGGTGCTTGGCGGGACACTGCTCGCCTGTGCCGATGTGGCGGCGCGCACGGTGATCGCCCCGCGTCAGCTTCCCGTCGGCGCCATCATGGCGCTCGTCGGCGCCCCGCTCTTCATCGTGCTGCTCAGACGGCGGGCCTGACTCGCTTACTTGACGACGTTGCGCGACACCGCGACGCGGTTGCGGCCGGCGCTTTTGGCGCGGTAGAGCGCCGCATCGGCCTCGGCGATCAGGCGATCCGCCACCACTTTGTAGTCGCGCGTACCCTGATCGGGCGCGGCGGCGGCAACCCCGATCGACAGGGTCACGGTCTCGGCCGCATGGCCGCCGATCGGCACCGGCTGACCGCCCACGGCAGTCAACACGCGATGGGCGACCCGCTCACCATCGCTCACCGTGCCCTCGGGCAGCACGATCGCGAACTCATCTCCCCCGAAGCGCACTCCGGTATCGCTCATGCGCATCTCGGCATCAATCCGCTGCGCGACCTCCCGCAACACCGCATCGCCCGCGAGATGCCCGTACTGATCGTTGATGCGCTTGAAGTGATCGACATCGATCATCAGACACACGACGGGGTGTTTCGCGCGCTGGGCGCGCGCCAGCTCCTCGCGCAGCCTCGACTGCAGATAACGCCGGTTATGAAAGCCGGTCAGGAAGTCGGTGAGGCCGCTGCGCACCAGCCGCGCGCGATTGACGGCATTCTCGATGCAGATGGCGGCGACCACACCGAGATGCGCGAGGAAATCGCTGCCGAGGTCCGCCGTGAAGCGGCTCGGATCGGCGCTGAAGAATACCAACACGCCGTCGAGCTGCTCCTGGCGGTTCAGGGGAATGATGGCGAGGCTGCCGCCGCCGGCGATACCGGGCAGCAGCAGCTGGTGATCGGCGAGACGAAAAGTTCCGAGCCAGGGTCGCTCGAGGTTCGCCGCCTGCGGCGCGGCGGCCGTCAGCACATCGACGAAATAGACTCCCTCGAGCTCCTCGAGCGGCAGCCAGCCGCCCGAGAGCAGATGCCGGATCTCGTGCTGCGGATCGTGCAACGACAGCGTGACGGCATCGAGCTGATAGGATTCACGCAGGCCGCGGATCAGCCGATCGAGGAGCTGCGCGAGCGAGCCCGCCCGCAGCAGCTCGAGCTCCCTCTCCTGCGTCTTGCGCAGCAGCGAGTCGTTGCGGCTGACCTCCTCGGTCAGCTCTTTGAGCCGCGCGCGCAGCCGCTCGATCTCTTCCGCCATGACCCACCCCGTTGGCCCACGATCTAGCGTACCGGCCCTACGCCCGGCGCTCCGTGACGCTGCGCCGGTCTTCGAGATAATCCCGCCCCTGGCGCATCAGCGTGACGAAGACCTCGTGATCGCGCGACAGCACCGCGGCGCGGATCCGCTCCACCGCCTTCGAGAGCGCCTCGAGCGACTCCGCGCCGTAGTCGTTGAGACTTTGGATTTCGTAGTAGAGATCCGGACTGTCCTGCGCCACGCGGGTCGCGACATCGAGCTGCGCATCGAAGGTCGTGCTCGAGAGCTTCGCCAGCCGCGGCGCCGCCTCGCCGCTCTCCGCGAGCGCCGTGAAGAAGGCGATGTTGAGGGCGTGCGAGAGGCCGAGCACGTAGGCGATCAGCCGGTCGTGATCATCGAGACTCATCACGACCTGTTCGGCCATGGTGGAGGCGAAGAGCGCGCGCGCCTCCGCCAGCGCCTCGGCGTGACCGAGATCGACGAAAATGACATGCCGACCCGAGAGCAGCTCCGTGTCGGGTCCGAACATCGGATGGATCGAGCTGACCCGGCAGCCGTGGGACTTGAGGGCCATGAGGCCGGCGCGCAGCGGGGATTTGAGCGAGCCGACATCGAAGATCACGCCGCGCGGCCGACGCAGCGCCAGATCCCGCAGGATCGCGTCGGTGACCCCGAGAGGGGTTGCGAGCACGATGTAGTCGTGTTTGAGATCGGTGGTGCGCCAGTCGGCGACGTACGCCACGCCCTCCGGCCCACCCTGCGGGTCCCCAACCTCGACGCTGAAGCCCTGGGAGGACAGGAACTGCACGAACCAGCGGCCCATCTTGCCGCCGCCGCCGATGACGAGCGCGCGCCGGCCGGAGCCGGCGCCGCGTGCCGCGACACTCGCCTGCTCCTGGGTCGTCAGCGAGGAGCGGATCAGCAGCCGCAGCAGCTCCTCGGCCAGCGCCGGCGAAACGCCCACCTCGAGCGCGGTGGCGCGGGCACCCTCGATCACGTCGCGCTCGCGCGCGAAATCGCGGGTGGGATGACCGGTCGCCCGCTTGACGCGCGCTACCTCGCCGCTCAAAACCTTGCGCTCGCCCACCAGCGCGAGGAGCTGGCGGTCGATCTCGCTCAGGCGGCGGCGCAAATCATCCAGGGTCACGACTTCCCCCGAAGCTGTGGTGCAACCTTCCTTTTATCGGCCCCGCCGTGCCGCTGCAAGTGCGTACCTGCGCGTGGCGTACGCGCCGCCCTGTGCCTGGGGCCGATGTTTCGGGGTCGCGCGCGATTCCATGGGCAACTAATATGTCCGCGTGACGCGCCATACCGAGCTGCTCCCCGAGCCCCTGCCGCCCGAGCCCTTGGATCTTCTCAATCGCTGGATGGCCGAGGCCTGGCAGCATCGGCAGCAGCCCAACCCCAACTCGATGGTGCTCGCGACCGCCGATTCGGCCGGGCACCCCTCGGCGCGAGTGGTGCTCTGCAAGGAAGTGGTGCCCCTGCCCGGGTACCTGGTTTTCTACACGAACTACCTCTCGCGCAAGGGCCGGCAGCTGGCGCAGAACCCGCGGGCGGCAGCGGTGATTCACTGGGATACACTGCACCGGCAGGTGCGCATCGAGGGACCGGTGCGGCAGGCGCCGGCCGCGGACAGCGATGCCTACTTCGCCTCGAGACCCTGGGCGAGCCGGGTGGGCGCCTGGGCGAGCGCCCAGAGCGAGCCGATCGCCTCGCGCAAGGCGCTGCTCGAGGTCGTGGCCGCGGCGGCGCAGCGCTTGGGAGCGCCCCGGCCCGGTCAGCCCGGCGCGGAAGGCGAGCTCGATATCGTCATTCCGAGGCCACCTCACTGGGGCGGATATCACCTCTGGGCGGAATGCGTGGAATTGTGGGTGGAGGGAGAGGCGCGGGTGCACGACCGCGCGCGCTGGACGCGCAAGCTCACGGAAACGCCGAGCGGCTTTTTCGAGGCCGGACCCTGGACGGCCGCCCGACTGCAGCCTTAGTGGAAACCTCGCTGGCTGCCCGGGACGTCGAGGTCTCGGTGGGCACGCGACGGCTGGTCGCCGGACTCTCGCTCGAGTTTATGCCCGGGGAGTTCGTCGCGATCCTGGGCCGCAATGGCACCGGCAAAACCCTGACGCTGCATACGCTCGCGGGGCTGCGGCGCCCGCAGGCGGGCGAGGTGTATCTGGATGGCACGCCGATGGCGAGCCTGAGCCGAAAGACGGTGGCGTTGCGGCTGGGGCTCCTCGCCCAGGATGTCGAGGAGTCGTTCGTCACGACCGCGCTGGAGGCGGTGCTCGTCGGGCGGCATCCGCACCTGAAGCTCTGGCAGTGGGAAACGCTGGACGATGAGCGCATCGCGCATGAGGCGCTGAAGGCGGTGGACCTCGAGGGCTTCGAGCAGCGGCGGACCGACACGCTCTCGGGCGGGGAGCTGCGGCGGATGGCGGTAGCGGCGCTGCTCGCGCAGCAGCCATCGCTGTTTCTGCTCGATGAGCCCTCGAATCACCTGGATCCGGCGCATCAGCTCGAGATCCTCGGGTTGTTTCGCGAGCTCTGCGCCGCGGGCAGGACGGTGATCGCGACGCTGCACGATCCGACGGTCGCGGCGAGGTTCGCCGACCGGGTGCTGCTGCTGCACGGGGATGGCCGCTGGGCGGCGGGACCGGCTTCGGAATGGCTGACGGCCGAGCGGTTGAGCGAGCTCTACCTGTCGCCAATGTTGGAACTGCGCAACGACGGGCGACGGATTTTCGTGAGCGCTTGATCGCTTAGAGATCCCCGAACCGCTGTTGCAGCGAGGTCACGGCCGCGACTGCCGCCGTCTCGGTACGCAGAGTTCTCGGCCCGAGTCGCACCGCGATGAAACCGGCATCGAGCGCCGCGCGCTGCTCGCTCTCGGCGAGACCGCCTTCGGGGCCGATGAGCACGATCACTCCCCCATCCAGCGCCTGCAATTCACCGATCCGAAACGCGCCCGTCGCGCAGAGCAGCAGTCGAGTGGCTCCATCCTTCCGCCGGCCCCGCAGGAACTCGTGCAGGCCGAGCGGAGCGGCGATGTCGGGAATGCGGTTACGGCCGCTTTGCTCGCAGGCGGCGACGGCGATGCCCTGCCAATGCTCGAGCTTGTGCTCCGCCTGCTTCGCATCCAGCCGGACGACGCTGCGCTCGGTCAGGAGCGGCACGATCCGGCTCACTCCGAGCTCGGTCGACTTTTGCACGACCCAGTCCATGCGCTCACCGCGCGAGACGCCCTGCGCCAACGTCAGCGAGAGCGGCGACTCACGATCGGTCGCGGAAGACTCGCCCACCGCGACGACGACGGCGCCCTTGCGCAACGCTTCGATGCGAGCGGCGTGCTCACCGCCCCGGCCGTCGAAGAGCGTCAGCGGGTCCCCGGCCACGAGGCGCAGCACGCGCGCGATGTGGTTGGCGGCTTCGCCCTCGATCGTGTGGCGACTACCGCGGATCAACGGGTCAGGGATGTAGATGCGCGTCAGTCGCACGTCGCGAGCTCGATGCCTTCGCGCGCCACCTCGACCATGAGGTCGATCTCCTCGGGCGTGACGACGTACGGAGGCATGAAATAGAGGACGGTGCCGATGGGGCGCAGCAGCACGCCGCGGCTGAGGGCGTGGCGGTAGATCCTCAGGCCCCGGCGCTCCTGCCAGGGGTAAGGCTCCCGGACCGACTTCGCGCGCACCAGCTCGAGGGCGACGATCATGCCGTGCTGGCGGACTTCGGCGACGTGGGGATGCTCTTCGAGCTCGCGGGCCCTGGCACCCAACCGAGCGGCGAGCGTGCGGTTGCGCTCGAGGACGTCGTCGCTGCGGAAGATCTCGAGGCTCGCGAGCGCGGCGGCGCAGGCGAGCGGATTGCCGGTGAAGCTGTGGGAATGAAGGAACGCGGTGAGCTTGACGTACTCATCGTAGAAGGCGGCGTAGATCGGGTCGGTGGTGATGACGGTCGAGAGCGGAAGATAGCCTCCGGTCAGGCCTTTCGAGAGGCACAGCATGTCCGGTCTGATGCCCGCCTGCTCGCAGGCGAAGAGGGTGCCGGTGCGGCCGAACCCAACGGCAATCTCATCGGCGATGAGATGGACGCCGTGGCGGTCGCACGCCTGACGCAGCAGCGCGAGGTAGACCGGATCGTACATGCGCATGGAGCCGGCGCACTGGACCAGGGGCTCGAGAATCACGGCGGCGGTCTCATCGGCGTGCTTCGCCAGCGCGGCTTCCATGTGGGCGAACTTGCGCCGCGAATGCTCGACCCAACTCTCGCCCCGCTCCCGCTCGTAACAGTCGGGTGATGGCACCGTGATCACGTCCATGAGGAGCGGCCGGTAGATGTCCTTGTAGAGATCCACGTTGCCCACGGCGAGCGCGCCGAGGGTCTCCCCGTGGTAGCTGTTGGAGAGCGTGATGAAGCGACGCTTGGCGGACCGCCCGACGTTGCGCCAGTAGTGGAAGCTCATCTTGACGGCGACTTCCACCGCCGAGGAGCCGTTGTCGGCGTAGAAGCAGCGGTTGAGTCCCGCGGGCGCGACGCGAGTCAACGCCTCGGAGAGCGCGATCACCGGCTCGTGCGTGAACCCCGCCAGGATCACCTGCTCCAGCCGCTCGAGCTGCTCTCGCACCGCCGCGTTGATGCGCGGATTGGCGTGGCCAAACAGATTCACCCACCAGGAGCTGATCGCATCGAGGTAACGCTTGCCTTGGAAGTCCTCCAGCCACACCCCCGAGCCGCGCCGGATCGGGATCATGGGGAGGTCCTCGTGATCTTTCATCTGCGTGCACGGGTGCCAGACGTGGGCGAGATCTCGTGCGGAGTAGGAGTCGTTGGCGCTGGCCATTGCCGCATTGTGGCATGATGCGTCGGTCATGCACGTCTCCCAACTACAGTATTTTCCGGTCTCGCTGCCCCTGCTGCTGATCTTCTGGGGCCTCATCGTCGTCCTGATCGGCCTCGCGCTGCTGCGGCTGCTGCGCTATGCATCGCTCGCGATGGGCATCACCGAGAGCGCGCTCATCGCGGTCCTCGGATTGTCTCTGCTGGGCAGCTACATCAACATTCCCGTGGCATATTTCCCGGGTCATCAGACCGTAACAGCCGGCGAGATCAGCTTCTTCGGCATGACCTACATCGTTCCCGTGCTGCGGCAGATGCACGGCACGCGTCTGGTGGTCAATGTCGGAGGCTGCATCATTCCGGTGTGTCTCTCGCTCTACCTGCTCCTCAAGCATCGACTGTACCTCCTCGGTGTGATCGGTACCGCGTTCGTGGCCGCGGTCTGCCACTATCTCGCGCGGCCGATTCCGGGCTTTGGTATCGCCCTGCCGATATTCGTGCCGGCGGTTGCGACCGCGGTCATCGCCATCGCGCTCACGCGCCGCCAGGCGGCACCGCTCGCCTACATCAGCGGCAGCTTCGGCACGCTGATCGGCGCCGACCTGCTCAACTTGGGCGCCGTGCAGGCGCTCGGCGCTCCGGTGGCCTCGATCGGCGGCGCGGGCACTTTCGATGGTATTTTCGTCACCGGCCTGCTGGCCGTGCTCTATGCCGGCTTCTCGCGCTACCTGCCCGCATGAGCCGACCGAACCCGCTGCAGATCGAGCCCGCCACCGGCCTCCTCGCCGGTGTGCGCCAGGTTCTCTCGCCGCATTTCGACGCCCGCCCCCAAGGCGCCGCGCCCGAGCTCATCGTGGTGCACGGCATCAGCCTGCCGCCGGGGGAGTTCGGCGGCCCGTGGATCGACCACCTCTTCGCCGGCGACCTTCCGCCCGACGCCCACCCCTCCTTCCGCGACATCGCGGCGCTGCGGGTCTCCGCGCACGCCGTGATCCGCCGCGACGGCGGCATCACTCAGTACGTGCCCTTCCCTCTGCGCGCCTGGCACGCCGGCCAGTCGCAGTACCAGGGACGAAGCGCATGCAACGACTTCTCGATCGGCATCGAGCTCGAGGGAACCGATACGATGCCTTACACCGACGCTCAGTACGAGAGTCTGGCGCTCCTCGTCAGGGCGTTGCTCGCGACTTATCCGACACTCGCCGCCGATCGCATCGCGGGCCACAGCGACATCGCACCCGGACGCAAGACGGACCCCGGACCGGCATTCGAATGGCAGCGCTGGCGGAAGATGCTCCAACCTGGCGTCTGCTGAGCCTTGGCACCACTCGCCATCCCTGGCGATATCGCCGCGGGGCAAACTTTGTCGTACATTGCGCGGCACCCTCGGTCGGAGATTGGGATGGCCATGAAGAGTTCCGCTTTATTGTTGGCAACCGTGCTCGTCTGCGGCGCCGCCGCTCTGCCCGCTGATGCGGCCGCGGATCGCTGGGTCGAGGGAACCAACTACGTCGTGCTCGACCCCGTGCAGCCGACGAGCGTGCCCGCGGGCAAGGTGGCGGTCATGGAGGTTTTCTCCTACGCGTGTCCCTTCTGCGACAAGTTCCAGCCGGTCATGCGCCTGCTCGAGCGCAACCTGCCGCCCAATGCGCAGATGGTGTTCCTGCCGGCCTCGTTCAATACGGCGGAGGACTGGCCGATGTTTCAGCGCGCGTACTTCGCCGCTCAGGCACTGGGAATCGCACGCCGCACGCAGCAGGCCATGTTCGATGCGGTATGGAAGAGCGGCGAGCTCGCCACCCTCGACTCGGCGACCGGACGGCTGGAAAGCCCCATGCCGTCGATCGAGGACGCGGCGCGCGTCTACTCGCAGCTCACTGGCATCAGCCCGCAGAAGTTTCTCGCGGTCGCCGGCTCCTTCGGCGTCGAGATGAAGATGCGCGAAGCGGACCAGCAGATCATGGCCATGCAGATCCCGGGTACGCCGAGCATCGTCGTCGGCGGCAGATACCGCATCGTCATGGAGTCCTTGCACAAGCCCGACGACGTGATCCCGCTCGTCAGGTACCTGGTCGAAAAGGCGAGCGCGCACCCCTGAGGGGGCGTTTTCAGACGCTCGCCGGCTTGCCCGGATCGCGCCGGCCCGGCTGGCTTCCAACTTCCGCATCCGGCGGCACCGCCTTCAGCCGAAAGTCCGACCAGCGCGAGTTGAGCGTCCAGCGCATCGCGAATACCTGGATCACGGCGGTGAGGACCATGGACAGAATGAAGAGAGTCGTGCCGCCCGATACGAGCCCGAGGAGCTGCTCCATGTTCATGTTGCCGAGGCTCTGAAGGCTCTGTCCGGACTGCATCATGTTTTCCAAGGTGGAGATGAGTCCGGTGAGCGACCAGGCCGTCATGATGATCGCGAGCGGGATCACCAGGATGCTCGCCCGCCAGCTGTAGCTCCACCACACCTTGAATGCCTGCGTGAACGTCATGGTCTTGCCTCCCAACCGGACATCAAAGATCAGCAGACCCCGCGGGCCGAAGCGCAGTTCCCGGATGCGCCGAAGCGCGGTCGGCGGGGGCGGACGTGCCGGCGGCGGACGTGCCGGCGGCGGGCGCGCTTCCCGGCACCTCGGAGATGCGCCCGGAGCCATAAACATGCGTGCTCAGCTGCGCCGGATGAGCGTGCAGACGCACATCGCCCGAGCCTGCGATCGTCACACGCGCCTCCCCCACCGGTGCGACATCCGCATCGCCGCTGCCATCGATGGTCACGTCGGCATTCGTTTCGGCCATCTGCGCGAGATTCGCGCTTCCCGAACCCATGATCTCGAGTCGAAGGGATTGCACCTTGCCGTTGCCGCTCGCCGTCCCGCTGCCGCGGATGCGCAACTGCAGGTGGTCCTGATCGAGGTCCTGCAGCTCGATCGAGCCCGAGCCGTTGAGAGTCGCCTCGTGCAGCGCCGGACCGGACAGATCGACCTGCAGCCGCCCGAAGTGGTCCCAGCAGAAGAAGCAAAAGCCGTGATCCTCCTCCCGGATCCGCCCGTCCGAGACCTCGATCCGATTGAGCGTCCCCTCGTGTCCTCGAATGCTGAGGTGCCAGCTCGGCGCCGGATGAAAGCGCACGCGGCCCGGAATGTCGAGCACCAGCTGATCGCTGCTCCAGGAATAATCGCGTGTGAGAATGGGCCCGGTGTCGGACCCCTCGTCGCTCGACCAGCTCCAGGAGCTTCCCCGCCCGAACCAGGACCCGTGAGCGGTGGCATGGATCATCCCGCCCGAAAATCGCCAGACGACGAGCACCACCAGCAAGGCGATGATGATGAACTTGAGTACGCGATTCATGACTACCCCCCGCGCTTGTCGCGCTCGTGGCGCCAGAGCACTTCGCTCCCACGCTCGTGGCGGGCCAACACCCGCGCCAATACGAAGAGCAGGTCCGACAGCCGGTTGAGATAGCGCAGCGCCTCGGGATTGACGCTCTCTGTCCTCGCCAGAGTCCAGACCCGCCGCTCGGCGCGCCGCGCGACGGTACGGCCCAGATGACAGGCCGCCGCAGCGGGACCGCCACCCGGAAGTATGAACTCCTTCAAGGGCGGCAGCGGATCGTTGAAGCCATCGAGCGCCGTCTCGAGTCTCGTCACGTGAGCGGCCGTGATGACGATGTGACCCGGAATGCACAGCTCGGCTCCGAGGTCGAAGAGCTCATGCTGCACGTCCGTCAGCACCGCGGTCACGGCCTCGGGCAACCCGGGAACGGCCAGCAGCACCCCGAGGACGCTATTCAGCTCATCCACCGTGCCGTACGCCTCGACCCGCGCGCTGTCCTTGCGCACCCGGGTTCCATCACCGAGCCCCGTCGTCCCGTCATCGCCCGTACGTGTGTAGATCTTGCTGAGTCTGTTGCCCATGGGGGGCCGTCCTCCCGGCGCGCGGTGGCCGAGGCGTATTGTGCCAAAATAACCCGGTCATGCCCTCCCGAGAACTGCAAGCCGCCCTCGACGCCGCGCAGGCGGCTGCCGAGGTGATCGGCGGGTTCTATCGGAAGAATCCGGCCGTCCGCACCAAGGAGGATCAATCACCGGTCACCGAAGCGGACGTGCGCGCCGAGCAGACCATCCGCGCCATTCTGAGCGAGCGCTTTCCGAGCTACGGCTTCTACGGCGAGGAGACGGGCAGGCACTGCGCTGGCGCCGAGAACCTCTGGCTGGTCGATCCCATCGATGGCACCAAGTCCTTCGTGCGCGAGTGCCCGTTCTTCTCGACCCAGATCGCCTTGATGCGCTCCGGGCGCCTGGTGCTCGGGGTCTCGAGCGCCCCGGTCTACGGAGAGCTCGCCTGGGCCGAGGAAGGCGCGGGCGCCTGGCTCAACGATGCCCGCATCCGGGTCAGCACCATCGCCGACCTCTCCGCGGCCATCGTCTCGACCGGCAATCTCAAATCCATGACCCGCACGGCCCAGTGGGACCGCCTGGGCTCATTGATCCGAAGCGTCAGCCGCGTCCGCGGCTACGGCGATTTCGTCCATTACCATCTGCTGGCGCGCGGCTCAATCGATGTCATCATCGAGTCCGACGTCAACATCCTCGACATCGCCGCCCTGACGGTCATCGTGCGCGAGGCCGGCGGCACCTTCACCGACCTTGCGGGCGGGGACGTGACGCTCGAGACGACCACGGTGCTTGCAACCAACGGCCCCCTGCACCCCTCGGTCCACGCGGTGCTGGGCTGACCGTCAGGGTTGCAGGCCCTTCGCCACCAGCGTCCCCGTCTCGTAGACATTCGCGCTCCAGGGCGCCCAGAGCACGAAGCGGTCATCGTCGGCATCCCTGCATTTCTGGAATTGCACGGTGACCGACACCGACGCCATGGCGCCTCCGGCGACATCGCCGAGGGAGAGCGGGTACTTCGAGGGCGGCGTGATCATCACCCGACACGGCCGGCCCGCCACCTGCAGGAGAAAGAGGTTGCTGATCTGGGTGTTGTAAGCCGTCGCCTGGCCGGGATTGGTTGCGGTGATGGTCCAGGTCTCCCCCGATGCAGGCGCGCCGGCTCGTCCGGTGAGGGCGAGCGTCAGCCCATAACCCGGCAGTTGTGTCGGGTCGACGATCCCCCAGTACGCCGGCTTCGCCTGCAGCAGCTGATCGAAGGGCAGCGGCTCATCGAGCCGGGCGATCGGGAACGTGCTGAGCCAGGTATCGTCGTCCGCCATGCCCCAGAAGGTGACCGCTTCCAGCTCGTGTCGGCGCGCCAGCGCCTTGAAGACATCGAAGTAGTCTTTGTAGAGCCAGCCCTGCTCGGCGATGATCGACTCCGGCACGCTGCCGCCGTTGGCGCCGTAATTGGAGGTATTGTCGGTCGACAGGTACACGCTCATGTCGAGCTCGGTCACCTGCTGCTTCAGCCATGGGAAGAGCCGGTGCAGCTGCTCGAAGGACGAATAGACCTCGAACGGCGACGGATAATCGATGTGGGTGTGCATCTCGTGCCCGATGCCATCGAGCGGCACGTGATCCCGGCGCAGGCGGCGGATCAGCCGGATCATACATTGCAGGCGGCTCGGGTCCGTCAGGCTGTAGTCGTTGATGAACAGCTGCGTGCCCGGCGGTGCATATTCCCGCGCCGCCTCGAGCGCGATGTCGATGTACTGCGGGCCGAGCACCTGATAGAACGGTCCGTGCTGCAGGCAGTCGGGCTGGCTCGGATCGAGCGGCTCGTTCACCACGTCCCAGACGTAGACCGCGGTGCCGAAGTGCTGCACGACGTTCTTGATGTGGTTCTGGATGCGCTCGGTCAGGAGCTGCACGTCGGCGGGATTGGATGCCGAGAGCGGCGTCGTCCCGTCCTCCTCGAGGAACACCCAGGAGGGAACCTCCTCGCCCGTGGACCAGACGAGGTTGTGTCCGCGCACCCGCATGTTGTTCTGCTGCGCGAGCGCCACCTCCTCATCCGCGACGGTGTAGGTGAACTGTCCTTCCTCCGGCTCGGTGAACTGCCACTTCATGTCGTTCCCGGAGACGATGCTGTCGAAATGCTTGACGAGCAGCTGCTCATGCGGCCCGAGCAGGACGGAGGAGTCGATCTCCGCCCCCACCGGGAAGTACTGCGCCAGCGTCTGATAGATCGAAGGGATATCCTGCTGGATCACCAGCGGCGGCAGATAGG
>JBAUOO010000185.1:0-13049 GCA_049579785.1 Steroidobacteraceae bacterium
GCCTGTATCATCGCCAACCGCGAAGTCCGGACCCACCGTGAAGCTGCCCGGATCTGACGGCAGCACGCCGGGACTATAGATCGCCGTATGCGCAGGGCTCCCGTTGACCTCCGCCCCCGTCAAGAACACCGTGCCATTGGGCAGCAGCAGTGCCGGCCCGATTTCCCCGGGCGGGAAGTAAGTCCCCGTGGGGCCCGGGCCATAAGTCACGCCGCCCACCACTTCGACCGGCGCAGGGCCGTAGGTCAGCGGCGAGGTTGGCGGCGAGCTCAAAAGATCGGGCGTATCGCCATCGCCATACCATTGAGCGCTCGCGGGATCATAGTGCTCGGCGTGCAGCGGGTTGCCGACATCGACGGTGAGCAAATCGCCGTCCGGCAATAGCGTCCAGCCTTCTTCGGCGAAATTATCCGCCTTTCCGGTGGCTGTAATCGACGTCCAGGTGAGCGTCGTCGGATCGAGGCGCCACATGTCCCGACCGAGCTTGTCCCCGAACACGAAGCCGCCATCGGGCAGGATGGCCGATGGGACATCTCCGATGTACGCAACGCCCGACGGCGGTGCGATCATCCGCCAATGATCTGCCACGGGGTCATACACGGCCGACATGTTCGTGAGCCCGCTCGGCGCGAAGGGCAAGCTGTAATCGTTCTGGTTGTATTCGCCTCCAACCAACAGGACACGCCCGTCGGCCAGGACGGCCTCCGCCCCCGCGTAGGGTGCGTATCCCGCGGGTGGGCTCGAAATCGTACTCCAGGTGCCGTTCGCGTAGCTCCCTTCCGAATCCGGTGACAGCCTGTAGTAGACACCCGCGTCGTTGATCGACTGCATCAGCACGGTGCCGTCGGTGAGAAGCATCGTGAGATATCCGGGCTCGGGCGGCTGATTGGCGAGAGCGGTGAACGGGCCGGTTGCGCAGACGACGGATACATCCGTGATATCCGCGGTTCCCACCACCCCCGAGCCATTCATGACGACGCAGGCCTGCGCCGGCGTCGATGGCTGGGTGGCCACGATCACCGCATACGAGTCCCCGCTGCTCAGAGCAGCTGGAAACGTGAAGTAGCCCGATGTCGAGACCGGAAGATCGTCGCCATTACTGTTTTGCAGGACGAGGCCCTGGCCGGCAAGCCCGGTGACTGCGCCTCCGATCGTGTAGCTGGGCGTCGCTGCGTTGTTGCCACCGCCGCCCCCGCACCCCGCAAGGAGCAGCGCAGTCAGGATCGCAAAGACACGCCGCATTGCGCCTTTTCCATCCGGATCGCCGATCATCGCGCCGTCGAGTGTGGCGACACCCCGGTCCCGATCATAGCGGAAAAGCCCAACGGCACCGCGTCCCGATCGCCGATTGAAGTCGGGAAGGCCGCTTTGTAGGATAAGCTCGCCGCTTATGAAAATGCTGCTGCTGTGCGGGGTGTCGTTGAGTCTGGTCGCCTGTGGCGGCTCAGGAGGGAGCGCCTCGGCACCGACGGTGGCGATCGCGCTGCCCACGATAGCCGCCCAGCCTTCCAACCAAAGTGTGCCGATGGGGCTCGCCGCGACTTTCTCGGTCACTGCCAGCGGCTCCTCCGTCCAGTACCAATGGTTTCGGGACGGTGCTGCGATCGCGGGAGCAAACTCGAGTAGTTTGACGACACCCGCGACGACCTTCGCGGATACGGGAGCGAGTTACTCGGTGTTCGTGAGCAACTCCGGCGGCTCGGTCGAGAGCGGCAAGGCATCGCTCACGGTGACCGCGCGCGCGCCCGCGGCGGGCGATTGGCGCTTCCAGCAGGTCGACGCGCCGTACGTCGTGAACGGCTGGGGGAACGCGGGCGTGGGGCTCGGTACCGCGGTGCCGGGCAGAAGTGCCTTCACCTACTCGCCGGGCGTGGCGACGCCGCTTTACGTGGGCTCAGGGGGCGACTGCTCCGTGCCGCCGGTGACCAATGGCGTGGGATGCGATTGGTTTTATTCCGTGTGGCCGGTCCTCTCGAGCGCAGCACCTCTGGCGGGTTATGCGGCGGACTTCTACGAGGATTTTGCCGCGGACCTGCAACCCGGATCCACGACCCTGGTGCCATCGGAAAATGGGGTTGGACCGAACACTTCCGATGCCGTCATCACCTCGCTGGATCTTGAGCCTGCGAGCGATCTCTTCGCCGTCTCCTGGATTCAAACACCGCCTGTGAACGGCGCGGCCGCCCAGGCAAACGGTTTCGTGATGCTCCAGAACACGGTCGCCAGCGCGCAGCTGCAAGCTGCGGCGACGGCAGAAGGGGCAGCCGGCCGGGTCATCACGGCCATATCCGCCAATGAGCCCGGCGAGGTCACATATCTCGCCTACGCGTGGCAAGCGGATCCGACGACACTCTATGACCTGAAGGTCATCACCGCCTCAACAGCCGGTGCGCCGGCGGCCGCCGGCACACTGGCGGCTCAAGGGTACATCATCACCGCGACCGGTCAGGCCGATGGAAGCGGCGATCTCTTTCTCGTCGGGACGCGCGTACAGGGCGACACGATGCCGCGGCCGTTCGAGGCGGTGCAGGGAAGTTCGGAATTTCAATCGATGCAGCAGCAGGGCTACGCCGTTGTCGGCGTCATCGAGGATCTCACTCAAGCTGATGAGTACACCTGGCTCGCCGAGCGCTAGGCAGCGGGCAGGTCCCATATGTCCAGCACCCCCCGGGTGGCGCGACTGTTCGCATCACCCTCCGGCAGGATGATCTTGCCATCGACCACGATGGGGCTATTCCAATGACCTGGCCCGCAGGGCAGCGTCGCGATGAGCTTGCCGGAAGAGGCCTCATACACGGCGAGCCCGCCCTCCGGCGCGTAGACGAACAGCAGACCGTCGGCCTCGAACGGGCTGGTGCCACCACTGTCGTTGCGCCACGCTTGATGCAGCATCCGGCTTTGTACCCGCCAGGCCGCCGTGCCGCCGTTGTCGGCGGCGAACATCCAGGTTTGGCCGCCGTGCTGCCACACCGCCGGTTGAGTGAATAGATCAGTGCCGCTCGGCGTGGAAACGATCTGCAGCTCGTGATCCTTGTGAGGCGCAGTGCCGGCGATCTGCGGCCCGCTGAGCAGCCGGATCCTGCCATCCTTGCCGCCTTGAGCGAGCAAGTTGCCGCCCAGCAGCACCGGTGACGTGGAGCCCAGGTCCAGATCGCGCTCGTTGAGCTCCTCGGTGTCGCTCGGCGTGTAGTTGCCCAGAATCTGCGTGGCGCTCGAGTTGAGCTCGACGAGCGTATCGCCCCAATCGGTCGTGCCGTTCCAGTCGCCATTGCCGGTGGCGATGAAAATTCGGCCATCGCCCGGATCGATGACGGCGCCGGCACGGCCCCAGATGGCCGAGCGGCTTTGCGGGCACGAGCTTGGCTTCATCAGCCCGGTACGATTGCTACAGAGCGAGTTCCATACATGAAGCAGCTTGCCGGAACGGTCATCGAGTATCGCGACATGCCCCTGATAGGGTGGTCGGTCGCCGATGTACCCCGCTGTAACGGCGATTACGTGGCCGCGAAAGAGCTTCAGGGGCGAGTCCATCTTCTCCCGCAGCGGCAGCTCGGTGATTGCCGTGCGCCAAAGAAGCCGTCCATCGCCAACGGCCAGCTTCTGGATGTACCCGTCGGGGGATGCGGCGTAGATCGATTGCGCATCAGGGGAGGCCACCGGAGTCGAGTTGGTGAACTGGCGTGTGCCCGCCAGGTCCTGATAGCTCGCCGGCGTGTATTCCCACAGAACCTTTCCGCTATCGGCATCGAGTGCTATGGTCCTGCCATAGCTCGAGGTCACGAAGATGGCATTGTGCCGAGCTCCGCCGATGGTGGCGCCATGCAGATAAATCGCGCTGGCATCCACGAGCCCATCGAGCTCCACTCTGTGGCGCCTGAGCTCGGGAACATTGGCGGCGGTGATGCCGGCCGGCTGTGGATTAGCGCTGGTGCTTTGCACGTTGCCGCCAAAGGTCGGCCAGCTCTGGGCCGGCGCGTTTTGGGCGGCCGCAGCGATCGCCAGGCCGAGCCCAAGCAGGCGGATCGCAAACCGACGTCTCATGGTTTGATTATGCGCCGATTGTCCCGGGAGCGAGCGGAGGTCTGCAATGTTGTCGGGTATGGGGTGTGGGCTGCCCTTAGGAGATTCGGAATGATGCGTACGACTCCGGTTGTCGCGCTTACCGTGTTCGCCTCGCTCACCGCGTGCGCCCAGCCGCTGCCACGCGCGCCGCACCACCTTTTCTTTCGCGTCGCCGCCGGCTCTGCGGTCCATGGGCCCATCTCCGGGCGTCTGCTCATCTTTGTCGCCAAGGGAAGCGGCGCCAAGCAGGTCGCTATCGATGAGTTCCATCCGACCGCCACGTGGGTTGCGGCGCGTGAGGTCCACGACCTCACACCCGGCGCCGAGGTGGAGATCGATACCGATGGGATCGCGTACCCCAAGCCGTTTTCCCGTCTCGCGCCCGGCGACTACGAGGTGCAGGCTGTCCTTGATGTCCGCCACACCTACAACTACAGCGGCCCTACGCCCGGGGATCTCGTCAGCTCAGTCCTCGCGCTCAAAAGTTGGATTCCCGGAAAGAGTGCCGAACCGGAGCTCGCCCTCGGCACCGTCGTTCCGCCGGGTACGCGTCTGAAGCTCACTCCTGAGGATCGGCAGGCAGCGACCCATCTGCGCCTCGCCGAGGAGCAGAGCGCCCTGCTCACCCAGTTCTGGGGTCGCCCGACCTTCATCCGCGCCTGGGTCGTGCTGCCTCCCGGCTACGATGAGCACTCCTCGCGCCGATATCCCACCGTTTACTGGACACATGGGTTCGGCGGCACGTTGCCGGCCTGTCAACTCGTGGGCGCCCACATCTACGAGCGCATGGCCTCCGGCCGGATGCCACCCATGATCTGGGTCATGCTCGATGAGCATCTGCCCACCGGTACGCACGAGTTCGCGGATTCCGTCAACGATGGCCCGTGGGGTAGCGCCCTTACGCGGGAATACATCCCTTGGCTGGAGTCCCATTACCGCATGCTGGGTCAGCCCAGAGACCGCTTCCTGCAGGGCCACTCTTCCGGCGGGTGGGCTACCCTGCAGCTGGAGGTCAACCACCCGCGCATCTTCGGCGGAACGTGGTCCACGTCGCCGGATCCCAGCGATTTCCACGACTTCACGGGGGTCAATCTGTACGCGCCCCATGCCAACGTCTACCGCCGGCCAGACGGAACTTCTTATCCGCTCGTGCGCGTGCACGGCAAGGTAGTCGAGACGTTCGAGCAGTTCGCCAGGCTCGAGCAGGTACTCGGCCCCTATGGCGGGCAGATCGCCTCGTTTGACTGGGTCTTTTCACCGCGCGGCTCCAGTGGCCGTCCCGAACCCATGTTCGATCGGACCACAGGTGAGGTAGACCCCAAGGTAGTCGCGTATTGGCGGACACATTACGATCTTGCCCACATCGCGAAGACCACGTGGGCGCAGCGCGGCCCCTATCTCAAGAGCAAGATCCACATCTACGTCGGCACCGCGGACACCTTTTATCTCGACGGTGCGGCCCGCAAACTCGACGCCGTTCTGAAGGAGCTCGGGGCGGACGCCCACTTCACCTTTCGTGACGGCCGTACTCACTTTGATCTGTACGCCCGCAACGGCGATCGCTTGGCTCTCATCGATACCATCGCGGCGCAAATGTATCTGGTGGCCTACCCCCGGGCTGCAGCCAAATGGAAGGCCTTGGCCGCGGTGAAGTTTCCATGACAGGAGCACCGGCGCTCTCCTGACCCGCAAAACGGCTTGCCGTCAACCGGTGTGGTACGCATTAACCGCACTATCGAACCGAAGAATGCGCCATTACCTTTTGGCGAATGATCCAGTTGACGGTCAATGGGCGGCTCGTCGAGGTAACCGATGGCGTGACCTTGCTCGATGCGGCGCGGAAGGCCGGCGCTCATATCGCCACGCTCTGCTACCATCCGCGTCTTTCGTCCCATGCCGTCTGTCGCATGTGTCTCGTGGAGATCAACGGCGACGGTCGTCCACAACCGGCATGTGTCGCACGGGCAAAGGACGGCGACGTCGTGGAAACCGACTCCGCACCTTTGCGGGAATTTCGCCGGGCAGATGCCGAGTGGTTGCTGGCTCGTCACCCCAATGACTGCATGCTCTGTGAGGTGGCCGGCTCCTGTCAGTTGCAGACGATTGTCAGCGAGAATCAGTGGGGTGACTGCTGGCACAAGGTCCCGCGGGGATCCGCCGACGGTTCCGAACATCCATCGACCGACCACACCTCACCCAGCATCTGGCGTGATCTCGCCAAATGCGTCGAATGCGGCTTGTGTGTCGAGGCCTGTGGCGATGCGGGTCAACGGCAATACGTGATCGGATTCGCGGAGCGTGGGTCGGACCGTTTGCCGGTCACGGTCTTCGATCGACCTTTGGCGGACACCAAATGCATTTCCTGCGGCCAATGCACGCTCGTGTGCCCGGTTGGCGCCCTGATCGAGACGCCCCATTGGCACGAGGTTCTACGCACCCTTGATTCACGGCGGCGCGTTTCCGCGGTGCAGATCGCGCCGGCGACGCGAATCGCCATCAGCGAGGAGTTCGGCATGGAGCCGGGTACGGTGAGTACCGGAAAACTGATAAATGCTCTGCGGCGGCTTGGCTTCGATTACGTGTTCGATACCAATTTCGCCGCCGACCTTACGATCCTGGAAGAGTCATCGGAGCTTCTGGCTCGGCTCAGGAGGCAGGAAGCATTACCGTTATTCACCTCCTGCTGTCCGGGATGGGTGAACTGGGTCGAGATCAACCGGCCCGAGCTTTTGCTGCACCTCAGCACGACAAAATCACCGCAGCAGATGCATGGTGCCATCACCAAGCGCGGTGGCTTCGCCCGTTCGCTGGGGGCCGATTTCGCCGACGAGGAGCGGGAGCCTTACGTCGTCAGTGTGATGCCCTGCACCGCCAAAAAGGACGAAGCGATGCGACCCGGGATGTCCGGTGATGTGGATCATGTCCTCACGACGCGCGAGCTGGCGCGAATGATCAGATCTCGCGGGATCGCGTTTGGCGCGCTTCCGCAGGACGGCCAGTTTGATAATCCGCTCGGTGCGAGCACCGGGGCCGCCCAGATCTTCGGCGCCTCGGGGGGTGTCATGGAAGCGATGGTGCGGACCGTCGCCCATCTCATCGGGGCCGATGATTCCCTTCCGCTGGAATGGCATCAGCTGCGTGGTGTCAGCGAGAGCGTGAAGACCGCCGCGATTCCCGGCGTCGGCAAGGTGGCCATTTGCAACGGCATTGCCGCGGCGCAAGGCCTGCTCGATACGGAAACATGGCGAGCGGAGTATGTCGCGATCGAGGTGATGGCATGTCGCGGCGGCTGCCTGGGCGGAGGCGGCGAACCGAAATCCATGGACCCGGACGTGCTGCAGAAGCGCATGCAGGCGATATACGAAATCGACAAACGGGCACTGCATCGCCGCTCGTACGAAAATGAGGACGTGCAAAGGCTGTATACCACGGAGCTGACGGAGCCGAATTCCGTTGCCGCTCGGGCCTTGCTCCACACCGGCTATGCTCCGAGAAATTCCCGGCGATTGCTCTTGATGCGGTTTCTCGACTGTGTGGACCGGCGGGATGCCCCGGGGGCCGCAAACCTGTTTCACCCGGATGGCGTGTGGTCAACCGCCTCCACGTTCGGCGAGGTCCGCGGCGCCCCGGACATCACCGCGCTGATCGCCACCCGCCTGCCAAAGCGCAAGTATGGTCCGGAACACGTGCGACACCGGATGGAAGCCGCCGCGGACGTGGACGACCTCACCGTCATAACCCCTGCGGGCGAGCGCTGCCGTTTCGAGATGGAGGTGTCGACGATGGAGTCCGAGGGCCGACGGAGGATGGTCATCAACAAGCTTGTGCGCAAGAACGCGTAGCTCTGCGGCTGATCGGCGCGGGCTATTCCGGGCCGCCACGGCGGCCCAGGCAAGCGTGGCCACGCGCTGGGATGCCTTGCCGTGCGGCTGAATGAGGGGCGATGATGCCGGCCATGCCCGCTCCTGCACTCGCCGGTGAGACCGAACGCCTCATGCAGAGCGGTCGGCTCGAATCGGCTCTCGACTTCGCCCGCCGGGCGACGCGGGGTGCGCGCATCTGCCGGCTGGAGCACGGACTGCTGGCATCCATCCTTCTGCGATCGGGTCGTATCGAGGAGTCGTCGGCGGTCGTCGCGGAGGCGCAGTCGCTCGCGACCGGCAGCGGCGATGCCTACGACGGGCTTGCGTGGGTGAGCATGGCGCTCGGGGAGCACGAGCGCTCGAACGCGCTCTATCGGCGCGCGACGGAAGTGGCGCCGCAGGATCCGCGCTTCTGGTACAACTTTGCCTGCAGCGAGCGCAGCCTCGGGCGACTTGCCGAGGCCGAAGCCTCCTGCGATCGGGCGATCGCGCTCGATCCGGCACAGTACCCGACGTATCTGCTGCGTTCGGAGCTGCGTGTTCAGTCGCCGGGCGCCGATCACATCGACGAGCTGAGCTCACTCCTCACAGCCACCCCCGAGGATTACCGCGCGCAGCTCTTTCTCGGCTATGCGCTCGCCAAGGAATTGGACGATGTCGGTCGGTTCGGCGAGGCTTTCCGCTTTTTCGAGCACGCCGCGCGGACCCGCCGCCGGCAACTCTCGTACGATGTCGGTACGGACGTCGGCAAGCTCGCGCGCATCGCCGAGGCGTATTCGCGGGACATACGGGCGCCATCGGACGCCGCCGATGCGGTCGACTCCTCGCGCTATCTTTTCGTCGTGGGCCTGCCCCGCTCGGGTACGACGCTGGTCGAGCGGATTCTTACCGGCCTCACCGGGGTACGCTCGAACGGTGAGACCGATTACTTCTCCCGCGCGCTTCTCGCGGCCGGTGGCGACGGCGATGTGTTCCAGCGGGCCGCATCGGCGGATCCGGGCGCTGTGGCCGCCCGCTATGCGGCACTCGCCGACCCCGGCCCGCGCGCGCATCACATCGTGGAAAAGCTGCCGCTCAACTATCTGTATGTCGGCGCGATCCGGCGCGCCCTGCCGCAGGCGAGGATCCTGCTGGTATCCCGATCGCCGATCGACAGCTGCTTCGCCATGTACCGGACGCTCTTTGCAGCCGGCTATCCTTTCAGCTACGACTTGGTCGAGCTCGGTCGCTACTACGCCGGCTACGCCCGCCTGATGGCGCATTGGCGAGCGGCGCTCGGCCCTCACCTTCATGAGATCGTATACGAGGAGCTCGTTTCCGAGCCGCGTCGCGCCGGCGCCGAGCTTGCGGCGGCGTGCGGTCTCGCCTGGAGCGATGCGGCGATCGAGATACAGAACAACAGATCCGTGTCGCTGACCGCGAGCGCCGCCCAGGTGCGCCGACCGATCTATGGCAGCTCCTCCGGACGCTGGCGGCATTACCGCGAGCGGCTCGAGCCACTCATCTCCACGCTGCGCTCATGCGATGAGGCGATCGGGCTATGAGTTTTTGCGATCGGGACGATAGCTGCGCGGGGGATGCGCCGCCTGTATAGTTGAATCCGTGGGCGGTAGGGCAATTGTCCTCGATGGCAAGGCCGTGGCCGCGAAAGTGCGGGGCGCGGTCGCGGCGCGCGCCGCGGAGCTTGCCGCAAGGCTCGGCCGTCGGCCGGGGCTCGCCGTGGTGCAGGTCGGCGAGGATCCCGCCTCGAGGGTATACGTGCGCAACAAGCGCCGGGCCGCCGCCGAAGTCGGTATCGAATCCTTTGCCTACGACCTGCCGGATACGATGAGCGAGGCGGAGCTGCTCGCCCTCGTCGGGCGGCTCAATCGCGATGAGCGAGTCGACGGCATCCTCGTGCAGTTGCCGCTGCCGAAGGGCATCGTCGCGAATCACATCATGGATGCGGTCGATCCGGCCAAGGACGTCGACGGCTTCCACCCGGTTAACACCGGACTGTTGGCGCAGAAGCGGCCGGCTCTGCGCCCTTGCACGCCGTACGGGGTCATCCGACTCGCGGAGGAATACGGTATCGCGCTGCGGGGCCTCAAGGCGACGGTGGTCGGTGCCTCGAACATCGTTGGCCGCCCGATGGCGCTCGAGCTCCTGCTCGCCGGAGCGACCGTGACGGTCTGCCATACCGGCACGCGCGATGTGCGAGCCGAGATCGAGCGGGCGGAGGTGGTCGTAGCCGCCGTGGGCAAGCCGCACTTCGTCCATGGCGAATGGATCAGGCCGGGCGCCGCCGTGTTCGATGTCGGCATCAATCACGACCTCTCCGGGAAGCTCGTGGGAGATGTCGAGTACGAGCCGGCGGCCGAGCGCGCCGGCTGGATCACTCCCGTGCCAGGGGGCCTCGGCCCCATGACGATTGCGATGCTGCTTTCGAACGCCGTCGAGGCCGCTTCGCGCAGGTTCAACTCCCGCAACCCAAGCGACGGCTGCTGAGCGCAGGAGAGAGGCGTGCCTCACAAACTGAACAACGTGCTTGCGCAGGTACCGAGCGACCTTGCGATCGCGCAGAGCGCGCATCCGCTGCCCATCGACGGGATCGCGGCGGAAGCGGGTCTCCTCCCCGAGGAGCTGGAGCCCTACGGCCGCTACAAGGCGAAGGTGCACCTGTCGGTGCGCGATCGGCTCAAAGACGCGCGGAACGGCAAGTATGTCGTCGTCACCGCGATCACCCCGACTCCGCTCGGCGAGGGGAAGACCACGACGACGGTGGGACTCACTCAGGCGCTCGGAGCGCATCTCGGCAAGCGGGTCTTCACCTGCATCCGCCAGCCGAGTCAGGGACCGACTTTCGGCATCAAGGGCGGGGCCGCCGGCGGCGGCTACAGCCAGATCATTCCGATGGAGGATTTCAACCTCCATCTCACCGGCGATATTCATGCGATCACGGCGGCGAACAATCTGCTCGCGGCCGCGATCGATGCGCGGATGATGCACGAGGCGGGACAGGATGACGAGGCGCTGTTCGAGCGCCTGTGTCCGCCCGCGAAGGACGGCAGCCGGCGGTTCTCGCCGGTGATGTTGCGACGGTTGCAAAAACTCGGCATCGCCAAGGCCGACCCCAACGAGCTGACACCGCAGGAGCGCAGCCGCTTCGCACGGCTCGACATCGATCCGGATACGATCACCTGGCGGCGCGTGATCGACACCAACGACCGCATGCTGCGTCAGATCACCATCGGGCAGGGACCGAGCGAGAACGGATTCGCGCGCGTCACCGGCTTCGATATCACGGTCGCGAGCGAGGTCATGGCGATCCTCGCGCTGACGACGAGTCTCACCGACATGCGCGAGCGTCTCGGCCGCATGGTGATCGGCACCAACCGGGCCGGGGAGGCGATCAGCGCGGATGATGTGGGCGTGGGTGGCGCGCTCGCGGTGCTGATGAAGGACACGATCATGCCGAATCTGATGCAGACACTCGAGGGAACGCCGGCGTTCGTGCACGCGGGCCCGTTCGCCAACATCGCGCACGGCAATTCCTCGATCGTGGCGGATCAGATCGCGCTGAAGCTCGTCGGACCGAAGGGCTACGTGGTCACCGAATCGGGATTCGGCGCGGACATGGGCATGGAGAAGTTCTGCAACATCAAGTGCCGCGCGAGCGGCCTGGTACCTAACTGCGTGGTGCTGGTCGCGACGATTCGCGCGCTGAAGATGCACGGCGGGGGACCCAAGGTGGTCGCCGGGCAGCCGCTGCACCACGACTATACCGAGGAGCACCTGGGGTTGGTGGAGAAGGGCTGCGCGAATCTCGTCAAAATGATACGCAACGCGCGGCTCTTCGGGCTCCCCGTGGTGGTTGCGGTGAACCGCTTCAAGCACGACACGGCGGCGGAGATCGAGCTCGTGCAGAGGATCGCAATGGAAGCGGGCGCGAGCGATGCGGTCACCGCGAATCATTGGGCGCAGGGCGGTGCCGGCGCGGTGGAGCTCGGCCGGGCCGTCATCCGCGCGTGCGAGATGCCGGGTGAATTCAGATTTCTCTACCCGCTCGACATTCCCATCAAGCGCAAGATCGAGACCATCGTCCGTGAGATCTACGGTGGCGCGGGCGTCGAATACCTGCCCGAAGCCGAGAAGAAGATTGAGCGGTACACACGCCTGGGATTCGACAAGGTGCCGATCTGCATGGCGAAGACGCATTTGAGCTTGAGCCATGATGCCAATCTCAAGGGTGCTCCCACGGGCTTCATCGTTCCCATACGGGATGTTCGGGCGAGCATCGGCGCGGGCTTCCTTTATCCGCTGCTCGGCACGATGAGCACGATGCCCGGCCTGTCGACGCGGCCAGGCTATTACGACGTGGACCTGGACCCGCTAACCGGTCGGGTGATCGGCCTCTCGTGAGCCGAGTCGTCCCGGCTCAGCGCTTCACCCGCGCGGCTTCGAGAGCCGCCGCGACACGATCGAGCACCTCTTCCGCCTGACGCAAGGCCTGTCGGTGCGGCTCGCTTTCCTTGGCGAGCAGCTCGCGGTGCGAGGAAGTCTCCGGCGCGAGCTGACTCACGTTCGATTGCGCGCAGAGCAGGAACGCACGCAGCGCGCCGGAAAGGAGAGTGACGGCCGTGCCGAGATCGGCCAGTACGACGAGATGCGTGACGGAAACGGCCTCGACACAGAGTCGCAGCCCCGCCGCGGCCGAGCGCGCCCCGGCAAGGGGCAGATCGATCGCCCGGCGGAGCGCGCGATCCAGTGCCTGCTGGCGCTCGAGACGCTCCCGATCCGTCGAGCGCGGCATTCGCGTTCCGGCGAGGTACGCCCCGAACGCCGCGATGTCGTCGGTGGCGAGTTGCAACAAACGGCTCGATTCCGCGCGCGCGGCGGCGGTCAACGGCTCGAGCTGCCCGAGATTGACCGCTTGCGCGTCTCGTCGAGCGCTGACAGCAAGCGCTTTTGCGAGTAGGCCGAAGGCGAAGCTGGCCGATACCGCCGCGACCGCAACCCCCGCTGGTGTCGGATGTGCGCTCGCTGCGCCTTCGCGAAAGCGCTCGAGGGTCGAGTCGGATACCGCGGTCGTCGATGCATCTCGCACGGCTGGCACGATTTCCACGATACGGGTCCGGCAGCCGC
>JBAUOO010000186.1:0-7004 GCA_049579785.1 Steroidobacteraceae bacterium
GGCCGATTCGGTGCGCTGGTTCGCCGCGGCCGGTGCGGCGCGCTGAGCGGATAGGGTCATCGTCATGGCTCATCTCCTGCCGCCATCGGATCTCGGGCGGCGGGGGGCAGGATCGCGCACCGCCGCGCGCGGTCCCAGTGCGGCCCGTCACCGGTCCGATATGACAGTTGTCACCCAGCCGTGACTCGCGCGCGGGCTCTGGCTACCATCGGTGCGATGAAGATCGCAGGCACACCGTATCGCACCCTCTGGCCGCTCGATTGCGGCGCCGTGCGGGTGATCGACCAGTCGCGATTGCCCTTCGAGCTCGCCACGCTCGATCTGACGAGCCTCGAGGACGCTGCGCGCGCCATCAAGAGCATGGTCGTGCGCGGCGCGCCGCTCATCGGCGCTACCGCCGCGTATGGGCTTGCGCTCGCGCTGCGCACCGATCCGTCAGACCGGCGCATCGAGGAGGCGGCGAAGGTTCTGCAGGCGACACGCCCGACGGCGGTCAATCTGGCGTGGGCTTTGGCGCGGGTGCGCAGCGTGATCGCGCGCCTCCCGCCCGGACAGCGTTTCGAGGCCGCGTTTCGCGAGGCGGGAAACATCTGCGAGGCCGACGTCGAGCAGTGCCGATCGATCGGCCTCCATGGGCTCGAGATCATCCGGCGGTACGCTGGTACGGGTGCCCGCCGCATCAACATCCTGACACACTGCAACGCGGGATGGCTGGCGTGCGTGGATTGGGGCACGGCGTTGGCGCCGATCTACATGGCGCACGATGCCGGGATGGCGGTGCACGTCTGGGTGGATGAGACGCGGCCGCGCAACCAGGGCGCCGCGCTCACCGCCTATGAGCTCAACTCTCACGGCGTGCCTCACACCGTGATCGTCGACAACCTCGGCGGTCTTCTCATGCAGCGCGGTGAAGTCGATCTGGTGATCGTCGGCAGCGATCGCCTCACCGCTTGCGGCGATGTCTGCAACAAGGTGGGCACCTACTTGAAGGCGCTCGCCGCCAAGGACAACGATGTTCCCTTCTATGCGGCACTGCCCTCGAGCACGATCGACTGGGCGCTCGAGCGTGGCCGCGACATCGAGATCGAGGAGCGCCCCGCGGCGGAGGTCACCGAGGTCAGCGGCCGAACCGCGGCCGGCGAGATCGGCAGCGTGCGGGTGGTGCCCGAGGGCAGCGCCGCGTTGAATCTCGCCTTCGACGTGACCCCCGCCCGACTGGTGACGGGAATCATCACCGAGCGGGGCGTCTGTCCCGCGAGCGCGGCGGGCCTCTCGAGCCTCTACCCCGAGCGGCGCATCGCTTGAGACCGAGCGCGCCACGTGGGGGCGCTTGAGTCCTGGGCGCCCGGGCTGCCGTCGGGGTCGTCCAGTTGTTGCAACCGATGAAGTCTTGTGTAGCCAATAAGTTACGCGTGTAATTTCGATTGCTAATCAAGAGCTCGCGGCATTCTTCGCCGAATGAAGCCGGGTTAGCGCCGGTCCCGATCGAAAGCCCGCGGCTGTTCCCCTTGCTGAGCACGATAGGTTAAGGTGCCGCCGGATCGGGGGTCACCGGAAGAACACATCTTGAAGACGGCAGCACCCGCCGGCGCCGCGGCGCTCGGCGAATTCACGCTTCGCGGACTTGTGATCGGGGTGGTCATCACCGTTCTTTTCACGGCCGCGAACGTTTACTTCGGCTTGAAGGCCGGCATCACCTTCTCCACCTCGATTCCGGCCGCCGTCATCTCCATGGCGATCCTGCGCAGCCTGCGCGGCGCGACCATGCAGGAGAACAACATCGTGCAGACGGTGGCCTCGGCCGCCGGCACGCTCTCCAGCATCATTTTCGTCCTGCCGGGGCTCGTCATCATCGGTTGGTGGACCGGGTTTCCGTTCTGGATGTCGTTCGCCGTGTGCGCGGCGGGCGGCATTCTCGGCGTCATGTACACCATTCCACTGCGGCGAGCGCTGGTGACGCAATCGGACCTGCCGTATCCGGAGGGTGTCGCCTGCGCGGAAGTGCTCAAGGTCGGCTGCGGCCACGACCGCAATGAGGACTTGGAGAAAGTCGAGGCCAGTGGCGCGGGCCTCAAAGCGGTGTTGTGGGGCGCGCTCGTCTCGGCCGGGTTCTATGTCATCGTGCAGACCCGCATCTTCGCGAGCGATGTGGCGCGCTATTTCCGCCTGGGCGGCCACGGCGCCGCCACTGGCTTCGACTTCAGTCTCTCGTTCGCGCTGTTTGCGATTGGCCATCTCGTCGGACTCTCCGTCGGGGTGGCGATGCTGGTCGGCGCGCTCATCGGCTGGGGTTGGGGAATTCCGTACTTCAGCGCGCTCCATCCCGTCGCGGGCGCGGCGGCGGATGTCGCCCAGGCCGCCTGGAGCCACTATGTCCGCTACATCGGCGCGGGCGCCATCGGTGTGGCCGCCATCTGGACCCTCGGAACTCTGGTGCGACCGGTCCTCTCGGGGCTCGCGGGGGCGATGGCCGCCTCGCGCGTGCGCAAGGCCGGTCAGGCGCATACCTTGCCGCGGACCGAGCAAGACATTCCGATCGGCATGGTGGCCCTGATATCGCTCGCCTGTCTCGTGCCGGTGGTCTGGCTCCTCTGGCATTTCAGCCTGATCAGCGGCCTGGGCTCGGAGGTATGGCTGCTGACGGTGGGCGGTGTCGTCTTCGTCGTGATCATGGGATTCCTGGTGTCGACGGTCTGCGGCTACATGGCCGGACTCATCGGCTCATCGAACAGCCCGCTGTCGGGTATCGGCATCCTGGTGGTGGTCATCTGCGCGCTGCTGCTCGTCCTCGAGGTCAAAGGCGCGCTGCCGGCAAGCGCCGGCAAGGCGCTGGTGGCGTTCGCGCTTTTCGTCACGGCCATCGTGTTCGCGGTCGCCTCGATCGCCAACAACAATCTGCAGGACCTGAAGACCGGGCAGCTCGTCGATGCGACGCCCGCGAAGCAACAGTGGGCGCTCGTCGTCGGCGTGATCGCCGGCGCCCTCATCATTCCGCCGGTGCTCGATCTCGTCAATCACGCCTACGGCTTTCTCGGTGCTCCGGGCGTCAATTCGGCGCACGCGCTGCCGGCGCCGCAGGCGGGACTCATCTCGGCGCTGGCGCAGGGGGTCATACAACACAACATCAACTGGAGCGCGCTCGGGATGGGCGGCCTGATCGGTGCGGCCTCGATCGCCTTCGACGCGCTGTTGCGGCGCACGGGGAAACGGGCGGCCCTGCCGCCGCTTGCCGTCGGGCTCGGGATCTACCTGCCGACCATGAGCACGCTCATGATCGTGGCCGGCGCGGTCGTCGGCTGGATCTTCAACCGCCGCGCGGCCCAAGCCCCGCGGCCCGAGGCCACTCGGCAGCTCGGTGTGCTGCTCGCCTCGGGCCTGATCGTGGGCGAGAGCCTGCTCGGGGTGGTGTTCGCCGCCGCGGTCGCCTTCTCGGGCAACCCCGCGCCCATTGCGCTCGTCGACGAGCGCTTCGCGATCCCTTCGGTGTGGCTCGGCGGCCTCGCGTTCGCGCTCATCGTGTGGTGGCTCTATCGCTGGATCGGGCAGCTCGCGCAGGAGTGATCGGGCCGGAACTGCCGCGGTTCGGCCGGCTCAGCTGACCGCGGTGTGGCCGCTGACCTCGGCTCCGGTACCCGCGGCGAGGCCGGCGTAGGAGAAAACGGCGAGCGCTCCGAAGGCGCCCATGGCGATGAGCGCCAGGCGAAAGTCGAACGGCGCGAGGCTCGCGGCGTGTCGCAGCAGGCGGCTGAGGTTGAGCAGGATCGCCGCGAGCGCGACGCCCACGCCGTTCGCGATCTGCATGGTGAGCGAGGAGAGGACGCTCGCGGGGGAGCGCTCCTCGGGCGCGATCTCGGCGAAGGTGGTGTAGGTGAGCGCGGAGAACTGCAGGGAGCGGCTCGCGCCCGAGAGCAGGAGGATGGCCCCGGTGAGCATGGAAGGCAGACCGGGAAAGATGAGCGCGCAGGCGGCGATGCCGGCCGCCGTGATCGCGCCGTTTACGATGAGAACCTGGCGCATGCCGAAGCGGCGCACGATCGGATTGGTCATGATCTTCATGAGGAAGTTGGCCAACATGTAGATGAGCAGCAGCAGGCCGGCATCGAGCGGCGTGAAGCCGAAGCCGACCTCGAGCATGAGCGGCAAAAGGAAGGGCGTCGCACTGATCGCGGCGCGGGAGATGCCGCCACCCGAGACGCAGGCGACGAAGAAAGCATGCCGGCGAAGCGGCGCGAGACTCACCACCGGCCCCTGCACCGACTCGAGGTGGCGCACCGCGAGCATGCCCGCCATCACGGCCGCGCCGATGAGCGCGACGGCGAGCGATACCTCGATCCGCCGTCCGCCCGCGACGTCGAAACCATACGTGAGGCAGCCGACCGCGATGGCGAGCAGCAGAAATCCCCGCACGTCAAACGGTGATCGCGCCTCGCTCCGATGATTGGGAATCACGGCGAGCGTGAGCGCGATGGCCGCGATGCCGAAGGGAGCGTTGATGTAAAAGATCCAACGCCAGGAGGCGGCGCTCGTGATGAAGCCGCCGAGCGGCGGCCCGACCACCGGGGCGATCAGCGATGGCCAGACGAGCGTCGAGAGGATCTGCATGAGCTCGCGCTTCTCGGTGTTGCGCAGCACGATCATGCGCCCGACGGGCGACATCATCGCCGCCATGCCGCCCTGCACCAGACGCCAGGCGATGAATCCGGCGAAGCTCGCCGCGAGGCCGCAAGCCATCGATGCGAGCGTGAAGAGCCCGATCGCGGCGCAGAAAAGGTTGCGCGTGCCCAGCCGGTCGGCGAGCCAGCCGCTCGCCGGAATGCAAACCGCCGCCGCGAGCGCGTAGGCGGTGATGCCCTCGCTCATGCGGCTCGCGGTGGTCGCAAAACTCTGCGCCATCGCCGGCAGCGCCGTCACGATGATGGTGCCATCGAGGTTCTGCATGAACTGCGCGCAGGCCACGATGAGGGCAATCTGCATCGAGGGCCGCGCGATCGCGGCCGTGAGCTCACGGAGACGGGACATGCGCCAATTTTAATCGAGCGCGCGCCCTCTGCGGGCACGGGGCGAGCGGGATGAGCGCGGGGATCAGCGGAGGGTGAGCGCAGGGTCAGCGCGGAATCAGCGCGGGGATCAGCGCAGGGTCAGCGCCGGATCAGCGGGTCGGCGCGCGGCCGGCGCGCAGGCTCAGGGCTGCGCCTCATGCGATGCGCCGCCGATCGCGGCCGCCAGGCGGTCGGCGAGCTCACCCAGGAGCGTGCTCATGGCGCCCGCCTCGCCCTGCGCGGAGGCGGCGGCGGGGGCGCTCAGATGCGCGGAGCGGCGCAGCACGACGTTGGATTGCGTTCCCTGAAGCAGCGTCCAGTCGGCATCGAGCACGACCTCGCCCGAGGCCTGGGGCTGAAAGGTGAGGATATCGACCACGATGCCGCGGGCGTTCGCGGGCGCGGGCGAGTCGGGCGCGATCACCATTGCGGGCGGCAGGCGCCCGGCCAGATCCTGAGTCAACACCTTGCGAATCATCTCGCCGAGATCCCCGGCCCAGCGGTCCTGGGAGGAGATGTCGAGTTGGTTGCCGCTCTCGCCACGCACCATCGAGTTGCGATCGAGCGTCGGCGGGATGTGCACGGCATCGATCTTGACGGGCGTCCCCGCCACCTCATCGGGACTGGCGCCGGCCTGCACCGGATCGAGGGCGTAGAAGTGCGTCGGCGGGCTCGAGGCGCACGCGGTCAGTGTCAGCAGGGCGAGCACGGGAATCAGCCGCTGTGTCATTGGGCAGCTCCTGGTCTACCCTGGATCAGCGCCTCCGGGTGCCGGTCGAGGTAGTCGGCGAGAGAGCGGACCGCGCGCGCGGCTTCCGTGATTTCCTGGACGGTGTTGGCGAGGCCGTTCTGCGTGGCCGTGCCGCTCATCAGCTGCCTGGCCGATTGCGCGGTGTCCTGGAGGTCGGCCGCCGCCCGGCGCAGCCGCTTCACGAGCGGCGGGATCTGCGGGCCGGCCTTGGCGATGACGCCGTGGATCTGCCGTAGCGCCGCATCGAGCTGCACGATCGCATCCTTCAGTTTCGGCGAGGACGTCAGCATCTTGATGTTTTGCGTGATGTCGAGCGCATTCTGCGCGATCTGCTCGATCGGCACCTTGTTGATCCGCTGGATGACGCTCGCGATGCCACCGCCCGAGGCCGTGGGTATCACCGGCAGCCCGTCGGCCCGCATCGGCCCGGCGGGAGCCGCGGCACCCGGCTCCATCTCGAGGCTCACCTGATAGCTGCCGAGGAGCGGCGGACTGCGCGCGAGCCGCGCGCGCATGCCCTTCTCGATGAGCCGTCCGATCTCGGCGGATACCTCGGTGGCGTTCGGAGCCGCACGCACGCCTTTCACGTGAAACAGCGACGGATAGATGGCCAGCGTCGCGGGCGTCGACAGATCGCCCGTCGAGGCATCATAAGCGAAGCCGACGTCGCGTACCTCACCGACGATGAAGCCGCGCAGCCTCACCGGATCGCCCCCCGCGAGCGAGCCGGCCTCGCTGTCGAGGGACACCGCGTAAAGAAGCGGCCGCTCCGTCGCCGAGGGCGCGATCGGGTGCCGCTCGAGACCGATGAAATGACTTGCTTTCCTGCCCGGTCCGGGGTCCATGACGATCGAGGGGCCGGAGAGGAGCGAGCCGAGCGATGACAGGTTGGTGAGCGAAGGGCTGGCGCCCCGCAGCCAGAAGCGCGTCCCGGTCCTCAGGAACTTGGCGGCCTGCTGATCGATCGAGGCCGTCACGATGACGGCGCTGCCGTCACCGGTGAGCCGGATGCCGGTGACATGACCGACCTGCGCACCCCGCAGGATGACATCGGTACTCTCCTTCTTCATCTCGTGCGCGTCGATGAAGCGGATCGTGATGCTGCTGCCGCCGGCAAGCAGCGCGCGTGCGCCGAGCCAGAGGACCACGATGAGCGCCGCGACCGGAATCGCCCAGATCCACCCCGGCCACCAGCCGTGGCGCACGCCGGCCTG
>JBAUOO010000187.1:0-14691 GCA_049579785.1 Steroidobacteraceae bacterium
GGCTCATCCTGAGCCTCGCCCTTCGGGCCGGCTGCGCCGTCCACCAAATCCGCCGGAGCGGATTTTGAACGCCCGGCATCGCCGGGCGGGCCCGCAGGGCCGAGGCCCATGGATGGGCCGAGTAAAATCACTCCAGACGATTTTGTCATGGGGCGATCTCGCGCGCGGCGGCGGGATTTCGCGCGGAGCGCTCGTGCACGTAGTCGATGAGACGCGCCACCGCATCGGGATCCGTCTCCGGCCAGATGCCGTGTCCGAGGTTGAAGATGTGTCCCGGTGAGCTTCCGGCCTCATCGAGCACCCGCCCCGCGCATTGCCTGAGATCCTCCGGTGAGGCAAAGAGGGCCGCCGGGTCGAGGTTGCCCTGCACGGCCTTGCGGGTACCGAGCTGCCGCCTCACCGCGCCGAGCGGCGAGCGCCAGTCGACGCCGATCACATCGACCTCGAGATCCGCGACGCTTCTCAGGAGCGCGGAGCCCTGGTTGACATAGTAGATGAGCGGCACGCCGGCATCGCGCAGCACCGCCACCGTACGCCGCACCGCGGGCACGGCAAACCGCTCGAATTCGCGCGGTGCCAGCAATCCCGCCCATGACTCGAAGAGCATCAGCGCTTGCGCCCCCGCCGCGGCTTGCGCGCGCAGGTAAGCCCCCATGGCGTCCGCGAGCCGCTCGAGCAGGCGCTCGGCCGACCGCGGGCTCGAGTATAGGAAGGAGCGGGCGGCCCCGAACTCCTTCGAGGGTCGCCCGCAGACCAGATAGCAAAGCAGCGTGAAAGGCCCGCCGGCGAAGCCGATGAGAGGGATGCCGCGCGGCAGTCCGGCCTGCACCAGGCGGATCGATTCCAGCACGAAGGGGACATCGCGCTCCGGGACGAGCTCCTGAAGGGATTCGATGGCGGCGTCGGTGCGGATGGGCTCGCGCACCACCGGGCCGGGCTCGAACGTAAGTCCCACGCCCATGCCCTGAAGCGGGGTCATGATGTCGCTGAAGAGGATGGCGGCATCGAGCGGGAAACGGCGCAGCGGCTGCAGAGTGACCTCGGCGGCGAGCTCGGGGCTTCGCAGCAGGGTCGCGAACTCGACCTTCGAGCGAACCTGCCGGTACTCCGGCAGATAGCGGCCAGCCTGGCGCATGATCCAGATGGGCGTGTGCGGCACCGGCTGCCGGCGGCAGGCGGCAAGGAATGGCGATGGCTGCCCGCTTCCGCTCATGCTCCCGCCAGCCAGCGCGCAACCTCGGGCGCATAGTACGTAATGATGAGGTCCGCTCCGGCCCGGTGGATTCCGGTAAGCGTCTCGAGCACGGCCGCCCGCTCGTTGATCCAGCCGCGCTCGGCGGCAGCTTTGATGAGGCTGTACTCTCCACTGACCTGGTAGGCCACGAGGGGTACCGTGACGGTGTCGCGGACCTGGCGAATCACGTCGAGGTACGGGCCCGCGGGTTTCACCATCACCAGATCAGCCCCCTCCTCCACGTCGAGCCGCACCTCCCGCAGCGCTTCCCGCGAGTTGGCGGGGTCCATCTGATACGAGCGTCGATCGCCGAACGCGGGCGCGGATTCGGCAGCTTCTCGAAACGGTCCATAGAAAGAAGACGCGTATTTGGCCGCATATGAAACAATAGGCGTCATCGAGCGGCCGTCGCGGTCGAGCAGCTGTCGTATCGCGTGCACGCGCCCGTCCATCATATCGCTGGGCGCCACGGCATCGGCACCCGCTCGCGCGTAGTTGAGCGCGACCTGTGCGAGGGTCTCGACCGACGTGTCGTTGTCGATCGCGCCGCTCGGCAGGACATGGCCGCAGTGCCCGTGATCGGTGGCACCGCAAAGACAGACGTCCGCCCACACCAGCAGCTCCGGGCAGGCGTTCTTGACCGCCGAGATGGCCTGCGCCGCCAGTCCCGTCGGGTCGAGCGCCGCGCTGGCGCGAGTGTCTTTCTCCGACGGTGCCGCAAACAGCAGCAGCGCCGGAACACCCGTCGCAGCCACCTCTTTCGCCTCCTTCACCAGCTCGTCCACGGAGAGCTGGTACACCCCCGGCATGCTCGAGACCGGGTGCCGGACGGCGCGCCCGGGGACGGCGAAGAGCGGATAAATGAGCGCCTCGGGCGAGAGCCGCGTCTCGCGGACCATGCGCCGCCAGGCGTCGGATTGGCGCGTGCGCCGGGGTCTCGTCGCGGGATGGGTCATGGCTTACCTCTTCTGCGAAATGGGACTTGCGCGCACGGCGCGCAGGCTCGTGCGCGCGAGGCCCCGCAGAGTGGCCGACTCGGCGAGTGTGGAGGTGTAGCCGCGCTCGGTCAGCGCGCGCGCGGTGGTGGGCCCGATCGCGACGGCGGGCGCTGTGTCAAGGAGTCGCGCGAAATCCGGCCTGCCGAGCGCGCGCTCGAGCTCGGTGACGGCGGAGGGGCTGGCGAAGGTGACGGCGCCCACTGCCTCGCGGGCGATCCAGGAGCGGCAGTCCTCGATGTCGAGTGCCGCACCGGCGACGGTGCGGTAGGCCTCGACGGTCGTCACCTGGGCGCCGAGCTGCGTGAGACCCGTCGCGAGTATCGGCAGTGCGCGTGAGCTCGCGGGGTAGAGGACCCGCGCCCCGCGGGCCAGGCCGGATGCGGCGAACCTCTCGACGAGCCCCGCGGCGCCCGGCTCGGTGGCGAGCAGATCCACCGGCCAGCCGTGCTGCTCCAACACCTTGGCGGTGGCGCGACCGACGGCGGCCGTACGCAAGCCAAGCGGCGGGCCCGAGAGACGAGCGGTCACGGCGGCGACGCCGTGACGGCTGGTGAAAACGATCCAGTCGAACGAGTTGGCGCGGCCCAGCGCTTCCTCCAGGCGTGTGGTGTCGGTGGGTAACACGCGGACGGCGGCCCACACCAACACCGAAAGTCCGAGGCTCCTGAGCTCGCTCGACAGCGGTCCGTCGCGCTCCTCGGCGCGGGTCACCACGACGGGCTTCGGTCCCGGCACCGCGGTCACGGCGCCTCCGCCCGGCCCTGTACGCCGCGCTCGGCGGCGATGAGATCGCCCGCGCCCGAGCCGATCAGGTGCGAAGCGACCTGCACGCCGAGCTTTGCCGCGCCCGCCATGCTGGCCTCGCCTACGCCGCTCGAGCTCAGAAGCCTCGAGCCGTCGAGCGCGCACACCGCCGCATACAGGCGAATGCCCGCTCCCGCCGCGGTGGCGAGCGCCCCGAGCGGAACCTGACATCCGCCTTCGATGCGTTCCAACAATGCGCGTTCCGCGACGGTGGCGAGGCGCGTGGGCGGGTCATCCAGCGACTGCAGCCACTCCTGAGAGCGCCGATCATCCGCGCGCGTGCAGACGCCGATGGCCCCCTGCGAGACCGCCGGCGGAAATTCCTCCGGCGGCAGATGCTGCGTGATCCGGTGCTCGAGTCCGAGACGCTTCAGACCCGCGGCCGCGAGCACGATGGCATCGTAGTCCCCGCGATCCAGGCGCTCGAGGCGCGTCGGCACGTTGCCGCGTAGCTCGAGGAGTGTCAGATCGCGACGAGTGCGAGTCAGGAAGGCGCGCCGCCGCAGGCTGCTGGTTCCGACGCGGGCGCCGTGCGGTAGCTGCGACAAGGGCTCGCGGCCGCGGCTCACCAGTGCGTCGCGGGGATCCTCGCGCCTGAGCACGGCCGCGAGCGTGAGTCCCGCCTCCATCGCGGTCGGCAGGTCCTTCAGGCTGTGCACCGCGACATCGATCCTGCCTTCGAGGAGCGCCCGATCGATCTCCTTGGTGAAGAACGCACGGCCGCGTACCGCCCACAGCGGCACATCGGGGCGCAGATCGCCGGTCGTGCTGATGGGAATGAGCTCCACCGGCGGTGCGCCCGCGAGTGCCCGCACGAGGGCCTCGACGTGATGAGCCTGCCACAGCGCGAGCGCGGAGGCGCGGGTGCCGATTCGCAGCGTTTGGCCGCGCTGCGTGTCGTGCGGGCCGCTCACGGCTGCCCCTCGGACATGAACCGGTAACCGACGCCCCAGACGGTCAGGAAGTGTCGCGGATTGGCGGGGTCACGCTCGAAGCGCTTGCGCAGCCTCAGGATGAAGTTGTCCACCGTGCGCGTCGAGGGAAAGACATCATAACCCCAGACGCGCTCGAGCAGGTCCTCGCGCGAGATGATCTCCCCGGGTCGCTCGGCGAGAACCTTCAGAATCATCGCCTCCTTCTCGGTCAGCTCCTGAGCCGCGCCGTTCCACGAGCGGGCGCGGAACGCGCGGAAATCGACCTCGTTGCCGCCGAAGCGCAACACCGCTCCCTCCGCCGCCGAGGCGCTCTGATACCAGTCCCAGCGCCGCAGGATGGCCCGGATCCGCAGCAGCAGCTCCTGCAGATGGAAGGGCTTGGCGAGGTAATCGTCGCCGCCGGCCTCGAGGCCGCGTACGCGATCGGCGGGATCGCCGCGCGCCGTGAGGAAGAGCACCGGCGTGTTGTCACCTCGCTCGCGCATCGTGCGGCACACGGCAAAGCCATCGACCTCGGGCAACATGACATCCAACAGCACGAGGCCGCAGGAACGCGCCTCGAGCCACTCGAGGGCGCGGCGGCCGTCAGCGACGGAGTCGACGTCGTAACCTTCCGCGCGCAGGTTCTCGACCACGCCCGCCGCGAGGTGCGGCTCATCCTCCACCACGAGAATGCGGCGGGTGTGCTCCGCCGGCACGGTCATGACCGCTCCCGCCGCGCATGCGGCTCGCCCGTCGGCCCGATCGCCTCCGTCGGCACGGCGGTCGCGGACTGGCGCGGCTCCCCCGCGGGCCACGCGAGCACGAAGGTCGCGCCCTGACCGGCGCCGGCGCTCTGCGCGCCAACACGGCCGCCGGCAAGCTGCATGAGGCGCCGCACGATGTAAAGCCCGAGTCCCGTGCCGAAGTGACTGCCGCCGCCACCAGGATGCAGGCGCGTGAACTTCTGGAAGAGCCGCGCGGCATCGGCCGGCCGAAAGCCGACGCCGCTGTCGCGCACCGCGAGCTCGATCTCACCGGCGGTGCGCCGGCCGATGAAGGCGATGGTGCCGCCGCCGACCGGGGCGACCGCCGCGAGCGCATTCTCGAGCAGGTTGCGCAGGATGACATCGAGTGCCAGCGGATCGGTCATCACCTCCAGTCCGCGCTCGATGTTGGCGCTGATGGTGATGCGGTCCTTGGCGGCGCGCGCCTCGGAGGCGCCGATCACGCGCGCGACGGCGCCCGCGAGCTCGACCGGCTCGTATCGCAGCTGCACCCGGCCGCGCTCGAGCCGCATGCTCTCGAGGATCTGCGTCACCATGCCCTCCATGCGCGCGACATCCGACAGCATGCGCTCGATCAGGATGCGGGACTGCTCCGGCGACAGCGAGCGCATCGCCATGGTCTCGAGCGAGAGCTGCAGACTCGCGAGTGGAGTCTTGAACTGATGCGATACCAGCGCGAGGAAGCTCTCCTGCTCCTCGATCACCCGTGCTTCGGCCCGTAACGCGCGAGCGATGACCGCGATGCAGGCGGCGAGGGCGAGGATGAAGAACGATCCCTCCCAGGCGTATTGCGCGATGCGCCGCCGCTCCTCGTCGAGGAGTTGGCGATCGAGGTCCGGCGAGAGCTCGGCATGTCCTCCGGTGCCGGGGACACCCGGCGTGCGCGCCCGCACGCGCGCGGCGGGCGCGCCCGCATCGAGCAGAGCCTGCGCGGCAACCACCTGCTGCGCATACACCTGGCGCATCTCCTGCAGCTTATCGACGGCCAGGCGATGCTGATCGAAGAGCCACCAGCCGACCTGCACCGCCGACACCAGCACCAGGGCGAGCGCGGTGAGTTGGAATACTCGCGGAGCCTTCATCGCCGCACCCTCAGCGCAAGGCCCGCAGCGCGCGCCGCAGGCTCTGCGCGAGGCGCTCGAGGTCCGCGACCGTGTGGGCGAGCGAGAGAAAACAAGCTTCGTAGGCCGAGGGCGGCCAATAGATCCCCTGCGCAAGGAGTGCGTGAAAGAGCGCCGCGAACCGTGCCGTCGCTTCGCGCGACAGCGCCGCTGCGGTCCGCGGCGCGCCGCCGTCGTGCATGGACAGCCAGAAAAGCGAGCCCACCCGCACCAGGTGCAGAGGGAAGGGGGCCTCGTGGAGGATCGGCTCCAACAGGCGCTCGAGCTGCGCGCCGAGCGCCTCGAGCTTGTCCCAGCCGGCTTCGGCGCCAAGCACATCGAGAGTGGCGATGCCGCACGCCATGGCGACCGGATTGCCGGAAAGAGTGCCGGCCTGGTAGGTGTCGCCGTCGGGCGCGAGCCGCGACATGATCGATCGCGATCCCGCGAAGGCCCCCACCGGCATGCCGCCGCCGATCACCTTGCCGAAGGTGGCGAGGTCGGGGACGATGCCGAGCCGCTCGGCCGCGCCGCCCCGGGCCAGGCGAAATCCGGAGATCACCTCGTCGAAGATGAGCAACGCGCCGTGTTGGCGCGTGACCGTGCGCAGGCTCTGGAGGAACTCGCTTCGCTGCGGCAGAAGACCGTGATTCGCCGGCAACGGCTCGATGATGACCGCGGCGATCCGCGTGCCTTCGCGCGCAAAGAGCGCCTCGAGGGCTGCCTGGTCATCGAGCGGCAGCACGCGCGTGCAGGCGGTGAAGGCCTCCGGGACGCCGGCGGAAGAGGGTCGGCCGAAGGTCGCGAGGCCCGAGCCCGCGGCGACCAGCAGGTGATCGGCGTGGCCGTGATAGCAGCCGGAGAACTTGACGATGAGGTCGCGCGCGGTGAAGGCGCGCGCGAGGCGGATGGCGCTCATCACCGCCTCGGTGCCGGATGACACCAACCGGACCTGCTCGATCCCCGGATAGGAGGCGACGACCCGCTCCGCCAACTCGACTTCGGCCGGACACGGCGCGCCGAAAGTGGTTCCGTGCCGACACGCCTGCGCCACCGCCTCGACCACCGCCGGATGCGCGTGACCCAGGATGAGCGGACCCCAGGAACATACGAAATCAACATAACTGCGGCCGTCCGCATCGGTGAGCTGCGCGCCGCGGCCGCTCACGAAGAAAAGCGGCGTGCCGCCGACCGCCCGGAACGCCCTCACCGGCGAGTTGACGCCGCCCGGAATGACGCGGCGGGCGCGCTCGTAGAGCTGTGCCGAGCGCGCAGACGATCCGGCGGAAGTGTCCTCTCGGGAGTGGCTCATCGTGTTCCCATTATGGTAGTGGATCGCGATGCAGACGCGCTTCCCGGAAGAAGGCATCGATGACTTCCGGAGTCGCATGGGCCGCCGCAGCGCGCAACCCGGCGATCGGCAGATGGGCGAGTCGCCGCGCGAGCCGCGAGGTCAGATGCTCAACTGCCGCGCGCTCCTCCTCCGTGAGCCCGCGCAGCTCCGCCGTCAGGGCTCGCTCGAGCTCATCCGTGGCGATCCGCTCGAAGGCGCCGCGCAGCTCCGAGAGCCGCGGACCGATGGCGCGCGTAGCCATCTCCTCGCGCAGTCGCGCCAGCCGCTCGTCGATCGCGGCGCGCACCGGGGCCAGGCGCAGCAGCTCGGGGACGCGCTGCTCCTGCACCTCCCGCACGAGCTCGCTCATGCCCATTCGAACAATGCCGGCATGCCGCGCCTCGTCGGGATCGAGATTGGGAGGGACACCGAAGTCGATGGCGAGCGGCGCGGGCACGCGCGGCGCCAGCCGTTGCAGCGACCGGGCATCCAGCACGGGCTCGCCCCCGCCGGCGGCGAGAACCAGCGCGGCAAGGCGCCCCGGCTCGGCGCGAAAAGCCTCGAGGGTCATGGCACGGCCCGCGACGCTCGCCGCAAGCTCCGACGCGGGCGCCAGCGTGCGATTGACGACGACGAGCGGCACTTGGGCACGATGCAGGGCCAGTGCGCACCGTCGAGTCATCGGCGAGACCCCGATCAGCGCGACGGCATCGGCAGTGCCCGCCACATGATCGAGCACCCGAGCGGCCGCAAGATCGGCGAGAGAAGGGGTATCGGCCCCGGCGCGCAGCCGTTGCACCCGGTTGGCCATGCCGAGCGCCTCACCGAGCAGCCGGTCGAGCATCGGGCCGCTCGTTCCGGCGGCACGGGCCGCCTCCCAGGCGCCGCGCAGCTGCGTGGCGATCTCCCGCTCACCGGCCTGAGCGGAGTCGAGTCCACAGGCAAGAAGCAGCACATGCTCGAGGGCGGATTCGCCGGCCCACGCCCGCAGCAGCCGGGAAGCGTGACCCGGCGGGGAGCGGTGTCCGGTCAGCTGCTCGAGGGCACCCTCACGCAGGTCCCCCGCCGCCTCGCCATCATGGGTCGCAAACAGGAGCTCGACACGATTGCACGTGCCGAGATAGAGCAGCTCGGAGACGCCCAGCGCCGCGCGCAGCGACGGCAGGCGAGTCTCGAGGTCGCTCCTCGGGATCGACAGGCGCGCGACGTCATCGATACCGGCATGGCGGTAGGAGAGGCCCACGACCCCGATCTGGTGCATGGGCCGAGCAGAGCACGGCCGCCGGCCCGATGTGTCACAGAACCATCACGGCTCGCTCACGGGCCGTTGCGGGGTCTTACCTGCGGCCGCGCAGCAACCCCATCACGAGCAATCCGGCCGCGAATCCGATTCCGAGCGCCCAGGCGCTCGACTGGTACGGCTGGGCTTCGACGCTCTGTTGCACGTCGCTCCAACGCGACCTGGCCCAGCGCTGCGCCTGATCGGCACGATCGCGTGCTGCGCTCGATGCTCTCGCTGCCGTGTCGCCCGCCGTGCCCGCCAGATGCTCCGCGGTGCGCTCGGTCTGGCGCGCGGCCTCGCTCGCCGTGCTCTCGGCATTGGTGGAAGTGAAGCTCGGATTCATCGTCATTCTCCTCGCGCGACATGGGCCCGGTCCCCCAACGGGAACCCCAAAGGAAAGTTCCGAGCGCGTGCCGCCATCCGCGGCCGGCCTAGAGCCGGATCAGGCCTCTTTTGTGCGCCACCGCCACCGCTTCCGTGCGGCTGATCGCATCGAGCTTGGTGAGTATGGACTTCACGTGCGTCTTGGCCGTGCCCTCGGTGATCGACAGCCGTCGCGCGATGTCCTTGTTGCTCCTGCCCTCGGCGACGAGCTCCAACACATCGAGCTCCCGCTGCGTGAGACTCGGCTTCCCCATCCGCTGCAGCGCCTTCGCCGCCACCGACGATGAGGTGTAGGGCCGATCCTCGCTCACGGCCCGGATCGCCGACAAGATCTCTTGCCGCGGCGCATCCTTCAGCAGGTATCCCTTCGCTCCCTGGCTCAGACACTGGAAGATATCCTCATCTCCGTCATACGTCGTCATGATGAGGAGCCGCGCCTTGGGGTTGAAATCCAGCACCCGCTGCACCACCGCCACCCCATCCCTTTTCGGCATTCGCAGGTCGAGCACCATCACATCGGGTTGGTGTTGCTCGTAGAGCGTGATCGCCTCATCGCCGTCACCCGCTTCCGCGACGACCTCCATGTCGGCCTGCTGGTTCACCATCGCCGCGAGCCCGTCGCGCACGACCGGATGATCATCCGCCAGGATCACCCGGATCTTCCTCTTCGTCAGCACCGCGACCATCAGGCTGCCGCCTTGTGCTTCGGCAGCCGCACGCTCACCCGCGTGCCGGCTCCCGGTTGACTCTCGATCTGCCACTCCCCGCCGATCGCGCTCGCGCGCTGCCGCATGCTGGTGAGGCCAAAGCCCTCGCGCGCATACAACTCCGGCCGCCGCTCCATGCCGCGCCCGTCATCCTCCACCGCCAGCACCCAATGCGCCGTCTCATCCGTCATGGTGATGCGAACGAAATTCGGCCGCGCGTGGCGCACCGCGTTGCTCAGCGCCTCCTGCGCGATGCGCAGCAACTCGTGCTCGTGCTCGGGTTTCAAGCCCGTGGCGATGCTGCCGCCCTCGAAACTGCAGGTCACACCGCCAGGCACGGTTGAGCGCTCGGCGAGCTGCCGCAGCGCCAGCTCCAGCCCCCCCCGGCGTGTCTGATCGAGCCGCAGCGCCATCACCGAGCGGCGCGCCTCCGCCAGCCCCTCGCGGGCGAGATCGCGGATGCGGGAGTGTGTCAGCGCCAAGCCCGAGTTCTTCTTCTTGCAGGGGGGGAATTCCTCGACCGCTCCGAGCTGCATGAGGATGCCTGTGAAGGCCTGCGCCAGACCGTCGTGAATCTCCTGCCCGATGCGGGCGCGCTCGACCAGCACCGCCGCCTCCTTCGCCTGGTAGGCAAGGCGGGTGAGCTGCACGGCGAGCGTCGCCTGTTGAGCGAGTGCCACCAGCAGCTCGCTGCGCTGAACATCATCCGCCTTGCGGCGGAAACGCAGGATGAGGAAGCCGACGTTGCGCGAGCCGAATACCAACGGATAGACGACGCTGCCGGCATAGCCCTCCTGGCGATTGAAGGCCAACATGCCCGGCCAGAACTCTTCCGACTGCTGCTCCACATCGAGATACATGGGCTCGGTGGGTTGGGTGAAGCGGTCGCCGAAGGAGGAGCCGTTCATCGGCACGCTGATCGGGTAGGGCGGCTCCTCGATGCGGCCATTCCTGACGTGCGCGGCGATGCGCCACTCCTGCAGGCTGTCCTTCGAGACCACCACGGCGCCGGAGGCCGCCTCGAACTGGCGCGTCGCCTCGAGCAACACATGCTTGAGAAAGCTGTGCAGGTCAGGCTCGCTCGCCAGACGCTCGAGATTGCCGCGGATCACGGCGTTGGCTTTCGCGAGCTCCGCCACCCGCTCCTCCGCCGCGTGCTCGCGCTCGCGCCTCATGTCATCGATGAGGCGCTGCCGATGAAGCGCCGCGCCGATGACCCCCGCCGCGGTCTCGAGCGCCGCGAGCTCGGCGGAGTCGATAGCGCGGCGCTGCCGGGTGTTGTCGAAACCCACGACGCCGATGAAATCTCCGGCGACGAAGATCGGCACGATGGCCTTGGTCTTGGTGCCGATACCCTCGAATCCCGTCATCCCCGCGCCCCCGGTTACTCCCGCGCAGCCGCCAGGGGAGTCGGTCCAGTTGAGGCACACGCTCCGTCCGGCGCGCAGCTCGGCCGATACCGCGGAGAACTCACGCTCATCGCAGGCGCAGACGGCCGGGTCATCGAAGTGCGGTGGAACGCCTTCGGCGGTCCACTCGCTTACCACGATCAGCAGCGGCTCACCTTCCGGACCGCGCCGCGCCATCATGACATTGAGTCGATCCACGTGAGCCGCCTCGCCAATGAGGCGCAGCACTTCGGGGATGGCACCACCCACGTCCGGGGCCTCGAGCAGCATCCGGCTCGCTTTGGCGGAAGCGACGAGCAGCGCCTCCCGGCGCCGCAGGGACTCATTGATCTGACTCAGCTCCTCCGTGCAGTGCCCGGACCCGGTCAGGGACTCCAGGCGGGCGAGAGGCGGATCGGCGACCGAAGCGCTCATATGACAGGCTCTCTATCGGGAAATCGAAGCGTCAGTGTACCTCGGCAGGGGGGCGGTCTCCCAACCACCGCCCAGCGCTTTGTAAACCGCGATCAGGCCGGTGGCGGTGTCCGTGCGGCTGCGGGCGAGAGCGTCCTCGGTCTGAAGCTCCGTCCGCTCGGCATCGAGGACCGAGAGGAAGTCTACCATTCCGCCCCTGTAGCGGATCTCGGCAAGCCGGGCCGCGATCGCGCTCTCGCGCGCCGCATCCTGCGCATGCAGCAGCTGGTCGCGATCGCGCGCCTCCGTTACCAGCGCATCCTCTGTCTCCTCCAGGGCATTGAGGACGGTCTGGTGATACTCATCCAGGGCGATCACCGTACCGGCGCGGGCGCCGGCGATCTGTGCCCGCACGCGTCCCAGGTCGAAGGCCGCCCACGTGATGCCGGGCCCGATTATGTAGCTTTGCGAGGCTGACGAGCCGAACCCGGCCGGCTCCGCCGCAGCGTAGCCGAAGCTGCCGGTGAAGGTGACTTTGGGGAAGAGGTTCGAGATGGCGACTCCGACCAGAGCCGTGGACGCGGCGAGATTGCGCTCCGCGGCCCGGATGTCCGGGCGGCGGCGCAGCAGCTGCTCGGGGGTGCCCACCGGCACGACCGGCGGCAGCGGCGGCAGATCATGCCGGCGGCTCAGGACAGCGCTCAGCGCCTCAGGCTCGCGACCGCTCAGCACGCTCAGACGGTGAATGGAGCGGGAGATGGCGGCCTGCAGCGGGCCGATGGTGGAGAGCGTGGTGCTCAGCTGCGATTGCGCGCGCGCCACATCGAGATCGGTTCCGCTGCCGGCCGCGAGCTCCGCCTGCGCAAGCGTCAACACCTGCTGTTGGTTCTTGACGTTCGCGCGCGCGACGGCGAGCTCGCTCTGCTCGCCGCGCAGCTCGAAGTAGTTGCGCGCAACCTCCGCGATGACCGACACCTGGGCGTCGTGCAGGTTGGCCACCTCGCCTTCGAGCTCGGCGTTGCGCGCCTGGATCCCGCGGCGCACGCCGCCGAAGAAATCGAGCTCCCAGGTGGCATCGAAGCCGGCGTCGTAGAGCTTCGTCGTGTAGGGGCCGCCGAAGGGGTCCTCGACCGCCGGCACGCGTTGTTTGCTGTAGCCGCCCGAGGCGGTGACCGTCGGAGCGAGGTCGAAGAGCGATTCGTTGCGCAGCGCGCGCGCCTGTACCAGGCGCCCGAGCGCGATGCGCAGGTCGTAGTTGGCTGTCAGCGCATCGCTCACCATGCGGTTCAGCACGGGATCGTCGAATTGCTTCCAGAAATCGGTCTGCGTCGGCGCGCGCGAGTAGATGCCGCTCGGCGCCGGCGATGCCGGCGTGGTGCCTGAAGCGGCGGCGACCGTCGGAAACTGCCGGGCGAGGCGGGTCGTCGGGCGGTGGTAGCTGGGACCCACGGCGCAGCCGGACAGCACCGCGGTCAGAAGAATGACAATGACGGATTTATGCATGGAAGGATCCCGTGGAGAGCTCCGCATTCGGGACTGACGCCGCGGGCTCGGCGCGGCGGGGGCGGACTCCCCGGATGAGAACATAGAACACTGGCGTCAGCAGCAGACCGAAGAAGGTCACGCCGAGCATGCCGGAGAACACCACGGTGCCGAGCGCGTGACGAATCTCGGCGCCGGCGCCGCTCGCCAGCATCAGCGGCACAACGCCCATGATGAAGGCGAAGGAGGTCATCAGGATCGGCCGCAGACGCAGGCGGGCGGCTTGCAACACGGCCGACACCGGGTCCTCTGCCTGCTCGTCCTGCAGGTGCTTGGCGAACTCGACGATGAGGATGGCGTTCTTGCAGGCCAGGCCGACGAGCACGACGAGTCCCACCTGCGTGAACACGTTGTTGTTGCCGTGATCGAGGAAGACACCCGTGATGGCCGCCAGCAGACACATCGGCACGATCAGGATGATCGCGAGCGGCAGCGTCAGGCTCTCGTACTGTGCAGCGAGCACCAGGAACACGAACAGCACGCACAGCGGGAAGATGAGCAGGCTGGTATTGCCCGAGATGAGTTGCTGATAGGAGAGGTCGGTCCACTCGAAGGACATGCCTCGTGGCAGCGTCGACTTCAGGATCTGCGTCATCGCCGCCTGCGCCTGGCCGGAGCTATAGCCCGGCGCCGGACCGCCGTTGATGTCGGCGGACGTGTAGCCGTTGTAGCGCTGCACGATGTCGGGCCCGTAGGTTGGGGTGACGGTAAGGAACGAGCCGAGCGGGATCATCTGCCCCTCGGCGTTACGGACCTGCAGGTTCGAGATGTCCTCGATGCGGGAGCGGAACGGCGCGTCGGCTTGCGCCAGGACTTCATACGTGCGTCCGAAGGCGTTGAAGTCGTTGACGTAGAGCGATCCCAGGTAGACCTGCAGGGTTTGGAAGACATCGTCGAGGTTGACGTGGTCCTGCATGACCTTCACACGGTCGACGTCGACATTGAGCTGCGGCACGTTCACCTGGTAGCTGCTGAAGAGCCCGGCGAGCGCGGGGTTCCGATAGCCCTGCTTGAGAGCGCTCTGAACCGCATCGTAGAGAGCCTTGGGACCGGCGTCGCCACGATCCTCCACCTCCAGCTTAAAGCCGCCGAGCGTGCCGAGGCCCATGACGGGCGGAGCGGGAAATACGACCACCATGCCGTCCTGAATAGCCGCGAGCTTCTGGTTGAGTTGCGCGGCGATGGCGTCGGCGGAGAGGCCTTTGGACTTGCGCTCGTCGAAGGGCTTGAGCCCGAAGAACACGAGTCCGGCGCTCGAGCTGGGCACGAAGCCGTTGACCGACATGCCGGCAAACTGCACGGCATGCTCGACACCGGGCTGGTGCATGCCGATGTCGCCGATCTGCTTGATGACCTGCGAGGTGCGATCGAGCGATGCGGCGGGCGGAAGCTGCGCGACCGCCACCAGGTATTGCTTGTCCTGCTCGGGGATGAACCCGTGCGGCACGGCGGCAAAGCCCAGCCAGGCGAGGCCGATCAGGCCGGCGTAGACGATGAGCGCGATGCCGACACGCCGCACCGTGCCGACGACGGCGGTCTGATAGGCGTTGCCGACAGCCGCGAACCCGCGGTTGAATTGGCGGAAGAAGCGGGCGAGAACGCGGTCCATGACCCGCGAGAGTCCGTCCGGCTTGGCGCCGTGGGGCTTCAGCAGCACGGCGGCCAACGCCGGGGACAGAGTGAGTGAGTTGAAGGCCGAGATTACCGTGGAGATGGCGATCGTCAGGGCAAACTGGCGATAGAACTCGCCGGTCAAACCACTCACGACTGCGACGGGCACGAATACGGCGCACAGGACCAGCG
>JBAUOO010000188.1:0-5113 GCA_049579785.1 Steroidobacteraceae bacterium
GAACAGAGGAAGATCCCGTTCTCGAGCACCATCTGCTGCGCGCCACAGGCGAGCATGTCGGCGATCGCCGTGGTGTCATCGGTGACCCCGTCGCCTACGGCGCCATAGCGCATGACGTTGCCAGGCGCATACTGATAATTCACCGGCATCACGCCGGCTGCGATCTCAGCGGGGGTCCGAGGCCAGAGTTGCCCGCCGATATAAGCCTGATTGGCCCCGAGAGAGGTGAGCGTGATCGCAGCTTGCGCAGCGGACAAAGCGGCGGCAGCAGTCGTGCCGCCCAAGTATGAGAGCGTGATGGTCGCTTCAACCTGCGCCATCGTGGCGTAAGTCAGCGACAGGTTATACAGCTCGGTGAAATTGCTATTGCACTTGTTGAAAGCTGTATAGGCAGGATCGCCTTCCCCGCTATTGACCGGAATCGTGACAATTTGCTGCTGAGACATGATTTAGACCACCGCTCCAGAATCTCCCGTGATGAGGCCGCCCGTGCTGGGAGCCGTGTAAGTCCCCGCGCCACCACCGCCTGCGATATTGCTGTGAATGTGCTCCAGGAACACGCGCCCGTTGATGGTGACGTTCCCGGATGTGTCGATCTGCAGGAGAGTCGTTCCGCTATAGCTCATCGTGATTCCAGAATTCCCGACACTCACGACAAATTCCCCATTGGCTGAAGTCATGACGCTCGCGGTGGGGTCAGGCGTGGACCATGCCTTATTCCCCACTGGCACCCATACCAGCGCCGAGAGGTTCCCGCGCTGCGTGAGGTCTGCCGTTCCTCCACCCAAGCCAGTCACCCCGCCAAGGTAAGCGTCCGCCGTCGTGGCATATCCCAGGTCATTGACCTGGATAGGGGCGCGCATGTACTTCGACATCTGCGCGGCCATTGTCACTTGCGGCAGAGTGATGCCCTCGACATCGAAGGCCACGGTAACGATGGCCCCATTGACTGCGACGACATGCCCCGGAAGCCTCAGCCCGAGCTGCTGAATCTCATTCAGCGCCTGCTGCGTGGCGAGGCTCGAGAGCGTGCGAGATAGGGGGGTTTTTTGTGCGTCGCCCAAAATCAGCTCGCTAGCGATGCCGTTGCGGTAAAGGCCGTGACCCAGGAATCAGCGTCTGGGTCGCGAAATTGGCCGAAGTGCTCGACGTCGTTCACCAGAAACGTCCCCTGAAATGCAATCTTGTTGTTGACCGGAGTTACATTCCCGGGAGCCGCAGCCGTGGGGCTCGTGAGTGCGTAGGGAGCAAGAATTTCCGAGGGAAACTTCACCGCGTTACCGACGCCGACATCAGCCCTGAGAACGGTATTGAACTGCACTTTAGTTGCGGCTATCCAAGTCGGCTGCCCAACGATGTCCTGGAATTCGAGTAGCACGGGACTCTTGGCCGGTCCTGCGTTGGTGACGGTGCCGTCGTAAACGGTGATCGTGCTTCCGTCGTAAGCGATCTGCACGCCGGAATAGTCCTGATGCGTCTGGCTGCCGATCGTTTTGGTCAGCCCGTCCAGGTAACTCGCGAACTGCGACAGGTTCTTGTAGAAACCGGCCTCATCATTCGGCAGCGTGAAGTTCTCATCCAGAATGTAAACCTGGATTTTGAACCCAGGGAATGCGGCGCTCAGTGCCGCATCGATCGCATCGGAGAGCGGCGTTCCCGCAAGCCACTGAAACGAGACCGGAGTACCAAAAAGATTCTGCGGCGAGCCTGGATTTACCAACAAGTCCAAAGTCTGATTAGTCCCCTGCCAGTTTCCATAGCTCGCGAGAATGGTCCCAACCGCGATAACTCCAGCCTGCGGGGTCTGCTGAGTGGCAAGAGGCAGGCCCCTGTACATGCCGGCGCTCATGGAGAAATGCATTCCGGCAAGCTGGCTCGCTTGACCCAACATCTGAAGCCCGGGGCCTGAAATCTTTATCCTGAAGCCGCCCTTTGGAACCGCGAGCTGCGTTACGGGGATGTCGAAGCCAATATCCAGCGCTCCTGGATCGACCACGGTTTGGCCGGTCATTGGCAGTTGCGCGAGGCTCGAGAACGTAGGTCCGCTCCCGGCCATGAATCCCCCGGAAGGATTCTGCACGATGGAGGGTCCGGTGGCTTGCGGGGCGATCCGGATGCTGTAGTAGCGCATCTACGGACTGACTTCAAACTGCTGCTGGGCGAAGCGGAAAACGAGCGACGACGAAAAGAACGTCGCCGGATTCCCGTTGCCGTCGTAGCTGCTCGGGGTATTGGCGATCAGGTTGACGTCCTGACTCGTGTTTCCCGTGACGCCATACTGCCCGGGGTCGGTCTGAAGCGTGAAGGCGAGCGTCACCGGATCGACCGCCCAGGCTCTCCACGCCCCGTCGTAGGAGAGCCCTGTATCTGTCACCTCGACATTGGCGACAGCTCCGATGGGGATGTTGTGCGCCGTCTGAAGGGTCGCGGTCGCCATCCAATCCGCCCAGGTAAGGGAGGCTTGGATCTTCGGGGGCGATCCGGTCATCGGCCGGGACAGGATCAGATTCCCCGAAAGGTCCGATATGTTGATGTACCAGCGATTCCCAAAGGGGTTGAACGTCGCCGTGACGATGTACTGCTCACCATCCAAAGTCGGCTGAAACTGAAATGGAGGATTCGCCGTCGCTGACGGCGAGAAGGGAGTGATGGTGGTCACGAGAGGCTCGGAACCAAGTTCGAGGCCAAAGCCGCCGGGTTTCCGACCGGAAGTCCCGCCGCTGGCGCGGAAAAGCCCGAGATCGGAGAGCCGTTCGTCAACTGCTGTATCAGACTATTCTGTGCCTGTCTCGCGGAAGCAAGAGACACCAGCGGTTGAATGAAATCGAACCGCCAGGTCACCTGCTGCTGCGTGTCCTCGCCACCGCTCGCATCGGACAACGCGCTCAATAAGCAATTGGTGTAGATGTAGCTCGGGGTGATGACGCTGTAAGTCCCGCCGGTGAAGTTGTGCTGCTTCAGAGAGCTTTGCAGAGCGGTCATCGTGGCGAGCTTCACCGCGAAACCGTTGGTTGGAGTTGCGGGAACGGTCATCAGGACCGAGACGGAAAGCGGCTGGGAAATGACCGCGTTGGCCGCCACCGCTTGATTGGCAAACGGGTACATGCCGAACTGGTTATCGGCAATCGTGGCTCCGGGGAGCACGATGAAATTGGCGAACAGGTTGGAGAGGCTCGGCAATCCTGAAAGGAGGGAGTCGAGTGCTGCCGCACCACCGATGAGGAGCTCGAGTGCGTTGCCGCCTGAGAGGGCGGTGCCTAGAAGCCCACCGGCTTCGGTCAGCGCTATGATGGGAAGCACGCCGAGCTGAGCGGCGATACCTCCGGTAAGGATTATGGGCGATGCCTGTAGGGCGATCTGCGTCGCCATCTGAGCGGCGCTGGCGCTCATGTACCCGGTACCGCGGCGAGGCCGGCTCCGGCCAGTACGGCAGACGCACCGGTCTTAGAGCGCACTGTGACCGAGACGTGCGGGTCGGCAGCGCTCGCTACGACTCGCCCGGCGCCCTGGATTCTAAATGGCGAATACCCTTGCTCATGCCGAATCATGGCATTCATGAGCGCGGCAAGCATCGTAGGATTATTGAGATTGAGACGCGCGCCAGCGCCAACACCCATACGCTGGGCGACATCGGCCACATACGCTTTGACATTATCACCTGGGCTGGTGTCGTAATGACCGACGATACTAGCGATGGTGTTATCGCCGCGGCGATAATCGAGCCCGAGTTGTCGGGCCATCGCCGCAATCCCGGATGACATTGTTGGGAATGCCGCCCACCCCCCTGGCATCGCGACCGCGCCAGCCTGTCCTGCGAATTTGAGATTCCCAGGATTGTTGTATCGCATCCCAAGGTGAGTCGCGCGAGCGAGCCCGTGCATCCCGGCCTGAAATCCGTGCGAGATGAGGCTGCCGTAATACTGGCCGGCCATCTTCACGTCCTCACCAGGATGCGTCAGTACGTTCTTCGCGGCCCCGACCTTGATCGAAAGTCCCATGGCCCAGTCCGCGAGCGCACTCACAGACACCATGAACTTATCGACGTCCTTTAAGAACTTCGGCGTTGAAATCTTGCCGTTGAAGGTGTCGATCCACTTGGCGAGCTGATCAATGCCTTTCGATAGCGGACCGTCCTTCTTCATGACCCGTTCCGCGAGATTGACCACGGAGCGCGAGAGCCGCGTCAGCGGGCCGGCGAGCGGACCTAATCCGCGCACGAACACCGTGAATATTTCTCCACCCGCCAGTTCCATTTGCGTGGTGAATTTCTGCCACGCCAGCGATGTCTGCTTCGATATTCCGAGCGGACCCTTGTCGGCAGTATTGCCGGCGAGAAGCGAGGCGAACTCCTTGTTCCCCATCGCCTTCAAGATCATCAGCTTTTCCAAGCCGCCGAATGGTCCTAATCCGTAGGATTCTGACATCAGGCCAAGCTCCCCGCGCGGGGTGCTCTTGGCCAGCTGCCGCATCGCCTTCAACATCGCGACGGAGACTTGCGAGGTAGAGCCGGTCGGATTTACGCCCAATGCGTAAAGCGGCGATTGCAGCGCGGGATTGCTGATCGCCTGATTGATGGCGGAGAGGAATGATCCGGGGTTGCCGAGACGGGCGAAGTTGACATCGAAGGAGCGCATGCCACCGATCGACATGCCCAAGCCCATGGCGCGCTGGCGATAATTGCTGACATCGCTCGCCATGCGGGTGATGCCGAAGAGAGAGCCCCCCAGCAGCCCGGTGCCAAGCAACGTGCCCCACTTCAACAGCTCGCCGGTGATCCGTAGCGTCGTTGAGAGTACCGTGCCGGACCAGCCGGCGACGTTGCGCCAAAGGTTTTCGACTGGACGTGCGGAGTGACCTAGCTGTCTGAAGGCTTCGCGCTGGCCGAGAATGGCTTCGTTGGTCTTGCGCCAGAGACCGGGATTTTTGGCGAGCTGCTCTTGGAACGTCTGGAAGCTCTCGAAAAACTTTTGCGCCTGCGAGTCTGAAATTGGCACCTCGATGATCGGCATTCGCAGCGCCACAAGTTATCTCCTGAGCAATAAAAAAGGGCACCCGAAGGTGCCCTTAATAAAACCTGCAATACCAAATCCCACGCCACCCCGTCACTCCAGAG
>JBAUOO010000189.1:0-4257 GCA_049579785.1 Steroidobacteraceae bacterium
GGCCGCAAGGGCGGCCTGAAGGGCGGTAAGGCACGCGCGGCCAAACTGACCGCCGAGCAGCGTAGGGAATCCGCCCAGCGGGCCGCACAAGCCCGCTGGGCCAAGAAGTCCTAGAGGATGCTGGCAACATGGAAGCGCAAGTAGCCGCAGAGCGTGCAGACGAGACCGATCGTCTGGAAGTCCTCCGCGCCGGCACGGAATCGGATCAGCCGCTCAAGGGGACGCCAGTGCATGGCACCGCATGCGGGGCGCTGAGCGATGTCGGCGCGACCCTTCCCCGCGAGGGCATCGGAGATGTCTTGAGGATCAGGGATTTGAGGGTTCATGGCTGGGATGACATCGACTGCTACCGGCCCGACCAGCCGGACTGACGCTCATTCTTTGGTGCCGTAGAGAGGCCCATTGCAGTTAGACGAGATCTGCTGGGTGTTGTCGATTTCGAATCGGGCTTTGCGTTCGGAGAAGCTGCCCGGCAGTTCCCAATTGATCGACAGCCCGTTGATCTCGCCCTGAAGCTCGGGCACGCAGACGAATAGCGCGCCGAGCTTTGGGCCGATTTCGTTCAGCTTGCCGCTGAGCGAATGGACTTCACGGGCGGTTTCCGCGACTTCAGCATTGTCGCTGAGTGCCCGTAGCTGGCGTCGGGCCGTCCGCAGTTCGGTTGTGAGCGTCGAAACATCCTGGAGGGCAACGATCGCCATCGCAAGGGCAGCAGTGGAAACGACGCCCAAGATCACGCCGACCAGGAGGCTATAGCGCACTGATCTCAGGCCGTGGGTCTGCATGTCGCGAGGCGAGAGCCAAATAGAATACTCGCCGCTGGTTCGGTTTCGGTCACGTGCGATGCAAGGATGCCGCTTGCGAGTACTGTCTCGTCCTCGCTTTTAATCTCTTCCCACATTGTGAGATTGCTTGTGGACGTGCCATGGGCGATTTCTTCGGCGAGTTGCCCATAGTTGTACATCGCGGCATAGAGGATGCCTAGCGCCCTGCGGCATGGCCTTGTGACGGTGGCCTTCGCGGCTTCGATGGCGCTCACTGCTTCATCGCTCAGTTCCAGCAGTTCGGTGCCCTGCCGCTCGTTGCAAGCGCGTTGGTCTTGACAGGTCGCATTGATGCCGCGCAAGAACTGCACTGGGCCCCCTTCCGGCTGCCATAGAAGGAAGACCTTATCGGCATCGCTCCCGAGTTCTTCCCATTGAGCGTCGGTCAGGCGTGGCCGCGGCGACTGGGTGGTGGTGGTTGAGGTGGTAGTCGAAGTCGATTCCGCAGCAGCCGTCGCCGAGTCTTCGACTTCTCGCTGATATGCGCGTTCCCCAGCACTCACATGTTCTGCGTGCTCGCTGGCGGCAATGACCGCCGCGCCTATCGCCAGCAGTAGCACGACGAGCGCCAGCCGTCGCTTCATCGTCGTAGCTCTGACTTCTCGCCTGCGGGACGCCCTTCGCGTAGGAACTGGTTGCGGTATTTGATCGCGTCGCGGTAGTTCTCTTCCGCCTCAATCAATGCGGCCCGTGCATCCGCCCGCTGTTTACGCTGCCGATCCTTCAGCGGCTCATTGACAAGCACGAAGACGACGACCAGGGCGATGAACTGCGCCAAGTCGCTCGCCCCTCCCCGGTAGAAGAGGCCCGCAACGGCAGCACCCGCCAGTCCCGCGGCGCCCCATCTAGTCCCTGTGCTCATTAGCGATCCCCGGTCTCGGCTCCATGAGAAGTCGGGGGACGATACCACCCTACGGAACTGAGAGGAGTCTCGATGGTTGTTGCTGCGCCGCCGGACTTTGAGCGGGCTCTCGTGGATTTGCAGGCGAGCCTTCCGGCGTGGTGGCAGACGCGGACGCCGAGTTCGACGCTCTACGGGGTGCTCTCGGCGATCGGCGGTGTGATCGACACGCTCGCATGGGTGTGGGAGGACGTCTACTACGACCAGGCGTTGAGCACCTGCGGTCAGGAAGGGCTGCTTGGGAACTTCGCGTTTGCGTGGGGCGTCCAGAACGAGGCGGACGCTTTGGGGGAAGCGCTCAAGCCGTATGTCGAGGCTCGCGCGCAGGAGGACGGTGGTGTTGAAAGCCTGGAGCGGACGCTGCTGTCGATCGTGCTGGCTGACCCGGCGAACCTGGAGGGCGGCACGGTGCTCCAGTTCCCGGCTGGCGGCGAAGGCTTGTTGTTCCCTGCGAGCGGGGAGGGGTTGCAGCTTTTCGAGTTCGCACCTGGTGATGGTCCGACGACCGGCTTGTTTTTCCCGGCTGACGGTAGCGGCCTCCAGTTTCCGGGGTCGACGGAACTGATCGAACGCGAAGGGTCGATCAGCAGCGAAGGTACCCCAGCAGGTGCGCCGGAGCCGGGGCTCAGGTTCTCCAGCAACGAATACGTGCAGATCAACCAGAACACGCCCGGTCCTAACGAACTTGAAGTGCGCGTGTTGAACTGGCTGGCGTTTGACCGTGGCGCTTTCCGGCGGGCGGTTGAACGCTTCACGCCGGCGTCGTGTTATCCGGCGCGGATCGTCGAAGTCGCCGCCATCTAGATAAGAAGGAGTCTTATTATGCCGAAAACCGTTGCGAGCTACGCGAACGGCAGCTACATGACGCCGGGCCAGGTCAACGAAATCCAGGATGATATTGCCCGGCAGGCCGAAGTCTACAAGGAGCTGATCTCCGCAACGAGCCGTCTCGATGCTCCAGCGTCGGGTGGGCCTTATCTGCTCGGCTCTGGATCATCGGGCTCCGGGGTTGCCGCGAGTAATGCTGCTGCCGGGCTGTCGGTCTTCTACTTCAACCCCGAATGGGTGCTGGAGAAAGAACCCGTGTCACGCAGCACCTTCCTTCGGCTGCGGGTGAGCCTGCTCACTAACGCCGTGGCCCCGGCGATCACGTTCACCGCCGGCCTCTACTCCGTGACAGCGTGTGCGGGCGCGGAAGCCACCAGCTCAATCACGCTCGGCTCGGCGCTCACCGGTTCGACGGTGGCGTTCGCGAGCCCACCAAAGGAAGAACTCAAGCAGGCATCTACTGAAGACTTCGCGGCCCCAGCCGCAGGCTTCTATGCTCTCGGGGTCGCGGTCTCGGGGGCCGCTGCGGCGAAATCGAGTGTCGCGATCCGCGCGCTGTTGCAGGTCCACGAGGTTTGAGCTCTTACCCCGTCGCCTTGATGGGATGAGGTCTTCCGCCTACCACGCGTTTGGGGCATCGGCTCCGTTGCACAGATAGACAACGATGCGCTCTGCTCCGCATGTGCAGTCGTCTCCCTCGTAGCCGAGATCGCATGCATAGCACTTGCCGGCCGCCTCGATACCGCGCTGAGTGTTGAGGAGTAGACCAGGGCCGCAGCCCTCTCCATATTCAACCGCTCCGGTGACGGACGGCGCATCAATCCGCGAAGACGATCTCACGCCTTCAGCTTACCTCGCCGTGTTGACGGCGGGATGACGGCGCCGAACGCGTCGTGAACGGCCTCGGGCTGCGCCTGGGGCGAAACTAGGAAGGAGGGCCATGCGGTCATTCTCAGCCTACTGCTCATCCTGGGCGCTCTCTTGGGGGCGCCGGCACATGTATTCGATCCTGCGCAGGCGCAAGGTGCGCAGGGCGCGTCTCAAGCTCGCCATTCTGCTGTTGAACGGCAGCGGGAAGGCAGTGATCCCCGGTCCCGAAGGGTCAGCGTGGGAAGCGGAAGCAACCAGCACGGGCGCCATCGGCGGCTTCACGGTCAAGATCAACGGCGGCGCTACACGGGTTACGTAGTCGCCGGCTACGTCTCTGAGTTCGGTGTCGGCACGCCAGGCGAAAGCAGCGACGGGCAGACCGCGGACGGCGGGACGACCGCGCGGCCGTGCATCGCGATCCTCGAAGACGCGACGCTCGACCACTGGTTTCAGGTGACGCTTTACAGCAGCCGTGGCGGCCGTGTGATCGGTCATCCCGCGAAGCTGCTGCACTGCGATGTTGGACCAGCCTCGTGGACCCGAAGATCCCTGGACGTGACAGGCGCTGGTGTCGAGGCGTTGGGCTTGAGCCCCGACAGCTTCCCGACATCGCCGCCGGCAGGAACGTGGGCTGTTGCCCGCGAGCTTCGCTAACATTCCCCTCGGGAAGAGGTCGCGGTCTGGCAAGCCGTCCGGCGACTACAGCTCGTCGGTAGCTCAGAGTCCAGCGTTGATCCGCCTCTCGGGCAGGCGCCCCCGACGCGGGGAGTAAAAGAGCACTTCAGAACTTGAGCACCCAAGGCCGCTCTCGGATTCGTCCGGGGGCGGCCTTTT
>JBAUOO010000190.1:0-30532 GCA_049579785.1 Steroidobacteraceae bacterium
GGTCATGCCCGAATCCGCAGGTCCCGCGAGCTGCGCCGCGCTGCCCGAGAGCCTGCGGTGGCGGGACCTGCTCGCGCGCGAGCGTCCCCGTGCCGGCGCGGTCCGCACCACCTCGCTCGCCAACCGGCGTCAGACGCTCGCCGTGCTCGGATTTCTGCGAGCTGAGGCGAGCGCTTTCGAGCGGCTGGCGCTCGCCGGCCGCATGATGAAGGAGCTCGCGGCCCGCGGCCCGCGGACGATCGGACTGGCCCCGGCGGGCTTTCGCGCGCGCGCGACCTCCGCCGCCCAGGCCTCGCTCGAGGCGTTGCTCGCGGGTGCGCTGGCACAGGCATTCGAGCTGCCGAGCTGCCGGGCCTCATCGCCCGAGGAGCGACGCATCGGATGCATCGAGCTTGCGGCCGACACGAAGCTCGACACCCGCTATGCGACGATCTGCGCCGAGGGTACCAACCTCGCGCGTTGGCTCACGGCGCTGCCGCCCAACATTCTTGACTCGCGCGGGTATCGCACCGCGGTGAGCCAGCTTGCCCGGCGGCACGGACTCAAGATGAGATGGCTCGGCGAGCAGGCGCTGCGCCGCGCCGGCGCCAACGCGTTCCTCGCGGTTGCCGCCGGCAACGACAGCCCGGTCGCCGGCATTGCGCACCTCGAGTACCGCCCGAGCCGCCGCCGCGGCGCACCCGATCTCGCGCTCATCGGCAAAGGCATTCTCTTCGACACCGGCGGCGTCAACCTCAAGCCCCATCGGTCCATGCTCGATATGCACACCGACATGGGCGGCAGCGCCGTGGCGCTCGCCACCCTCATCGCGCTCGCGCGGCTGCGCGCGCCGATCGCCGTGGACGCCTGGCTCGCCGTCACCGAGAACAACATCGGCCCGCGCGCCTATCGTCCGCAGGAAGTGGTGCGCGCCGTCAACGGCGTCACCATCCAGGTCATTCACACCGACGCCGAGGGCCGCATGGCCTTGGCCGACACCCTCGCGCTCGCCGCGCGCACGAAGCCGCGTCTCATGCTCGACTTCGCCACGCTCACGGGGGCATGCGTGTACTCGCTCACCGAGAGGATGAGCGGCGTCTTCACCAACCGTCCGGCGCTCGCGCAGACGCTCATCGATGCCGGCCGCGAGAGCGGCGAGAGAGTCTGGACGTTCCCGTTCGATTCCGACTTCGATTCCGATCTCGAGAGCAAGGTCGCCGATATCCTGCAATGCGCCACGGAGGGCAAGGGCGATCACATCCTCGCCGCGCGCTTTCTCAGCCGCTTCGTCCCGCAGCAGATCCCGTGGGCGCACCTCGACCTGTCCTCGGCGACGCGCACCGGCGGCCTCGGGCATATCAACACCGAGGTCACCGGCTTCGGCGTCCGCTATGCGCTCGACCTGATCCTCAAGCAGGACATCCTCAAGGCCCTGGAGGGCCGCGCGTGACGACCCTCACGCTGCGTCGTCCGGATGACCTGCACCTGCACCTTCGGGACGGCGAGGCCATGCGCTCGGTGTTGCCGTTCACCGCGGCTCGCTTTGCCCGCGCGCTCATCATGCCGAATCTTCGCCCCGCCGTGACCACCACGGAGCACGCGCAGGCGTATCGACGGCGCATCCTCGATGCCCTGCCCGCGGGAAGCGCCTTCGAGCCGTTGATGACGCTCTATCTCACGGACCACACCGATCCGGCCGAGGTCGAGCGCGCCCGGGCGAGCGGCATCGTGGGCTTCAAGCTCTACCCCGCGGGCGCGACCACGCATTCCGATGCCGGTGTCACCGACATCCGCCGCGTGGACGCCGTGCTCGAGCGCATGGCGGAGCTCGATGTCGTTCTCGAGGTGCACGGCGAGGTCACCGATCCCGAGGTCGATGTGTTCGATCGGGAAGAGCGCTTCATCGACGCGGTGCTGGCACCGCTCGCGGCGCGCTTTCCGCGCCTGCGCATCGTCTTCGAGCACATCACGACGCACGCGGCCGTTACGTTCGTGCGGGGCTGCCGCCGCGGCATCGCGGCGACCATTACCCCGCAGCACCTGCTGATGAATCGCAGCGCGCTCTTCGCAGGGGGCATCCGCCCGCATCACTTCTGCCTGCCGGTGCTGAAGTCGGAGGCGGATCGTGAGGCGCTGCTGGCGGTGGCGGCGAGCGGCGATCCGCGCTTCTTCCTCGGGACCGACAGCGCCCCGCATGCGCGCAGCGCCAAGGAGGCCGCCTGCGGCTGCGCGGGTATCTTCTCCGCGCACGCGGCGATCGAGCTTTATGCGGAAGCGTTCGAGGCTGCCGGCGCGCTCGAGCGCCTCGAGGCGTTCGCCTCCGGGCACGGCGCGGATTTCTACGGCCTGCCTCGTAACACCGATCGCCTCACTCTGATCAAGGCTGCATGGGAAGTGCCGCGATCGTATCGCTTTGGCGCCGAGGAGCTCGTGCCGCTGCGCGCCGGCGAGCGCATCGGCTGGCGTGTCGAGACGATTGTCGAGGGCGGCGGCCGGCCCGAAGGGGTTTCCCGGTGAGTGTCGACTCGCGAACGCAGATCCCAGGGGGCGCAGGGACGGAGCCTCGCGACGCGGTGGGCGAGCCTCCGGGATCGACGCTCATGGCGCGGCGCTTCCGCGGTTTCCTGCCGGTGGTCGTGGACATCGAAACCGGTGGCTTCAACGCCGGCACGGACGCTTTGCTCGAGATCGCCGCGGTGCTCATCGACATGGACGCCGACGGCGTGTTGACTCGCGGTGTGACGCACAGCTTCCACGTGAGGCCGTTCGAGGGCGCGCGGCTCGATCCCGCCTCGCTCTCCGTGACCGGCATCGATCCGTTCCACCCGCTTCGCCCGGCGCTGCCGGAGCGCGACGCTCTGCAGCGTATTTTCCGCGAGATCCGCCACGCCGTGCGCGCCTGCGACTGCCGGCGCGCCATCCTCGTCGGACACAACGCGGCGTTCGATTTGACCTTTCTCAACGCGGCGGTGAAGCGGGCGGACGTGAAGCGCAGCCCCTTTCACCCTTTCTCCTGCTTCGATACCGCCACTCTCGCCGGAGCGGCGCTCGGGCAGACGGTGCTCGCCAAAGCGGTGGCCGTCGCGGGACTCGAGTGGGACCCGAGCTGCGCGCATGCGGCCGCCTATGACGCCGAGCGCGCGGCGGAGCTCTTCTGCCTCATCTGCAATCGCTTGCGCGACAGCTTTCTCGCAGCCGAGGCGCGCACCCGATCCCTGGGCTGGGTGAGCGGGGGGGCCACGGTCGAGGACGTTTGACCGTCCGTGCCACTGGCCATCCCTTGGCGGCCGCCCCGGCCCGCTATTTGACCGCGCCGACTCCCGCGAGCAGCTTCTTCAGCTCGCCGCTCTGGTACATCTCGAGGGCGATGTCGCAGCCGCCGACCAGCTCGCCGTTCACGTAGAGCTGCGGATAAGTCGGCCAGTTGGAATAGCGCTTCAGCGCCTCGCGCACCTCCGGCTCCTCGAAGATGTTGACGTGCTTGAACTGCGCGCCGAGGGCGCGCAGCGCCGCCACGGTCTGTGCGGAGAAGCCGCACTGCGGGAAATCGGGCGTCCCCTTCATGAAAAGAACCACGGGGCTCGAGCCGAGCTCGGCTTTGATTTTCTCGACCACGTCCATCGACAACCTCGTTACGGCCTTCGGCCGGACTGCTATTACGCCCCATCGCTTCGCGGAAGCTCGCGCCGCCGCTTGAGCTCGGCGATGACCCGCCATTGCTCGGCGGCGCTCATGGACATCCACCGACCGATCTCATCGGCGGTTCGCAGGCACCCGACACAGTATCCGCGCTCATCGAGCGAGCAGATCTTGGTGCAAGGCGAGCGGGGACGATCCCACTCTCCGGCCGGCACGTGCGCTTCGGACATCCGTGGGGATTATGGGGCCGGCGCGTCAATGTTCAAACCCCGCCCGTGCTAGCCTTGAGCCGATGAGTGGGACCGCATCTGCCCCCGACCTCACCGCGCCTGAGGACCTGCCCGAGCAGGTGGCGGCGGCGCTGCGGGAAGACATCGGCGGCGGCGATGTCACCGCGCAGCTCGTCCCCGAGGCCCAGCGGGTCAGGGGCCGGGTCATCACCCGCGAGCAGGCGGTGCTCTGCGGGCGGGGTTGGGCCGAGGAGACCTTTCACCGCCTCGATCCGGGCATCCAGCTCGCCTGGCGGGCGAGGGACGGGGAGCATCTCGCACCCGGGGCGGTGATCTTCGAGATCGAGGGACGCGCCCGCCCCATCCTCACGGGCGAGCGCACCGCCCTCAATTTCCTGCAGCTTCTCTCCGCCACCGCGACCCAGGCGAGCCGCTTCGTGGCCGCGGTCGCGGGCACCGGATGCACCGTCCTCGATACCCGCAAGACCCTGCCGGGCCTGCGCAGCGCGCAGAAGTACGCCGTGCGATGCGGCGGGGGAAGTAACCACCGGCTGGGCCTTTACGACATGGTGCTCATCAAGGAGAACCACATCGCCGCCGCGGGCTCGATCACCGCCGCAATTGCCGCCGCCCGCCGCCTGTCCCAGGGCCTCAAGGTGGAGGTCGAAGTCGAGTCGCTCGCCGAGCTCGAGGAGGCGCTGCGCGCGGGGCCTGACATCGTGCTGCTCGATGACTTCAGCCTGGCCGATCTCGCCGCCGCGGTGTCCCTCAACCGCTCGCGCCGCAACGCGGCGCCGCCGGGCGCTCACCCGGTGGCGCTCGAGGCCTCCGGGAGCGTGAATCTCGAGACGGTGGGCGCCATCGCCGCAACCGGTGTCGATTTCGTCTCCGCCGGTGCGCTCACCAAGAACGTGCGCGCCATCGACCTCTCGCTGCGGCTCGATTTCTGAGTTCGCCCCGCGGCTGCCGGAGCGGCCTTAGGCGGCTTCGGCGCCGAGCTTGCTTTGCAGATGGCGGGCGAGCTCGGCGATGGTCGGGAAGTCGAACAGCTCCGTCAGATCGACCTGCCCCGGATATTCCCGGTCGATCTGCTCGTGGATCTCGATGAGCTTCAACGAGCTCGCCCCGAGCTCGAAGAGGTTGTCGTTGACATCGACGCGCCTGCCGCCGAGCGCGGCGTCGCAGATGCTGCGCAGCTTCTCCTCGATCTCGCTGCGCGATGCGGTTTGCGGGCCGCGTTGCGCCTGGCGCACGGCCGCCAGCGTCTTCAGCTCCTCGTCGAACTCGCCATCGACATAACTCTGCTCGAGCAGGCGCCGCTGGATCTTGCCGCTGGTCGTTTTCGGAATGCGCTTGACCGGCACCACTTCGGCGACCTCGAGGCCGGTCCGCTCGTTGAGCAGGCGCGCGGCCCGTGTGGCGAGCGGCAGAAAATCCTCCATCGAGCCGCGGTGCAGGATGAAGAGTACGAGCTGCTCGACCTCGGCGCCCGCGGGGCGCGCTCCCGCGGCGACGACCTTGCCGAGCTCCAGCCCCTCGATCCGCTGGGTGATCGCTTCCAGGTCGTGGGGGTAGTAGTTCTGGCCGTTGACGAAGATGATCTCCTTCGCGCGCCCGCAGACATACAGCTCCCCCTGATGCATGAGCGCGAGGTCGCCGGTGCGCAGCCAGCCATCGGCGCTGAAGGCCGCGGCGTTGACCTCGGGGGCCTCGAAATACCCGCGAGTGACGTTGTCACCGCGGATGTGCAGATTCCCGATCCGCCCTGCCGAGAGCGGGCGGTCTTCATCGTCGGCGAGGCGGATCTCGCAATAGGGAATCGCCCGCCCCTCGCACACGAGGCGCACCGCATCGCGGGCGCCCGCATCCACGAGCTCGACGGGGGTTCCCACGCCGAGTCGATGACGATTGAGCGCGATGGTGCGTAGCGGCGCTCCGGGAGGCGGGAAGCTCACCGCGAGAGAGGCCTCCGCGAGGCCATACACCGGATACATGGCGTTGCGCGCAAGTCGCGCCGGCGCGAGCCGGTCGAGGAACTCCCCGCAGAGCTCGACCGAGATCGGCTCCGCGCCGTTGAATATGAGCCTGACGCTCGAGAGGTCCAACCCCTCGACCGGTCGGTCACCGAGCACTTTGAGGTAATGCTTGTAGCCGAAATTGGGCGAGCAGAGGATGCTCGCGCGGATGCGGCTCGCGAAGCTCAGCCAGAGAAGCGGCCGGCGGATGAAGAGCTCCGTCGGCATGAGGTGCGCGTGCACCCGGTTGTAGAACATGACGAGGTGAAAGCCGATCAGCCCCATGTCATGGGTGAGCGGCATCCAGGAAAGGCTGATGTCCTTCTGCGAAAGGCCTGCGGCTTCGGTCGCGCCGCGCGCGTTGGCGATGATGTTGCCGTGCGTCAACACCACGCCCTTGGGCTCGCTGGTCGAGCCCGAGGAGAACTGAATGAAAGCGACCTCCTCGGGCCGCGCGCGATGGGTCTGGCCGGCGCGCGAGATGTCATCGAGCTCATCGACCAGGAAGGCGCGCGCGCGCAGGCTCTCGAAGGTGTCGGACTCGCCGACCTGGCCGGCAAAGGCACCGATGCGATCGAGCGAGCGGCGCTCGGTGTAGAGGAACGGGTTCCCGTGCCGCGAGCCGGGGCCGGCGAGCGTGCGGGCGATGCGCAGGAGCTTGTGCCGATGCTCGTCGCTGATCCCGAGCGCCACCGGCACCGGGACGATGCCGCCGAGCACGGCGGCCCAGAATGCATCGATGAACTGCTCGTTGCTGCCGAGCAAGAGGATCAGCTTGTCGCCGCGGCGCGCGCCGAGGCGCTGCAGGTGATGGAGGATGCCGAGCGCGCGCGCGTGCAGCTCCTCGTAACCGAGGTCACGGGCATCGTGCTCGCCTTCGAGGTACGTGATCTTCCCGGGATGATCCCGGTTGGCCTCGAGGAGCTCGACCAAGGTCGTGGCATTCGTCGTAGCGTTCGACATCAGCGGCGTTCCAGCCTCATGTGCAGGGGATAACGGGTACGCAGGTTGATCTGCGCCTCGAGCTCGATCGGCTTGTCGGGCACGTGGACCAGGCGGAAATGCCTCGCGACGCGCTGAAGATGCATCAGCATCTCATAGAGCGCGAACGTCTCGCCGATGCAGTGCCGCGGGCCGGCCGCGAACGGCATGTAGGCGAAGCGCGGACGCTCGGCCTCGTGCTCGGCAGCGAAGCGCTCCGGCAGGAACCGCTCGGGGTCTGGCCAGTATCGCGGGTGCCGATGCAGCAGATAAAGCGGCAGCAGCACGTTGGTGCCGGCCGCAATCTCGTACCCGGAGAGCACATCGGGTTGCACGGTGCGCCGCGACAGCAGCCACCCGGGCGGATAGAGGCGCAGCGCCTCGTTGATCACCTGTTGGGTGTAGGACAGCTGCTCCATCTGCGCGAGGCTCGGTGCGGACACCTCCGGGGCGGCATCGAGCTCGGCATGCAACCGTGCCTCGACGGCCGGATGCTGGGAGAGCAGATACCAGGTCCAGTTGAGCCCGCTGGCCGTGGTCTCATGGCCCGCCACCACGAGCGTCAGAACCTCATCGATGAGCTGGCGCTCGCCCATCGGCTCGCCGCTCTCCTTGTCGCGGGCGCTCATCAGCATCGCCACGTAGTCGAAGTGCTCGTCCTCTTCCCGGCGGCGGCGCTCGATGAGCCCGGCGACGAGCTTGGTGAGCGAGCGGAACTTGAAGGCGAACTGCAGATTCCGCCCCTGCTCCTTGCTGATCACCTCGAAAGGATTCCCGCCGAGCTCCGCGGACATGCGCTCGAGGTCGCGCCCGAAGATGGCGCGCAGCACGATCTCGAGCGTGAGGGCGCTCATCTCATCGGTGAGGTTCACCGGCTCTGCGCGCCGCTCGAGCGCTTCCCATCGCGCGAGGAGCTGCGCGTTCGCCGTGTCGATCGCCTCGGCGAACCGCGTGATGACGCGGCGGTGGAAGAAGGGCTGGATCATGTAGCGCTGACGGCTCCAGAGCTCCCCTTCGCTCGTCATGAGGCCCTTGCCGAGCAGGATCTTCACCCGATCGAGACCGAGGCCCTTCGTATAGTTGCGGTGATTCGAGACCAGCACCCGCTTGACGTCATCCGGATGGTGGATGACGTAGGTATGGGACTGCCGCGCCGGCACATAGACGCGGTAGATGTCGCCATGAAGGGCGAAGAGCTCGATCATCCGCTCCAGCGAGTCATCGGTGGAGCCGATATCGAATTGAAGGGCCGCCTCAGGCAGCTGAGCCTGCATCGTTGCGGGTCTACTCATGGGAGCCCGGTATTATAGTGAATTGCTCGATTTCCCATGGGAGTGGTTAAAGGTGACACCCGAGCCGGACGGCGGGCTGCGCAATACCTTCTATCGCAAGGTCACGCGCTCGGGGCGCAGCATGACGCCGGCGCGGCGGCTGCTGTACCGGGTGGCAGTGCCGCTCGCCATTGCCATCATCCGCACGTGGTGGCTGCTGTGCCGCGTCGTCGCGGTGCGAGGCGCCGAGCATCTCGATCAGGCGCTCGCGAAAGCGCCGTCGCTCGTACCCTGCTACTGGCACCAGCACCAGCTCTACTGCGTGAAGTACCTGCTCGAGCAGCGCTCGCGCCTGAAGGTCGGCTGGCTCATCAGCCCCTCGGTCGACGGGGAGCTCGGGGCGATGATCGCCCGGCGCGCGGGCGGGCACGTCATCCGCGGCTCATCGAGCCATACCGGCGCGCGGGCGTTGCGCGATTATTATCAGGCGCTGGTCAAGGAGGACGTCTCACCGGTCATCACCCCCGATGGTCCGCGGGGACCGCGGTTCAAATTCAAGCCGGGCGCCATACTCCTGGCGCAGATGTCCGGCCGGCCGATATTGCCGATGGCTTACGCCGCCTCGCGCGCCTGGCGGATTAAATGGGACCGCTTTGTGATACCGGTACCGTTCTCGCGCATCGCGATCGCGATAGGATCGCCCCGCTACGTGCCTCGGACCCTGGACGCTGCGACCTTGGAGAGGCTCCAAGGGGAAATGGAATTGGAGCTGCGCAGACTCTTCGAGATCGCCCGGGACGCCTTGAATTAGAACTGCGTCACATCCCCGGGTACCCGGTCATGGATTCTGTCAAGTCGCGAATCCTTGGACGAACAGCACGTTAGCTTGTGTTCCTTAACAAGTGTGCGAGAATCACTCGTAAGTCGTTAGAAGAGCGCAGCCGGAAGCGCTCCACAAGGTGCGGAGCGGCCACCCACGGGCAACAGTTTGCGGGTAGGCTGCGCTGACGATCGGAGGTCACGGGGTCCCATGTCGAGTTTGCCGCCGGATAAGCCTGCGGATTTCACCGCCTCCGACATCCTTTCGGCAGACGCCTGGAGCGGCAAGGCGTCCAAGCCCGTCATCGGCCTCGACGTTGCCTGCACCAAGATCGCGGTCGACTTCCAGAACATGCGCAAGGAGGGCGTCGCCGACTGCTTGCGCCGCAATCTTGAGCTGCTGCGGGAATCGAGCGCCGCCGACTGCGCTTTCCTCCTCGTGTTGCGGCCGGATGAGCCGATCATCGAGGATGTGCAGTTCGCCCGCGGCGCCTTTGCCCAATGCCGCCCCGAAGCTCTTCAAGGCACGAGCCTCGAGTCGTTTTCCTGGCTGAAGGGGCGCCAGGATCACCTTCGCCTCTCGGAGCTGCGCGACACCGCGGCGCCGCGGCGGGAGCAGGCTGCGGAGGCGCAACGTTTCGCGGAGCTGCACATCGGCTCGGTGCTGCTCGTCGCCCTGCGCGTGCAGGGCAAGCCCGCGGGCTTCCTCGGCCTCGCGCACACCTTGCCGCGCGGCGCCTGGGACGTGAATCTGCAGCTTCTGATGAAACTCCTCGGCACGAGCCTCGCCACCGGGCTCGAGCGCATCCGCATCGAGGCGCGCCTCTCGAAGCTCGAGGAACGCACCAACCTCTCGCAGGCGGCGGCCAACGACGGGCTCTGGGACTTCGACGTCGAGAGCAACGAGGTTTACTTCTCGCCCCGCTGGAAGGCGATGCTCGGCTACGGCGATGAGGACATGCGCGGCTCGCCGGACTGGAGCAGCCTGGTGCATCCCGATGATCTCGCGCGCGTGCAGACCGCCATTCGCGATCATGTGGACGGCAAGACGCCGATCTTCGAGAGCACTCACCGCATGCGCCACCGCAACGGCGAGTGGCGCTGGGTCATCAGCCGCGCCACGGCGCGGGTGGACAAGCACGGACGGCTGCTGCGCCTGGTGGGCGTCGAGCTCGATGTCACCGAGCGCAAGCTCTACGAGGAGGCGCTGTTTCGCGAGAAGGAGAGCGCGCAGATCACCCTGCAGTCGATCGGCGATGGCGTCGTGACCACCGATGCCAACTCCGTCATCGACTACATCAACCCAGTGGCGGAAGCGCTCACCGGCTGGCGGCTCGAGGACGCGATGGGACGGCCGGTGGAGGAGATCTTCCGCGCCTTCCACGAGGAGACCTGCGAGCCGCTCGAGAATCCGCTCACCGTCTCCATCCGCCGTATCCGGCCGATCAAGTCGGTGCGCCCGATGCTCCTCATCCGCCGCGATGGCAACGAGCTCTATGTCGAGAGCACCGCCGCCCCCATCCGCGACGGCGCCGGCCGGGTCGCGGGCGGCGTGTTGGTCTTCCACGATGTCACCGAGGCCCGCGAGCTCAACCGGCGCCTCTCGTATCACGCGAGTCACGATCTGCTCACCGGGCTCGTCAACCGGCGCGAATTCGAGAGCCGCCTCGAGCGGGCGCTGAAGAGCGCCAAGGCGCGCGAGGCCTCCTACGCGCTCTGCTATCTCGACATCGACCAGTTCAAGATCGTCAACGACACCTGCGGGCACAGCGCCGGCGATGCGCTCTTGGGTCAGGTGGGCGCGCTGCTGAAATCCAAGGTGCGCTGGCGCGATACGCTCTCGCGTCTGGGCGGCGATGAGTTCGGCATTCTGCTCGAGGCTTGCTCCCTCGATGAGGCGATGCGCACGGCCGAGACGCTGCGCGAGAGCGTGCGCAATTTCCGCTTCACCTGGGAAGATCGGGTGTTTCGGCTCGGGGCGAGCGTCGGCGTGGTGCCGATCACCGCCGACAACGAGGACGTCGCCTCGATCCTCTCCGCCGCCGACAGCGCCTGCACGGCGGCGAAGGAAGGCGGCCGCAACCGCGTGCACAGCTTCGCCGAGAACGACATGGAGCTGATGCGCCGACGGCGCGAGATGCAGTGGGCGGCGCGGATCAACGCCGCGCTCGAGGAAGGACGGTTCGAGCTGCATCGCATGACGATCCAGCCGCTGCAGCGGCTCGATGTCGGCGCGCACTACGAGCTGCTGCTGCGCCTGAAGGATGAGACCGGACGCATCGTGGCGCCGAATGACTTCATCGCGGCGGCGGAGCGCTACGGCATCACCCCCGCCATCGACCGCTGGGTGATCGAGAACGCCTTCCGCTGGCTCGTGTCCGAGGCGGATGAGCGCGAGAAGCTCGGTCTTTGCTCGATCAACCTCTCCGGCCAGAGCCTGGGCGATGACAAGTTCCTGCCCTTCGTCATCGAGCAATTCCACAAAAGCGGGCTCGAGGGCTCGAAGATCTGCTTCGAGATCACCGAGACCGCGGCCGTCGCGAGCTTCTCGCAGGCCAACCGCTTCATCCATTCGCTGAAGGAGATCGGCTGCAAGTTCGCGCTCGATGACTTCGGCACCGGCCTCTCCTCCTTCGGCTACCTCAAGCACTTCCCGGTCGATTTTCTCAAGATCGACGGCAGCTTCGTGCGCGAGATCCTGCGCGACCCGATCGACCGTGAGATGGTCCGCTCCATCAACGAGATCGGTCACTTGACCGGCAAGCAGACCATCGCCGAGTTCGCCGAGAACGCCGAGATCATCCAGATGCTGACCAGCCTGGGGGTCGATTTCGCCCAAGGCTACGGTGTGGCGCAGCCGCAGCGGGTACTCAAGGCGGCGGTGGCCTGAGCCCGGTCTGGGCCGATCAGCGGGACTTTGCGGCTATAATGGCGCCTATGGACCCGAACGGAACCCCGGCGCGTGAATCCGTATCGTCGCGCTGCCAGCAGCGTCTGACCGACTGCGGCATCCGGCCTACCGCCCAGCGGGTACGCATTGCCTCGGTCCTCCTCTGCGCGCCGCAGCACCTCTCGGCCGAGCAGATCCTGGCCAGCCTGCGCTCCGCCGGCGCCCGGGTCTCGAAGGCGACGGTGTACAACACCCTGAATCTCTTCGCGTCCCACGGCCTGATCCGCCTCCTCTCGGTCGATGGCAGCCGGGCCTGGTTCGACTCGAACGTCGACGCCCACTACCACTTCCACGACACCTCGAGTGGCGCGCTCATCGACGTGCCGGTCCCCGAGGTCGAGTTCAGCCGCCTGCCTCCCGCCCCGCCGGGGACGGAGGTCGCGGGAATCGACCTCGTGATCCGTCTGCGCAAGAAGGCCTCTTAGCGCCCCCGCCCCGGGGGCCGGAGTAACGCACCATGTTCTGGCACCACGGCTTCTTTGGGTTTCACGGGCTCTGGCTCATCGGCGCCATCATCGGGATCATCCCCTTCTGGCGGATCTGCGACCGCGTAGGCCTCTCCCCGTGGCTGAGCCTGCTGCTCCTGATCCCGCTCGCCAATATCATCTTCGTCTACTACGTGGCCTTCGCGGAGTGGCCATCGCAGCGCGGCAGCGCCGGAGGGGTGCCTCCTGGCGCGGGCCCAACCCCCGCCTGAACCGCGGGGCCCGCCGGCCGGTGACGGCGGGAGTCTCACCCGATAGAATTCGCCGCCCGGCGCCGGGATAGCTCAGCTGGTAGAGCAGCGCATTCGTAATGCGCGGGTCGTAGGTTCGAATCCTATTCCCGGCACCATAAAATCAAGTAGTTATCATCCACCCTTCTTGCAGTTACTCCGCCGTAAGCGCAACCGGCGGCGGGGGCGCCGTATTCGACGTGAACCTGGCTGAACAGGGTGGGCCGTCCCGCAGAGTGGCGAAACCCGCGCCTGGAGCAAGGTGATGAGATCACCCGGGCGACGATGCTCCCGGTGTTTTCGAGATAGCGAGCTTCCGACCGGGTAAGGCATTCGAAGCCGAACCCGAAGCGTTGCCGCCACCACTCTTCAAGCTGTGCGCCATGTTTCGATCTCAATGCCAGCGTGGCGCGTTGTTCGGGCGAGAGGAGCACGAACCGTCCGTCATGGCGCGGACCCTCGACGGGCGATCAGAAACCGAGTGACGCCTCGTGAGAACGACGAATAGCGAGCTTGCGGCGGGACGCAATGGGCGTTGGGAGCGGCAGCGATCGCGCGTTCCACCGCCGGCCCGAAGTACCGACTGTATGCGAGCAGAATGCCCGCCATGGGGCGGTCCGATCTGGTCAATTCAGCCCTTACAGCGAGGCGATTGGACCAATTGGTCTGGCGTAATGGCGATCGTGAGGCCCACGGCCGCTATTGGTAGGAGTCTCTCCAGCTGGGCGGCGGATTGACGCGCAGTCCGACGCGCATCAACTGCACACGCAGCACGTCCTGCTCACTCGGGTATTGCGCTGCCAAGCGGACCCCTTGCGCCCAAAACTCGCCATCGAATAATGCGAGGAGCGATTGCAGCCGATGGCCGGGTGGCCACATCAACCATTGCGCCTGCTCCTGCATGTACTCCAGACGGCGGTGCAAGGCTGCGGCGTAGCGGTGTTCGGCCGTGCCGAGGGGCCACAGTCGCATCGCAATCTCGCTGCCGCTCATGCTGGCCAGGAAGGTGTCGCCATGCTCGAACGCGGCACTGGCATTGCGGCAGAGAATCAAGCGTGGTGCGGTCAGCTGTTGGGCATTCCAATTGCACGCGGCATCCAATGCGATCATCGCATCGAGCGGTAAACCGTTACCACGGATAAGATAGATCTCGGAAACGACATCTTTGAAACCCATCCCACCGATCCGATGCAACGCCTCACCGAGATGCGCGACAAGAGGATTGCCGTACGTATCGACACGGGTCGTGCGTCCGATGGCGGTCAACCCCGCGTTGATTCCTGCCGGATCTTTCGCCTTCGCCGCTGCGGCCAGAGCATCAAGCCACGCCGCACCGTTATCCGGATCCAGAGTCCGCAGTCGATCGTCCAGCGCCGCGACGTCACAGTGCGCGATCCACCCCTGACAGAAGCTCTTCTGCAGCATCAGCAAGTCCGGTCGACCGGGTGCTTCGGCGACCGCACGCGCGAGCCACATCAACCGGCGGGCGGCATCCAGCCGACCCTTCGCCGACAGCAAGGTTTTGCCGTGCACGAACCGCTCGTTGGCCGCCCACGGCCATCCGAGGACCGCCGCGGCCGCGAGCGCATCGGGCTGCCCGCTGCCGAGCAAGCGACGAGTGGCGCGCGCGTCCACGGCTTTTTCTTCCGTCGCCTGCACGGCGAACTGATGTGCTTGATTGCGCGCCCCGAGCGCGGCGTCGATCGGCGGCGCCGGAAATGTCGCAGCGGCCAGCGCTGCCGCAGCCGTGAACACGTACAGCGGCACGGCGGCCCAGCGCCACCAGAGTCGTGATGGGGTCACGAGAATCCGGATCCGCCGCGCCAGTTGTGAACGGCGCTCGAACAGACCGATTGCCGGTCGCGGCGCCGGTGGCGTGCGCGTCGCGATCGCCAGCAGTGCCTCGCCATAGGCGACCGGCTGCAAGCCGCGCCGCACGACGCGGGCATCGCAATCCACCTCGATTGCCAGCCTGAGCCGCCGCCACAGCCACCGCAGAGGCAGGTTCCAGGGCAGAAGCGTGACGAGCAACAGGCCCGCCAGGAGCCAGCGCCCGTCGTGCGCCCGCAAGTGCTCGCTCTCGTGTGACAGCACCGCGGAGCGCCTCTCCGCGGCTTCCTCCAGCAGCCACCGTGGCACGATGATTCGCGGGTGCAGAATTCCAAGCACGGCGGGACCTAGGCCGTCCGATACCGTAACCGCGACGCCTTCGAGCGCGGTCACCGGCCATCGACGAGATCTATTCCGCAATGTGGCGCTCGCCATGATCAGCCGCGCGATCGATGCGACCGATAGCAGGCCCCAGCCCGCGAGAAATCCCAGCAGCACGCGTTCGTACACCGCTGGGGTCCAGAAGCGATGCGTTGGGGGCGATGAGTCGGAGGCGGGTCGTATCCGCGTTTCCCGTACCGATGCCGCTTCAGCCGGAACCGCCGAACGGTGCGCGCGTCTCACCGCGGCGCGCGGCGTGTCTGTGGCGGCCGGGGATACCAACAATTGCACAGGCGACCCTTCCGGCAGCGCGCCGGGAAGACGCCACGCCGGCACCGCGATCGAGAGCACCATTGCCACAAGCCAGATCCCGCGCCGCGGCCAGCGAAAACTGGCCGCGATACGCTCGGCAAGCCACGCCGCGACGCTCAGCAACGCGCTGACGACCAGCAGATAGAGCGCCGCGCCGATCATCGACGCGTTCGCTGGCGCTCATCAAGCAGCGCACGCAACCGCTCGATCTGGGCGTCGTTCAGCCGTTCGTTTTCCACCAGATGAACGAGCAGGCGCTCCGTCGATCCGCGAAAGAATTTCGCCGCGACCGCCGCGAGCGCGCGCTGACGCGCAAGCTTGCGCGGTACGCGTGCCGCATAGCGATGGGCACGCCCCTCCTTCGTTCGCGTCACGGCTCCCTTGCTCTCTAGCGTGCGCAGCACGCTGAGCACCGTCGTGTAAGCGAGCGCCTCACCGAGGCGCGCGTGCACTTCAGCGACGGTCGACGGTCCATGCTCCCATAGCACGTCCATCAAATCCGTTTCGCGGCCGGTCAATCCCGCTAGCATGCTTGATCGTCTCAACTACTATTGTTATAGTAGTCAAGCACTGGGGTCGTCGGGCTGTCAAGCGCGCCCCTCAACCTGAAGTTGGCCGTCAGCTACCTCGCGGCTCGAAGACGGTTCGCGGCAGGTGCGTTTAGGCCCACCGACTCCGAGTTGGCACGCCGGATAATCCCGGCGCATGGCTGCCCGGAAACGAGCTCAGCGCGTGTCCGCCCGCCGCTCGACCACCATCGACTTGCTCACGGCTGTACCCAATTCTACGTAACCACGCATCGGCCAGCTTCGGCCAATGCGTGATCGGTAAACTCGTCGCTAATGGAATCCGGTCGCGAGTGAGCGAGCATGGCCGGGCAACGAGCCAGGGCGAAGGGCTCCGCCGGGAGTTGCCCCCAAGAGGGCCGCTTTGCGGCGCGGGCTGCGGGTCACGGAACGGCCGCTATACGGAATCCTCGGCTCATGTCACGAGCCGAACACATCTCGGTCACATGCTCGTCATGTTGGGCGGGTAGGGTTTGGCGGCAGTGCATTACGCTGCGGACGGTCATTGCGGCATCTGACGAAGCTGAGCGAGCGGATCGACGAGCAGTTGTTCCGCACCCTGTATTCGCGGTCCCTCGTCTACAACACGTGCTGGGAGGACCCCGCGGTCGACCGCCGAGCGCTCGGGCTCACCGGCGAGGATGTCGTACTCGTCATCACCAGCGCCGGCTGCAATGCGCTCGACTATGCACTGCTCGCGCCGCGGCGGATCCACGCCGTCGACGCCAATCCGCGCCAGACCGCGCTCCTCGAGCTGAAGCTCGCGGGCGTGCGCGCGCTCGCCTTCGACGATTTCTTCCGGCTGTTCGGCGAGGGTTTCCACCCGGACGTCCAGAGCCTGTACGAGCGCAGACTCCGCGGCCAGCTCTCGCCGTTTGCGCGCGAATACTGGGATCGCAACCACGCGTGGTTCGCGAGCCGCCGAGGTAGCTTCTATTTTCACGGCCTCTCGGGGCTGGTGGCGTGCGGATTCAGGACTTATCTCGCCATCCGCCCTACCCTCGCCGTCTGCGTTCGCGCGCTCTTCGGCGCGGGCTCGCTCGATGAGCAGCGGGCAATCTATGCAGAGAGGGTGGCTCCTCTCATGTGGGGCTCGGGCATGCGCTGGGCGCTCTCGCGCCAGCTCACCCTCAGCCTGCTCGGGGTGCCCCGTCCGCAGCGCCGCGAGATCGAGGCGCAGCACTCCGGCGGAGTCGCGGCGTATGTGCGCGATTCGCTGGAGTACGTGCTCTGCCAGCTTCCCCTGGCGACGAACTACTTCTGGTGGTTGTATGTCCATGGTCGGTACACCCGCTCGTGCTGTCCGGAGTACCTGAAAGCCCACAACTTCTCGCGGCTCAAAGCCGGCCTCGCGGACTGCATCGTGCCGCATACGTCGACCGTCACGGACTTCCTGCGCGGCTCGGGCGAGCCGATCTCCAAGTTCATCCTGCTCGATCACATGGACTGGATGGCGAGCCACGACCCGGAAGCGCTCGCGGAGGAGTGGCGCGAGATCTTCTGCCACGCGACCCCCGCGGCGCGGCTGATCTTCCGCAGCGCTCATCGCCGGCCGCGCTATCTGGAGGCGGTGAGGATCGGTGGAGTGAGCCTAAGAAAGCGGCTGGCCTTCCACGAGCAGCTCGCCTGCGAGCTCGCCCGCGGGGACCGCGTCCACACCTATGCCGGCTTCCACATTTGCGATGTCGCCACCTGAGCTGCTAGCCGACTCGCGGGTGCTCTGGCGCCTGTTGCGCGGTCTGCCGCGTCGCGGCAGCGCCGCCGAGCGGCTGCAGGCTTTCTACGCACCCCAGGCTCATCGCTACGACGCGTTCCGCAGGCGTCTGCTCCACGGCCGTGAAGAGCTGATCCGGCGCCTGCCGGCAGGAGCCGGTGATGTCGTGGTCGAGCTCGGATGCGGTACTGGCGAGAACCTCGAGCGATTCGGCTCACGACTCGCGGGGTTGCGCCGGCTCGTTCTCGTCGACCTCTGCCCGGCGCTCCTCGAGCGAGCGCGGGCGCGCGCCGCCCGGCTCGCCAACGTGCAGGTCATCGAGGCGGACATCACCCGCTATCGGCCGCCCGAGCCGGTGGACTGCGTATACCTCTCGTACGCGCTCACCATGGTGGAGGACTGGCGGGCCGTCATAGCCAATGCCGTGACGATGCTCGGGCCCGGGGGAACGTTGGGAGTCGTGGATTTCTACGTGTCATCCGCGCGTCCGGCCCCCGGCGCAATCGGGCATCCGCCCTGGGAGCGCTGGCTCTGGCGTCAGTGGTTCGCTCACGATGGCGTCCGGCTCGATCCCCGCCACCTGGCGCAGCTCGCGATCGCCATGCCCGACTGCCGGATCTTCGAGCGCCGAGGCAGGGTGCCTTATCTGCCGGGACTGAGCGCACCCTACTACGTCTTCATCGCACGCAAGCGCTAGCCGGGAAGGCCGCTGCCGCCTCGTTGATCCCTACGCTGCGGCGGTCTGCAGCTGCACCGCCCGCAGGCTCGGTCTCGTGAGGCAAAGTAGCGCCAGGGCGCTGAGCATCAGGCCGGCACCGAAGAAGAGCTCCCCCAGGGACACCAGCTTGAGCAGGCCGCCCGCCAGGGCCGCGGCGAGGGGCCCGAGCCCGAGGAAGGTGAACATGACGATGCTCATCGTGCGACCCATCATCGCCTGCGGCACGCGCCGTTGCAGCCAGGTGATGATCGCGATCTGCTCGGTGCCGGCGAAGAGCCCGGTCAGAACGAGCAGGGCGGCACCGGCCAGCATCGAGTGCACGGTGCTCATCGCCGCGAGCGCGAGTCCGGCGCCCGCATCGAGGACCAACACCATGACCCCGACACGGCCGCGCATCAGGCGCGTAACGGGTATCGATGCGACGCTGCCCAACAGCATCCCGATGCCGTTGGCCGTCATCAGCCAGCCGAAGCCCGCGGCACCCTCGCTCAAACGCGTCTTGGCGAAGAGGGGCAGTCCCACCTGCAGCGGTCCGGCAACGAGGACCGAGATCAGGGCCATGTAGGCGACGAAAGCGCGAAGCTGCGGGTCTTGCCACAGCACCCGGATTCCCTCGATTACCTGCGCCAGGACGCCCGCCTCCGGCGCCCGCGCGTCATGGTCGCTCGCGACCCGGATGGCCAGAAGCGATGCCACCGAAAAGAGGAAGCTCACCGCATCGACGGCGAAGGCGAGGCCGGTGCCATGCGCCGAGCTCACCGCACCGGCGCTCGAGGGCGCGCTCCCGGCGGTGACCAGAAGTCCCGCCAGTGCCGGGCCGATCAGCATGCTCAGCTGGCGCATGCCCATCATGATGGAGTTGGAGGCCTGCAGCTGCTGCGGGGGCAGAAGCTGCGGCAATAGGGCGCTGCCCGCGGGGTAGGCGAAAGCGGTGCACAGGCCGATGCCGAGCGCCAGCCCATACACCATCCACATCTGAATGCTGCCGGCCAACACCAGCGCGGCGAGCACGCCCGTCAGCAGGGCATTGATACCGCGCGCCGTCAGCAGCACCCGCCGCGGTGACATCCGATCGACCACGGCGCCCCCGAGCAGCATGAACACCGCGCGCGGCAGCGCCATCACCGCCAGCACGAGCCCGAGTTGCGCGGGATTGCCCGTGAGCTGCAGCACGAGCCACGGGAGCGCCACGAGCGTGAACTGATCGCCGATGAAGGAGATCGAGCTGCCGCCGAAGAGCAGCCGGAAATCACGATTCGCAAAGGGCGAAGAGCCGCGCGGCGAGTCCATACCCTCTCCCCGGAGCCGGTGGCATTGGCGACAGGAGCGAGCATGGTACCCGAAACGAGCATCAGGGAACCCTCCCCTTCCCCCGCGCATTCGCATCGTCGGTGGCCAGGGCGGTGGCGGCAGCATCGGCGCCCAGGCGGGCGGTGAAGGCGGCGCGATCGCGATGCCCGCGCCAACACCAACAGGGGCGATGTCATCCTCTGGTCGAACACCAAGGGTCTCTATGGCGGGCTGACCGCCAGCGTCACCCGCATTACACCCGATACCAGGATGGATCGCGCCTACTACCAGCGGCCGGTGACATCGCGGCAGATCCTCGCCGGCAATGTGACCAGCGTCAACGCCGAACCGCTGCGCACTGCGCTCGCCGCGCGAGTGGCCTCGAGGTAGCGCCAGGATCGACGGCCCGATCAGCCGATCGGCGGCAGGCCGATGGCAGCGACAGGAACGAGGCGATGAGGATGTCGCCCAGCGCCCCGGAACGAGCGGCTGGAGAATGGTGGCCGCGGCCGCTACCATTCCCGGCTCGCCGCCGCCGCCGGCGCGGATACCTTACCGATGGCTCAACGAGGAAGCAGCCTGTTGCGCGCACTCTCGCCCGCCAGAGCGCCCGAAGGCGCTCCCGCGCCGCCCCTCCCACCTTCCGTATGGTGGGTACGGCTCGTTTCGCGCGTGCCCCTCAGGGTGCTGTATCGGCTCGCCGACTGTCTCGGCTGGCTCGCCTTCCGTGTATTTCCCCACCGCGAGCCGGTGGTCCGCGCCAACCTCGCGCAGTGCTTCCCGGAGCTTGACGAGCGCGATCGACGTGACATCCGGCGCCGCTACTACGCGGGCTTCGCCGACGTCCTGGTCGAGGTGATCAAGGCCGCGACGCTGCCGCCCGAGGAGATCCGCAGGCGAGTGCGCATGGTCGATATCGATGCCCCCAGGGCCTTCCTCGCCCAAGGCCAGTCGGTACTGCTCGCCGCTGCGCATCAAACCAACTGGGAGTGGATGCTTCTCGCCCTCTCGCTCGAGCTCGGATTCCCGGTCGATGCGGCCTACAAGCCGCTGGTGGACAGTTGGGCCGAGCGTGAGATGAAGAAAGTACGCAGCCGCTTCGGCAGCCGTCTGGTGCCGGCCAAGGAGCTGCTCGCCGACATCATCAGGCGGGGAAAGGTGGTGCGCGCGGTGGCCATGGTCGCCGATCAGGAGCCGACGACCAGCGAGCACAAGCACTGGACGCGGTTTCTCAACCGCGACACGGCTTTTTACATGGGGCCGGAGGAGATCGCGCGGGTCACGCGGTACCCCGTGTTCTTCGTCGGGATGAAGCGCACGGCCCGTGGGCTTTACGAGTTGAGCTTCGTGCCGCTCTCCTCGCCCGGTGAGTCATTGAAGAGCGGCGAGCTCACCGAGCGTTATGTGCGGCTCGTCGAGCGGCAGGTCCGCGAGGCGCCCGCCGACTGGCCCTGGTCGCACAAGCGTTGGAAGCTGAAGAAATCGCTATACCGGGGCCGAGCCTCAGGACGCTGAGAGCGGCGGCTTCTCTTCCGTGCCCGCGCGCCGCAGCTCCCGCGGCAACCCGAAGGTCACCCGCTCCTCGCGACCGGTGATTTCCCGTGGCACTTGCGCTCCCCAGGCCCGAAGCTGCTCGAGGACGCGCTGGACCAGGATCTCAGGGGCGGAGGCGCCCGCCGTGAGGCCGACGGAGCGCTTGCCCTCGAACCATTCGCGCTTCAGGTCCTCGGGTCCGTCAACCAGATATCCGGGAATGCCGGCCCGGTCGGCCAGCTCCCGCAAGCGGTTGGAGTTGGAGCTCGAGCGCGATCCGACCACCACCAGAAGATCACAATCGATCAGCAACTTCTTCACCGCGTCCTGCCGGTTTTGAGTCGCATAGCAGATGTCCTCCTTGCGCGGTGTGGCGAGCAGCGGGAAGCGGCGGCGAAGCGCCGCCACGATCTCCGCAGTGTCATCGACCGAGAGCGTCGTCTGAGTCACGAACGCCAGATTGGCCGGATCGCGGACCGCGAGTGCCGCCACATCCTCGGCGCTTCCGACCAGAGCCATGCGGCCGCCGAAGGACGTATCGAATCGTCCCATGGTCCCCTCGACCTCGGGATGGCCGGCGTGGCCGATGAGGATCACCTCGCGACCCTCGCGGGCATATCGCTGCACCTCCATGTGCACCTTGGTCACGAGCGGACAGGTGGCATCGAACACGGTGAGCCCGCGCTCCCTGGCCTCATCCTCCACGGCATGCGAGACCCCGTGCGCGGAGAAAATCACGGTGGCGCCGGCGGGCACCTCCTTCAACTCCTCGACGAAGACGGCGCCGAGCTCGCGCAGCCGGTCGACGACATGGCGGTTGTGAACCACCTCGTGACGCACGTAAATCGGGGCGCCGAAGAGCTCAATCGCCCGCTCGACGATCTCGATGGCGCGGTCGACTCCGGCGCAGAAGCCGCGAGGGTTGGCGAGAAGCACCTGCATTCAGACACTCTCCTTCTTCGAGCCGCGGCTCTCGATGAGCGCATCGATCAGCAGCAGCGCCGCGCCCACGGTGATGGCCGAGTCCGCGACATTGAACGCCCAGGGAAAGTACACCCGATGCCAGTGGGCGAGGATGAAATCGACCACGTGGCCGATGCGCACCCGATCGATGAGGTTCCCAAGCGCCCCGCCGAGGATCAGCGTGAGGCCGAGGCAGAGCGTGCGCTGAGTGCCCCCGTTGAGGCGCTTGAGCCAGAGCATGATTGCCACCGCCACCGCCACGGCAAGGCCCGCGAAAAACCACTTCTGCCAGCCGGAAGCATCCGCGAGGAAGCTGAAGGCGGCCCCCCTATTATACGTCAAGGTGATATCGAGCACCGGCAGCACGCGCACCGTGCGGTAGAGGGTGAGGTGCTCCACGACCCAGAGCTTGACGAACTGATCGAGGCCGATCACCGCGAGCGTGACCGGCAGCCAGCGCCAGCCGCTCGGCCTGCGAGTCGCAGGGCGCCCGGCGGTCCGATCAGCGACAGCGGTCTCCGGCTCCTGGGTGGCGCTCATACGTAGCGCCGGTACTCGCCCGGACCCTCGACGTTGGAGACACAGCGGCCGCAGAGCTCGGGATGCTTCGGGTTCGAGCCGACATCCGGCCGGTGCTGCCAGCAGCGGATGCACTTCGGATCCGAGGTCGGCTTCGCCGCGATCCACACGCCGCTGCGCCCGGTGTTGGCCGCAAGCACCGCCTCGGCGGGCGGCGCGCCCTCGATCCGGTGCACGCGGGCATGGGAGGTGATGAAGAAGAAGCGCAGCTCATCTCCCAGGGCATCGAAGCGCGCGTACTCATCGGGGGCGCAGTAGACATCGACTTCGGCATCGAGCGGCGCGCCGATGGCACCAGCATCACGCAGCTTCTCGAGCTCGCGCGTGACATCGGTACGAAGCTGCAGCAGCGCGGGCCATTCGATATCGGTGACGGAGGCCTCCGGAAGCGGATGCCAGGTCTCGAGAAAAACCGACTCCGAGCGCTCGCCGGGCAGAAATTCCCAGATCTCCTCGGCGGTGAAGGACAGCACCGGAGCGAGCCAGCGGACCATGCACTCGGCGATGTGGTGCATGACGGTCTGGGCGGAGCGGCGCGCGCGGCCGGCGGCCGGCGTGGTGTACATGCGGTCCTTGAGCACATCGAGATAGAAGCCGCCGAGGTCCACGGTGCAGAAGTTATGCACCTTCTGATAGATCAAGTGGAAGGCGTAGCGACGGTAGGCCTCGATGATCTCCGCCTGCAAGGCGGCAGTGCGCGCGAGCGCCCAGCGATCGAGCGCGAGCAGATCGCCGGTAGCGACGCTGTCGCGCTTCGGATCGAAGCCGTGCAGGTTCCCGAGCAGATAGCGCACGGTGTTGCGCATGCGCCGATAGGAATCCGCCATGCGCTTGAGGATCTCGTCCGACACGCTCATCTCGTTCGCGTAGTCGGTGGCGGACACCCAGAGCCGCAGCACATCCGCCCCGAGCGTGCTCATCACCTGCTGCGGCGCAACGACGTTGCCGAGCGACTTCGACTGCTTGCGCCCCTTCTCATCGACGGTGAATCCGTGCGTCAGGACGCCGCGATAGGGCGCCCGCTCGTAGAGCGCCTCGGACATGAGGAGCGAGCTGTGGAACCAGCCGCGGTGCTGATCGGACCCTTCGAGATAAAGATCGACCGGTGCGGCGATCTCGGGACGCTCGGCGCCGACGCACTCGAACGAGAGTCCTGAGTCGGCCCAGACATCCATGACGTCCCTCACCTTCTCATAAACCTTGGCCTCATCGCCCAAAAGCTCGGCGGGCTCGAGTGAGAACCAGGCCTCGATGCCCTCCCGCTCGACGCGCGCGGCCACCTGCTCGATGAGCTGCTGGGTGCGCGGGTGCAACTCGCCGGTTTGCCCATGCACGAAAAGCGGAATCGGCACGCCCCAGGTGCGCTGGCGCGAGATGCACCAGTCCGGACGATTCTCGATCATGCCGGTGATGCGCTGCTCGCCCCATTCCGGCGTCCACTGCACCTTCTTGATATCGCGCAAGGCATGCTGGCGCAGCCGCTTGCGGTCCATGCTGATGAACCATTGCGGCGTCGCGCGGAAAATGAGCGGCGTCTTGTGCCGCCAGCAGTGCGGATAGCTGTGCAAGAACGACTCGTGATGCACCAGGCGCCCACGCTCGCGCAGCGCATCGATGAGCACGCCGTTGGCCTCATCGACCTTGAGCCCCGCGACGAGCGGCGTGTCGGGAAGGAAGCGGCCATCATTGCCGACGGGGTTGACGACCGGCAAGCCATAGTGCTGGCCGACCGCAAAATCCTCATGTCCGTGTCCGGGGGCGGTATGAACCGCACCGGTGCCGGCGTCGAGCGTCACGTGCTCGGCGAGGATGACCGGCACCTGGCGGTCCTGGAAGGGATGCTGCAGTGTCAGCCCTTCGAGATCGCGGCCCGCCGCTTGCGTCAACACCGATGGCCGTGCCAGCCCGAAGCGCTTGAGACAGGGCTCGAGCAGGTCCGCGGCAAGGATGAGCCTGCGCCGCTCGCCCTCCTGCTCCGCCTCGAGCAACACATAACGGAATTCGTCACGCAGCGCGACCGCTTGATTCGCAGGCAGCGTCCAGGGGGTCGTGGTCCAGATGACGAGGTCGGCCGGTGCACCGGCGAGTCGCCCGGCAGCAAGTCCCATGCGCCGCTCGAGGTCGCGGAGGTCCGTCACCTGAAAGGCAACATCGACGGCGGGTGAGGTCTTCTCCTCGTACTCGACCTCCGCCTCGGCGAGCGCGGAGCGGCAATCGAGACACCAGTGCACGGGCTTCACGCCCTGGTAGAGATGTCCGTTCTCGATGATGCGGCCGAAGGCGCGCAGCTGTTGCGCTTCGTAACGCGGCGCCATGGTGAGATAGGGACGATCCCAGTCCCCGAGGACCCCTAAGCGCTTGAAGTCCGCGCGCTGAAGAATCACCTGCTGCTCCGCGAAGGCGCGGCAGGCGGCGCGAAAGGCCGCCGCATCGAGCTTCGCCCCCGGGCGGCCGTGCTTCTTCTCGACCTGCAGCTCGATTGGCAGCCCATGACAGTCCCAGCCCGGGATGTAGGGCGCATCGAACCCATCGAGCGAGCGCGACTTGACGATGATGTCCTTCAGGATCTTGTTGACGGCGTGACCGATATGGATGGCGCCGTTGGCGTAAGGGGGCCCATCGTGCAGCACGAAACGCGGGCGCCCGCGCGCGAGCTCCCGTTGCCGCAAGTAGATGCCGCCCCTCTCCCAGGCGGCGAGCCGCGCCGGCTCGCGCCGGGCGAGATCCGCCTTCATGGGAAAAGCGGTCTGCGGCAGGTTGATCGTGCTTTTGTAATCAGCCATTCAAAGGTCAGCCATTCAAGATCCGTCGCGTAATATCTGTCGAGCTTGGGCCGCGTCCTGGTGCATCTGGGTGACGAGCGCATCGAGGGACGGGAAATGCTCCTCCTCGCGCAGCTTCGCCACGAACTCCACCTCGATCTCGCGACCATAGAGGTCGCCCGAAAAATCGAACACGTGCGCCTCGAGCAGCGTGTGCTCACCGTCGACCGTCGGACGCGTCCCCAAGCTCGCCACCCCGGGCAGCGGCGCATCCGCGGCGCCATGCACCCGGACCGCGAAGATGCCCTGCACCGGCGAGCGTCGCCGCTCGATCTGCAGGTTCGCCGTCGGAAACCCGAGACTGCGTCCCAATCGCTTGCCCTGCACCACCCGGCCGGTCATGGTGTACGGGCGGCCGAGCCATCGGCGCACCTGCTCGAAATCGCCCTTGGCAAGGGCGCTGCGCACGCCGCTGCTACTCACGCGCTCTCCGTCCACGGCCACTGCCGGCACCACATCGACCTCAAATCCCAGCCGCCGCCCGGCGGCCGAGAGCATCGTCGCCGTCGCCTCGCCGTTACGCCCGAAGCGAAAATCGTGACCCACCACGATGAGCGGCGTTTGCAGCTCCCGCGCCAGCAATCCCGCGAACGCCTCGCCGGTGAGGTTGCGCAGCGGCGGTCCGAAACGCAGCAGCCACAGGAAATCGCATCCCAGGCGCTCGAGAACCCGCCACCTCTCACGGCAGGAGGTCAGGCGCGCGGGCGCCTGGCTCTCACCCAGCAGAAACTCCCGCGGCATCGGCTCGAAGGTCAGCACCATGACCGGCCGGGACAGCCGCGCGCCATGCTCCTTGAGCCTCGCGAGCAGCGCCTGATGGCCCAGATGCATGCCGTCGAAAGTGCCGATCGTGACGACCGAGCCCCGATGGCGGTCGTTCAGGCCATTGAGTCCGCGAATGAGCTCCATGGGGCCGCTAAGCCGCTGATGTCAAAAGATTAAAGAATACAGGATTCAAGCCGGCCCTTGGCGTCGCATTCGCGGGCCGCTCCCCCGCTTATGTGAAAGAGACTCGCCTCATCCGGCTCCGTTCTCGTCCAGCGTTGACAACGTCCGGCCACCTGAGCAGACTAACCCGCCCCTACGATCAGGGGGCAGGTATATTTATTCTTACGGAGATTGCGTGGCCAACACCAAGTCCGCCGAGAAGGCGGCCCGCCAAGCCGAGAAACACCGTGCCCGCAACGTCGCGTTGCGCTCGCGGATGCGCACATCCGTGCGCAATGTGACCGCGGCGATTGCCGGGGGCGATAAGCAGAAGGCGCAGGCCACTTACAAGGAGGCCGTTCCGGTCATTGATACGCTGGTCAACAAGCAGATCATCCACCGAAACAAGGCGGCGCGACACAAGAGCCGGCTGGCGGCTCGGATTCGCGCACTGCCGTGAGGCCGACTGCGATGAAAGGTCAAGAGAAGCTCCGCTGGACTGCCCCGCCGACTGCGGCCCCGATTCCGCTCAAGCTGAAGCCGGCCGCTCGTCGACAGTTTCTGCTGCAGGTAATGCGAGGCCGCGTGCCGCGCGATCCTGCTGCTCCAAAAACGCCATAACCGTCTCGCAGAGTTCCCCTGTTCCGCGGCCTGTGGCCCCGGACACGAGAAAGTGTGGCCCGCGATAGCGTAGGCTGCGGACGATTGCCCGGGCGCGCTTCTTCGCCTCGGCCTCGGGCAGAAGATCGCTCTTGTTGATGACCAGCCATCGCGGCTTCGCCGCGAGCTCACGATTGAATTTCTTCAGCTCCGCAACGATCGCCCGAGCGTCCTTCACCGGATCGGCGGCGGGGTCGACTGGCGCGATGTCCACTAGGTGAAGCAGGAGCCGGGTTCGCTGCAGGTGCTTCAGGAAGCGGATTCCGAGGCCCGCGCCCTCCGCCGCCCCCTCGATCAGTCCCGGGATGTCGGCCATCACGAAACTGCGGTGCTGGCCGACCGCGACCACCCCCAGGTTCGGATGCAAGGTCGTGAAGGGATAGCCCGCCACCTTGGGGCGCGCGGCCGACACGGCGCGAATCAGCGTGGATTTTCCGGCGTTCGGCAGGCCCAGAAGCCCCACGTCCGCAATGACCTTGAGCTCGAGCTCGAGCGAGCGCTTCTCACCGGGCAGTCCGGGACCAAATTGCCGCGGCGTGCGGTTGGTGCTCGATTTGAAGCGCTGATTTCCCCACCCGCCCTTGCCCCCCCGGGCTACGGCCAACACCTCTCCCTCGCGCGTGAGGTCCCCCAGCTCCTCGCCCGTATCCGCATCACGCACGAGGGTACCGACCGGCACCGGGATGGTGAGGTCATCACCGCTGCGGCCGGTGCAATCGCGAGCGCCCCCAGGCTGCCCGTGCGGCGCGCGCCAGGTGCGCTCGATACGAAAATCCGCCAGGGTGTTGATGCCGAGCGTGGCGCGCAAGAAGACACTGCCGCCGTTGCCGCCATCGCCACCATCCGGGCCGCCGTAGGGCACGAATTTCTCGCGGCGGAAGCTCGTGCTGCCGCGGCCGCCGCTGCCCGCCTGCACCTTGACCCTGGCCTCGTCGACGAATTTCATGGCTGCTTCCCAGACAAAAACCCCGGCGCGAGGCCGGGGCTTTTCTGCGGTGCGGCTCGCGAGAGCGGCCTACGCCTGAGCCGTCTCGGGCGTGCTCTCCGTCACCTCGATCCCGGGAACGATGCTCACATAGAGCCGCTGCTCGGCGCCCTTGCGCTGAAATTGCACCTTGCCCGACACCTTGGCGAAGAGCGTGTGGTCGGTCCCGACGCCGACATTGGAGCCGGCGCGCACAGGCGTACCGCGCTGGCGGATGATGATGTTGCCGGCGAGCACCTGCTCGCCGCCGAAGCGCTTCACGCCGAGGCGCTTGGAATGGGAGTCGCGGCCGTTCTTGGTGCTGCCGCCCGCTTTTTTGTGTGCCATATGAGCCTCAGCCTGCGCTGATGTCAGTCACCTTGATCTCGGTGAACGGCTGACGGTGGTTCTTCTGGCGCAGGTAATGCTTGCGCCGCCTGAACTTCACCACCGCGACCTTGGCGCCCTTGCCGTGACGAACCACGGTGGCGAGCACCTTGCCCCCCGAAACCAAAGGATTGCCGAGCTTCACCTCGGCGCCTTCGCCCACGAGCAGCACCTGCCCGAATTCGACGGTGGCGCCGGCCTCGGCGTCGAGCTTCTCGATTCGCAGGACCCCGTCTTTGGTGACACGGTACTGCTTTCCGCCGGTGCTGATCACTGCGTACATAGGTTTAAGGGCCACGGGGGTCTTCAGAAAGGCCGCGCATTCTACTGGTGCCCCCCCGGCCGGTCAAACCGGCCGTACACAGAAATCGGCCGAGCCTCGGCGTACCAGCGGCCGTCCATGGGGCAGGCCCTCCGGCACTGGCTCGCTCACGGCCCCCGTGTCGGATAGGATGCGTGGCCGTACTCGAGGTCCCTCCCCTCATGACATTGGAAGAAATACGCGCACTCGTCCGGCCGGACCTCAGCGCCGTCGATCAGGTCATCCGCGCACGCCTGAAAAGCGCCGTCCCGCTCGTCGATCAGGTTGCCGAGCACATCATCTCCGGCGGTGGAAAGCGGCTGCGGCCCCTGCTCGTGGTGCTCGCCGGCCGTGCCTGCGGACACAGGCCGCAGGCGCATATCGAGGCAGCGGCTTTCATCGAGTTCATCCATACCGCGACGCTGCTGCACGATGATGTGGTCGACGGCTCCTCGCTCCGTCGAGGCCGCGACACGGCCAACCAGGTGTTCGGCAATCAGGCGAGCGTCCTGGTCGGTGATTTCGTCTACTCGCGGGCCTTCCAGATGATGACCTCGCTGACCTCCCAGCCGGTCATGGAGATCATGGCCGAGGCGACCAACGTGATCGCCGAGGGCGAGGTCATGCAGCTCATGAATGCGCACAACCCGGACACCACCGAGCAGCGCTACCTCGAGGTCATCTATCGCAAGACCGCCAAGCTCTTCGAGGCGGGCGCCGAGGTCGCCGCGGTGCTCGCCGGCAGCCCCGAGCCGGTGCGCAAAGCCCTCGCGGGCTACGGCCGTCATCTTGGCACCGCCTACCAACTGGTCGACGACGTGCTCGACTACCGCTCGAACCCCGCCGAGCGCGGCAAGAACCTCGGCGACGATCTGGCCGAGGGCAAGCCCACCCTGCCCCTGATCTATGCGCTAAGAAACGGCACCGATGCCCAGCGGGCCGCGATCCGCATCGCGATCGAGCGCGGCGACCTCCATCAGCTCGAGCCCATCATCGTGGCGATCGAGTCAAACGGCGGCCTCGAGTACTCCGCGCGGCTCGCGAAGGAGGCCGCGGAGCAGGCGCTGCTCTCATTGAAAACGCTCCCCGAGAGCATCTACAAGGAGGGGCTCGCGGCGCTCGCGCGCTTCGCAGTCGAGCATACGACCTGAGGTCATGCCGGCGCCGCTCACGGCGGACATCGCCCCGTCCCCAGAAGCGCTCAGAACTCGAGCAGGCTGCCGTACCACGGCTTGTGCGCGGCGTAGAGCGACAGTCTTCTCTTCAGAGGCGAGAGATCCCAACCTAACCAGTGGGCGGTGGAAATGGCCATGCGCTCGAGCCTTGATATCGCCTCAGCCGCATTCGCCGCGCTCGTTGCGCCGTGCAGTAGCCATCTGCGCGCCTTATCCTCATCTCTGCGGCACCCTGCCGCACCTGGCACCGCTACCGTTACGGTCGCGGACAGAGGGCCTCGAATCCCAGCCGGCATTGAAGCCCCGGGGTCGCTTCAGTAAACTGCGCGCCCGCCCTCCCTGCCGCCTCGAGCCTCCCAGGGTCCGCGGCTTCGCCATCTCGGGGTGTAGCTCAGCCTGGTAGAGCACTACGTTCGGGACGTAGGTGTCGCAGGTTCAAATCCTGTCACCCCGACCAAGTAAATCAGTAACTTATACCAGAACCGGCGACGCACTGAAGTCGTTCGCGCGCTACCCAAGTCCGCTCCAAGTCCAGCTCCGCTGATTTCGCGCGAAATGCCCGTTGCGGGGCGCGATCCCCATTCTCATCGGGACAGTCGAACATGAGACGACATCTGCTCGCGAGGTCAACGCCCACGATGGGCTTCTTGCCGCCGCACTGTAGCTGCTGGCGGCAGCACCATGACGAGACGCCCTCGAGCAACCTACCCTTTCCGGGCACGCCCTGGGGTGCGGGACGCGCTCGGCAACTTTGCCGACGCCTCTGGCTGTCGCCGAGACACCGTAGCGCGCGCCTCCGACGCACCAGCGG
>JBAUOO010000191.1:0-16573 GCA_049579785.1 Steroidobacteraceae bacterium
GCCGGCGCGGTCCCCGCGCCTCGTGACCGGGCGGACGATGGGGATCTGGCAGCCGGCCTACATCGGAATCGGCAGCAATCTGCAGGATCCCAAGTCCCAGGTGCGCCGCGCGTGCGAGCGCTTGAAAAGCGTCAATTCCACCCGCCTGGTGCGCGTCTCTGCGCTTTATGGCTCGAAGCCCATGGGCCCGGTGCCGCAGCCGGATTTCGTCAATGCCGTGGCGGGCGTGCTGACCGCGCTCGACGCGCGTGCCTTGCTCGAGGAGCTGCTCGCCATCGAGCGGCAGTTCGGCAGACCCCCGGAGCGCGAGCGCTGGGGACCGCGCATCCTCGATCTGGACCTGCTGATCTTCGGCCGGGAGCGGCGGCAGGAGCCGGGCCTCACCATCCCCCACCCCGGGATAGTGGAGCGCAACTTCGTTCTGTATCCTCTTGCCGACCTCGCCCCGGACCTCGATGTGCCCGGGCTCGGCCCGGTGGCCGAGCTCAGAGAGGCTCTTGCGTCGATCGGCCTCGAGCGTCTCGGCGAGCCCTGAATCCGTGAATACCGCGTGAGAGCATGAGCGGCGTTGAGCACCAGTTCATCGTGGTGGAAGGACCGATCGGGGTCGGCAAGACGAGCCTCGCCCGGCGCCTGGCCGATAGCCTCTCGGCGCAGCCGGTGTTGGAGGATGCATCGCAGAACCCGTTCCTCGAGCGCTTCTACAAGAGCCCGCGCTCGGGCGCGCTGCCGGCCCAGCTCCATTTCCTCTTCCAGCGCTGCCAACAGCTCGGAGCCCTCAATCAGCAGGACCTCTTCGCCCGCGTGCGCGTAGCGGACTACCTGTTGGAGAAGGATCGCCTGTTTGCCCGGGTGACGCTCGATGATGCGGAGTTCGCCCTTTACGAGCAGATCTACGCGAGGCTCGATGTGCAGGCACCGAAGCCCGATCTGGTGGTGTACCTGCAGGCCCCGGTGGATGTGCTGCTCGAGCGCATCGCGCGGCGCGGCATCAGCTACGAGCAGTACATCGAGCGCGACTACCTGGTGCGCCTGAACGAGGCCTATGCGCGCTTTTTCCACGGGTTCGAGGCGGCCCCGCTGCTCATCGTCAACGCAGCCGCGATCGATCCGATCAACAGTCCGTCGGATTATGACGAGTTACTGGCCGCTATCCGGCGCATGAAGCGGGGGCGCCTTTACTACAATCCGATGCGCAGCAGGGCGCCCCTCCAATAGACGAGTAGACTGCCGCCATGTACACCCACCTGCAGCTCCGCGACTCCAACCGCCAGCCCGTGACGCTCACGACGCTCGCGAGCATGAAGGCGGACGGCAAGAAGATTGCGAGCCTCACCTGCTATGACGCGAGTTTCGCGGTGCTGCTCGATGAAGCCGACGTCGATGTCGTGCTGGTGGGTGACTCGATGGGCATGGTCATTCAGGGACACGACACGACGGTGCCGGTCACGATGGATGACATCGTGTACCACTGCCGGGCGGTGGCGCGCGGCCTGCACCGGCCATTCCTCATCGCCGACATGCCCTTCATGAGCTATCCCTCGAAGGAGCGCGCGCTCGAGAATGCCGTGCGCCTGATGCAGGCGGGCGGCGCCAAGATGGTCAAGCTCGAAAGTGGCGCCGGTCAGGCGGATGTCGTGGAGTTCCTCGCCCGTCATGACATCGCGGTATGCGCGCACCTTGGCTTGCGGCCGCAGTCCGTGCACAAGACCGGCGGCTTTCGCGTACAGGGCAGGGAGCAGGACGCGGCGGCGCAGATGCTCGAGACGGCGAGGCGGCTGGAGTCCGCGGGCGCTGACATCGTGCTCCTCGAATGCATCCCCGCGGAGCTCGGCAAGGCGATCACCGCGGAGCTGCACGTGCCGGTCATCGGCATCGGCGCCGGGCCCGATACGGACGGACAGATCCTCGTCGTTTACGACATCCTCGACATCACCACCGGCCGCAAGCCGCGTTTCGTGCGCAACTTCATGCAGGGCGCCGGCGACAACCGCGAGGCGCTGAAGCGCTATGTCGAGGCCGTGCGCACCGGGGCCTACCCCGCGGCGGAGCATTGCTTCTGACCCTCATGGAAACCGTCACGACGATTGCGGCGGTGCGCGAGCAGGTGCGCCGCTGGCGCCGCGAGGGGCTGCGCATCGCCTTCGTGCCGACCATGGGGAACCTGCACGCCGGACACGTGAGTCTCATCGAGGCCGCCCGCAGCCACGGCGAGCGCTTCGTCGCCAGCATCTTCGTCAATCCGATGCAGTTCGGACCCAACGAGGATTTCGCGCACTATCCGCGTACGCCGGCGCAGGATGCGCACATGCTGGCCGAGGCCGGCTGCGATCTCATGTTCATGCCCGATGGCGGGGAGATGTACCCCAACGGCTCGGAGCGTGCGACCCGCGTCGAGGTGCCCGGCCTCTCGAGCATCCTCGAGGGCGAATTTCGCCCCGGGCACTTCGAGGGCGTCGCCACCGTGGTGGCCAAGCTCTTTCACATTGTGGAGCCCGACGTCGCGGTCTTTGGAGAGAAGGATTTCCAGCAGCTCACGATCATCCGGCGGATGGTGGCCGATCTGTGTCTGCCCATCGCGATCATCGCCGCCCCCACCGTGCGCGAGCCGGAGGGCCTCGCCATGAGCTCGCGCAATCAATACCTCACCGAGGAAGAGCGTCGTACGGCGCCCCTCATCCATCGGACGCTGCTTGCGGCCGTCGCGCGGCTGCGCGCCGGCGAGCGCGATTTCGCGGCGATCGAGCGCACCGGCGCCCAGACGCTGGAGCGTGCGGGCTTCAGGCCCGATTACTTCGCAGTGCGCGGCGCCGAGGATCTCGGTGGCCCGGATGCCCACACACGGCAATTCGTCGTGCTGGCCGCCGCGCGCCTCGGACGTGCGCGGCTGATCGACAATCTTCAGATCGCGCTGTAGGAAAGAGCGCCCGCGCGTCGGCGGTGCCGGGCGAGCGCCCACTCGATGTGCTCGCGCACCAGCGCTGATGCGCCCTCCCGTCGCCGCTCGAGGGCTCGGACCACCTCTTTAGAGGTTGGCGCGTTGCCGAGCGCCACGGCGATGTTGCGCGACCACTTCTCGTAGCCGATGCGGTAGATCGCCGAGCCGCGCATGCGCTCCTCGAACTGCGCCTCCGTCCATGCGAAAAGCGCGGTGAGCCGCTCCGCATCGAGGCCATGACGCACCTTGAAGTCCGGATGCGAGGCGGCGCGGGCGAACTTGTTCCACGGACAGACGAGCTGGCAGTCGTCGCAGCCGTAGATGCGGTTGCCGATCGCCGGCCGCAGCTCCTCCGGGATGGCGCTGTGATGCTCGATGGTGAGATAGGCGATGCAGCGGCGCGCATCGAGCCGATAGGGCGCCACGATCGCCTCGGTCGGACAGGCGGTGAGGCAGGCGGTACAGGTGCCGCAGTGCGCGCTCGCCGGCGTATCCTCCGGCAGCGGCAGGTCGGTGAGGATCTCGCCGAGGAAGAACCACGAGCCCGCATCGCGCGAGATCAGGTTGGTGTGCTTGCCGATCCAACCGAGGCCGGCGTTGCGGGCGAGCGCCTTCTCGAGCACCGGAGCGCTGTCGACACAAACACGATAGCCGAACGGCCCGATGTCCGCGGCGAGATGCTTCGCGAGGCCCGAGAGCGCGCCGCGCAGCACCTTGTGGTAGTCGCGCCCGAGCGCATAGCGGGAGATGTAGGCGAGCTGCGGATCCTCGAGCGCCGCCTGCGCATCGAAGGCGGCCGCCGGCCAGTAGTCCATCCTGACGCTGACCACGCGGACGGTGCCGGGCGCCAGCTCCTGCGGGCGGCTGCGCATGCGGCCGTGGCGGCCCATATAGGCCATCTCCCCATGAAAGCCGGCGTCGAGCCAGCGCAGCAGGTGATGCTCGTCCTCCCGGATGTCGATCCGAGCGACGCCCAGCCGATCGAAGCCGAGCTCCCGGGCGCGCGCCGCGAGCTGGCGCTTGGCCGCCGCGGGATCCAGGCGCTGCGGTTGGGTCATGGCTTCCTCACTCGCACCAGTATAATCGGCTCATGGCGCTGCCGGTCTGCCTCTACTCCACGGCCCAGGTGCGGGCGCTCGATGCCTATGCCATCGAGACGCTCGCAATCCCTGGCTACACTCTCATGAAGCGCGCCGGCGAAGCGGCGCTGAGATACCTGCGCACGCGATTTCCGGTCGCGCACCGGATCGTCGTGGTCTGCGGCGGGGGCAACAATGGCGGCGATGGTTACGTGCTCGCGCGCTTTGCGCAGGCGGCGGGCCTCACGGTCACGACGCTTGCCGCGATCTCGCCCGATGAGCTTCGCGGCGATGCGCGCCAGGCTTACGAGGATCTGCGCGCGAGCGGCGTTCAGGCGCAGCCCTATGCGACCGAGCGGCTGAGCGAGGGCGAAGTGATCGTCGATGCCCTGCTCGGCACGGGGCTGCGCGGTGGCGCGCGCGAGCAGATCGCGCGTGTCATCCGCGATATCAACAGTTGCGGTCGCCCGGTGCTCGCGGTGGATGTTCCCTCCGGTCTCGACAGCGATACCGGCGTGCCGCTCGGTGAAACGGTGCGCGCGGACTGCACGGTCACCTTCGTCGGTCTGAAGACGGGTCTCTTCATCGGTGAGGGACCGGAATTCGCGGGCACGGTGTTCTTCGACGACCTCGAGATCACCCCGGACCGCGCCGGGGATCCTCCGCCTCGCCTCGAGCGCATTCTCGACTCGACGATCCAACACGTGCTGCCTCGCCGGCGGCGCTCATCGCACAAGGGCGATTTCGGCCGGGTGTTGATCGTCGGAGGCGGTATCGGTATGCCGGGCGCCGTCCGCCTGGCCGGCGAGGCGTGTCTGCGCGTCGGCGCGGGTCTTGTGACCGTGGCCATCGCGCCCGAGAACGTGCCGGCGATCTCGGCCGGGCGGCCGGAGCTCATCTGTCTGCCGCTTACGGACGCCGAAGCGCTCGGCGAGGCCGCCGAGCGCGCCGACGTGATCGCCATCGGTCCGGGGCTCGGCCGCACGCCGTGGGCGCACCGTGCGCTCCAAGCGGTGCTGCGCTGCGAGAAGCCGCTGGTCGTCGATGCGGACGCTCTCAACATCATTGCCGAATCCGTCGGACCTGTCCGCGGGAATTGGATCCTGACGCCGCACCCCGGAGAGGCGGCGCGCCTGCTCGGCGTGGAGAGCCGGGAAATCCAACAGGATCGGCTGGCCGCGCTCGATCGTCTGGTCGGGCGTTACCGCGGGATCGTCGTGCTCAAGGGCGCGGGCACGCTCGTCGGCGCCCCGGCACGCACGCCCTCGCTCTGCGAGCGAGGCAATCCGGGCATGGCGACGGCCGGCATGGGCGATGTGCTGACCGGTACCATTGCGGGCATCCTCGCGCAGTGCCGCGATCAGTGGCTCGCGGCGCGAGTCGGTGTGCTGGTGCATGCGATGGCGGGCGATGCGGCGGCGCGCACGGGCGAGCGGGGGCTCCTCGCCAGCGATGTCGCGCGGGAGCTGCGCAACTGCGTGAATCTCTGAAGGCTCCCGAGGACACCGAAGCCCTCGGGGCGCGGCTCGCCGAGGCGCGGCCGAGCATCCTCGAGCAACCGGCCATCCTCTATCTCACCGGCGAGCTCGGTGCGGGCAAGACCACCCTGGTGAGAGGGTTCGCGCGCGCTTGCGGTGTTGCGGCCCCGGTGCGAAGCCCCACCTACCCGCTGGTGAGCCTGCATGAGGCGGGCGCACTGACGCTGCTGCACCTCGATCTTTACCGGCTGCGTGATCCCGGGGAGCTCGAGCACCTGGGCCTGCGGGAGTGGGCGCGGCCCGGGAGCCTGTGGCTCATCGAGTGGCCGGAACAGGCCGGCGGGCGGCTGCCGCCGCCCGATCTGACGATCCGCCTGAGCGCGGGGCCGGATGCGCATCAGGCGGAGATTTCCGCCGCAACCGCCACCGGGAGCGGCTGGCTCGGGCGGGTGGCGCCGGGCGCGAGTTCGAAGTAGTTGAAACTTTGCCGCGCGGCTCGTAGATTACGGGTCAAGTAGCGCTGCAAAGTAGATGATAAGAAAGGTCTTTCAGCTAGGGGTGATCGTTTTTCTCGGCCTCGGCACGGCGCTGCCGGCGGTGGCCGCGCGCGCCGGTGCGCGCCTGAGCGCCGTGCACCTCAGCGCCTCGGGGGACGGCGCGCGCGTGACACTCGATCTCTCGCGGGTGACCGGGGAGAAATACTTCACCCTCGATCATCCCTTTCGCGCCGTGATCGATCTGCCGCAGACGCGCACCACGGCGGGCTTGCGGCTGCCGCCGGCACGCGGAGGGGTTATCGGCATGCGCATGGGTCCTCGTCCCGATGGGGCGTTGCGGCTGGTACTGGCGATGCGCTCGAGCGCGCGCGTGCATGCCGACTGGGCCTATTCCAAAGAACACGGTCCGCAACTCATTCTGACACTCGGCAACGCGCCGGTCTCGAGCGCCGCGACTGTGCTCTTCAATGCCGCCCCAACACCCGTTCATGCGCGGCACGCACCGGTCGACTCCGGACGCGACATCATCGTGGCGGTCGATCCGGGACACGGCGGGCAGGATCCCGGCACGATCGGCCCCGGCGGCACGGAGGAGAAGAACGTGACGCTCGCGATCGGACGCCTGCTGGCGCATCGGCTCGATGAGCAGCGCGGCATGCGCGCCGTCCTGACACGCAACAGCGACATCTTCGTTCCCCTTCGCGATCGCATGCTGATCGCGCGCCGCGCCCGGGCCGATCTCTTCGTCTCCATTCACGCCGACTGCGTGAGCGACCGGCAGATCGCCGGCGCCTCGGTGTACATCCTCTCGGTGCGCGGCGCCTCCAGCGAGGCGGCGCGCTGGCTCGCCGAGCGCGAGAACGACGCCGATCTCAAGGGCGGCGTACAGCTCGATGACAAGTCGAGCACTCTCGCCTCCGTCCTCCTCAATCTCTCCCAGTCCGCCACCATCGGTGAGAGCATGACGGCCGCGCAGCAGGTGCTCGCCTCGCTCGATCGCTCGGTTCCGGTGCGCAAGGCCGACGTGCAGCAGGCGGCGTTCGTCGTGCTGAAATCACCCGACATCCCCTCGATGCTGATCGAGACCGATTACCTCTCCGATCCTGCAGAAGAGCGCAAGCTCCGCAGCCCGAGGCGCCAGCTGAAGATCGCGGATGCGATCTTCCACGGCGTGCGCGCCTACTTCCGCCAGCACCCGCCGAGCGGCACGCTGTTCGCCGAAGAGCGCCAGGAAGGGCTCGATCGCCTGGTCGCCGGCAACCGATAAAGCCCGTTCGCCGCGCTCGTAAGCCGATAAACTCGCGGGATGCCCATCCGCATCCTCCCGAGCGAGCTCATCGATCAAATCGCGGCTGGTGAAGTGATCGAGCGACCGGCTTCAGTCATCAAGGAGCTCGTCGAGAACAGCCTCGATGCCGGCGCGCACCGCATCGAAGTCGACCTCGAGCGTGGTGGCGTGGGGCTCATGCGCGTACGCGATGACGGCTGTGGCATCGTGGCGCAGGAGCTCCCGGTCGCGATCTGCCGCCACGCGACGAGCAAGATCGCCGCTCTCGATGACCTCGCCGCCATCACGACCCTCGGCTTTCGCGGCGAGGCGCTGCCCTCGATCGGCTCGGTGTCGCATCTGCGGGTCATCTCGCACCCGATGGGCGCGGAGCGCGGCGCCGAGATCGCCGTCGATGCCGGCACGGTGAGCGCCGTGCGGCCCGCCGCGCATCCGCCCGGCACCACGGTCGAGGTGCGGGATCTTTTCTTCAACATCCCGGCGCGGCGCAAGTTCGTGCGCAGCGCTGCCACCGAGACCGGGCACATCGCACGATTGCTCGAGCGCCTGGCGCTCTCCCGGCCCGACGTTGCCTTCCGCCTGCGCAGCGGCGAGCGCGTGCTGCTCGAGGCGCCGGCCTCCACCCGCGAGCCGGCGGGCGAGGAGCGTCTCTCGCAAGTGTTGGGCAAAGACGCCATTGCGACCCTCATGCCCGTCCACCACGCCTCCGGTCCGGTCGAGCTCACGGGCTGGATCGGCTTGCCGACCGCCTCGCGCGCGCAGCCGGATCAGCAGTTCTGGTTCGTCAACGGACGGAGCGTCCGCGACAAGCTGCTCGCGAGCGCCGTGCGGCTCGGCTATCGGGACGTGCTCTATCACGGCAGGCATGCCGCCTACGTGCTGCATCTGTCACTCGACCCGCAGCTCCTCGATGTCAACGCGCATCCGGCGAAGCTCGAGGTGCGCTTTCGCGATGGCCATCAGATTCACGAGTTCATCCTCCGCGGCATCGAGCGCGCGCTCGCGGCGACGCGGCCGCAGATCGGCGCGCCACCGGCCGCGAATGCGCAGGCGGTGTTGGCGCACGCGCACCAGGTCCGCCCGGCGACGGGTCGGACCTACACACAAGAGGCGTACGAGCCTGGCCGCAACCCCTGGGCGTTGGCTCAGGCTGTGGGCGAGCCTGTCTCCTCCGGCGACTCGCCGCTCGGCGTCGCGCTCGCGCAGCTCCACGGAATCTACATCCTCGCCCAAAGCGAGGAGGGCCTCATCCTGGTCGACATGCACGCGGCGCACGAGCGGGTGCTCTACGAGAAGCTCAAAGCCGATCGCGGCTGCGGACCGGCAGCCTCGCAGTTGCTGCTCGAGCCGATGGTCGTGACCGTGAAGCCGCACGAGCTCGACGCGGTCCTCGAAGACACCATTCCCTGGGAGCAGGCGGGGTTCGAGATCGATGCGGTCGGGCCGGCCTCGCTGGCGCTGCGGCGGATCCCGGCGCTGCTCGCCGGTGAGCGGGTCGGCGATATCGTCAGATCGGTCATCGAGGACCTCGCGCGCGAGGACGGACTGCACCATTTGGATGCGGCGGCCGAGCGCTTTCTCGGGACGCTCGCCTGTCGCACCGCCATCCATGCCCGTCGCCGCCTGACTCTGCCGGAAATGGACGCCCTGCTGCGGCAGATGGAAGCGACCGATCGCGCCAACCAGTGCAACCATGGCCGCCCCACCTGGACCCGCCTCACGCTCGGGGAGCTCGATCAGCTTTTTCTGCGGGGCCGATGATGGACGCGTCGCGAGGCCTGCCGCGAGGCACGGCCCCGCTACAGCTACCGGTCTACCTTCTCACCGGCCCTACCGGCACCGGTAAGAGCGACTGGGCGATCCGCCTCGCCGAGAACGCCCCGGTCGAGATCATCAGTGTCGATTCGGCGCTGGTCTATCGGGGCCTCGACATCGGTACCGCCAAGCCCGCCCGAGAGGTGCGTGAGCGCTTGCCGCATCATCTGATCGACATCTGTGATCCGACGGAGAGTTACTCGGCGGGCAGGTTCGTGAGCGATGCGGTGGCGGCGATCGCCGCCGTGCATGCACGCCGGCGTGTACCGCTGCTGGTCGGCGGCACCATGCTCTATCTGCGGGCGCTGCTCGCGGGATTGGCGCCCTTGCCTGCGGCATCGGCGCCGCGGCGGCGCGAGATCGATGAGCGCGCAGCGCGCGCCGGCTGGCCGGCGCTCCATGCGGAGCTCGCGCGGCTGGATGGCGAGGCTGCGGCGCGCATCAATCCCAATGACCGCCAGCGGATTCAACGGGCTCTGGAAGTGTGTCTTGAGAGCGGGCGGCGGCTGTCGGAGCTGCAACGCGAGACCGTGAGCCCGCTCGCGAGCACGCCGCTCAGAGCCTGGGCACTTGCGCCCCGCAGCCGCCCCGCGTTGCATCAGCGCCTCGCCCGGCGCTTTCACACCATGATGGAGGGCGGCTTTCTCGAGGAGGTGCGGGCGCTATACCGCAGGGGGGATCTCACCGCTCGCCATTCTTCGATGCGCGCGGTCGGGTACCGGCAGCTCTGGGCGCATCTTCAGGGCGAGTGTGCTCTTGATGAGGCGATCGAGCGGGGTGTCGCCGCCACGCGCCAGCTCGCGAAGCGCCAGCTGACTTGGATGCGCGCGGAAAGCATCCCGCGCTGGCTCGACCCGGAATGCGACGAGCTGTCGTGGAATCGCGACGTGCTTCACGAGTTGAGAGAGCTTGGGCTTTGATTCGGCGCGCATGTTAAGATTATCGCCGTCGGTCCCTCTCGTCGGCGAGGCACGGAGCTTGCTGGACGCCTGCAGGGAAGCTTGCTTGCGATTCATATTCACAAACAACTAGAAGCCGTGAGAATAAGGAGAACCCGATGGCCAAAGGCCAATCGCTCCAAGATCCCTTCCTGAACGCCTTGCGCAAGGAACGGGTGCCCGTATCCATCTACCTCGTCAACGGCATCAAGTTGCAGGGTCAGATCGATTCGTTCGACCAGTTCGTGGTGCTGTTGAAGAACAGCGTCAGCCAGATGGTCTACAAGCACGCGATCTCCACCGTCGTGCCGGCGCGCAACGTGCGGCTCACGGCCGAGGAAGGTGCCGTCGCCGCGGAGTCGCCCGCCGAGTGATGCGCCGCAAGGAGGAGCCGAGTGTTCGAGCGCCCACGTTCCGGTGAGCGCGCGTTGCTGGTGCGCATCGGTCTCGGTGCCCAGGTCGATCCGGAGGATCTCGAGGAGTTCACCCAGCTGGCGCGCTCGGCGGGTGCCGAGCCCGTCGCCACCGTCACGGGCCGGCGGGCGCGGCCGGACCCGCGCTATTTCGTCGGCAGCGGCAAGGCCGAGGAGCTGAAGCAGACGGCGGAAGCCGGTGGCGCGGAAGTCATCCTGGTGGACCATGCGCTCTCACCGAGTCAGGAGCGCAATCTCGAGAAGCTGACCGGCCGGCGCGTGCTCGATCGCAACGGCCTGATCCTCGACATCTTCGCCCAGCGCGCGCGCAGCTTCGAAGGCAAGCTGGAGGTCGAGCTTGCGCAGCTGAAGCACATCGGCAGCCGCCTGGTGCGGGGTTGGAGCCACCTCGAGCGCCAGAAGGGCGGTATCGGCCTGCGAGGACCCGGCGAGACCCAGCTCGAGACCGATCGGCGACTGATCGCGCAGCGCGTGCGCGTGCTCACGCGGCGGCTTCAGAAGATCAAGCAGCAGCGTGAGACCGGACGGCACATGCGGGCGCAGATTCCGGTGCCCTCGCTCGCCCTCGTCGGCTACACCAACGCGGGCAAATCGACGCTCTTTCGCGCGCTGACGGGCGCTGACGCCTACATTGCCGACCAGCTCTTCGCGACCCTCGATCCGACGGTGCGCCGCATCGCACTGCCGGGCGGCACCGCGGTCGTCGTCGCGGACACGGTCGGCTTCATCCGCGAGCTGCCGCACGAGTTGGTGGCTGCGTTCCAATCGACCCTGACGGAAGCGCGCGAGGCAACACTGCTCCTGCACGTCATCGATGCCAGCGAGCCGCGGCGCGATGAGCACATCGCGCAGGTGAATGAGGTACTGGCGCAGATCGGCGCCGATTCGATTCCGCAGATCATCATCTACAACAAGATCGATCGCCTGCAACGGCCCGCGGCCATCGAGCCCGACGAGGCCGGCCTGCCCTCGGCCGTGTGGATCTCGGCCGAGAAGCGCATTGGCCTCGAGCTGCTGACGAGCGCCGTCGCGCAGCGGCTGTCGCGCTTCGCGCGCCGCGCCCGGGTACGACTGCCGGCGGGCGCCGGCGCGCTGCGATCGCGACTCTACGCGGCGAAGGCGGTGCGCGCGGAGCATGCGGCCGAGGACGGCTCGATCGAGCTCGCCGTGGAGCTGCCCGAGACCGAGATCCGTGCGCTCGCGCGTACCGCCGGGGTGCAGATCCTCGAGGCGCCGCCGCCCGATATTCCTTGTACCTCCCTCGATGCCTACCTAGAATCGCGGTCGGCTTAAAAAAGGGCGTCGCGGAGCACAGATTCCTTGGGCAAGTTCATCGTCGTCATCGGCACCCAGTGGGGCGATGAGGGCAAGGGCAAGGTCGTCGATCTCTTCGCCGAGCGCGCTGCCGCCGTGGCGCGTTTCCAGGGTGGTCACAACGCCGGCCACACTCTGGTTCGCGCCGGGCGCAAGACCATCCTCTCGCTCATCCCCTCCGGCATCCTGCACGAGCAGGTCCGCTGCTTCATCGGCAACGGCGTCGTGCTGTCGCTGCAGGCGCTGCTCAAGGAGAGCCGCATGTTGATGGAGCAGGGCGTCCCGGTCTTCGAGCGGCTGCGGATCTCACCGAATTGTCCGCTCATCCTGCCCTCGCACGTCGAGTTGGATCAGGCGCGCGAGCAGGCTCGCGGGGCAAATGCGATCGGGACGACCGGCCGCGGCATCGGTCCCGCTTACGAGGACAAGGCGGCTCGGCGGGCGGTGCGGGTCGCTGACCTGTTCCAGCGCGACCGCTTTGCCGCCAAGCTGGGTGAGGTGCTCGATTTTCACAACTTCGTCCTGCAGCACTACTTTCGCCGGCCGCCGGTGGACTTTCAGAAGACCCTCGACGATCTGCTGGCCTTGAGCGAGTTCATCGCGCCGCTCGTCGTAGACGTAACACTCGCCTTGCATCGGCTGCGGAGCGAGGGGGCGAACGTGCTGTTCGAAGGCGCCCAGGCCGCGATGCTCGATGTCGACCTCGGTACCTACCCCTTCGTCACCTCATCCAACACCACCGCCGGGTTTGCCGGGACCGGTACGGGTCTCGGGCCGCGGGTATTCGATTACGTGCTCGGTATCGTCAAAGCCTACACGACACGGGTTGGGGCGGGCCCCTTCCCGACCGAGCTCTTCGACGGCTACGGCGAGCATCTCTCTCGCGTCGGGCACGAGTTCGGCTCGGTCACCGGCCGACGGCGGCGCTGCGGCTGGTTCGATTCCGTGGCCCTCAGGCGCTCCATCGTGCACTCGAGCGTCTCCGGGCTGTGCATCACCAAGCTCGATGTGCTCGATGGGCTCGACACCATCCGGGTGTGCATCGGCTATCGCGCCGGCACTCAGGTGATGGCGGAGCCGCCGCTCAGCATCGAAGGCTATGCGGACCTCGAGCCGGTCTACGAGGAGCTGCCCGGCTGGTCGGAGTCGACCGTCGGAATCACCGATTACGCGGCGCTGCCGCTCAATGCCCGCAAGTACCTCGAGCGCCTGCAGGCGCTGGTCGACGTGCCGGTCGATGTCATCTCGACCGGACCCGATCGTGATCAGACGATCGTGCTGCGACATCCCTTCGATCCGATCTGACCCTCAGTCGCCGGTCCGGAGATTCGTGCGTGAGCTCGCGATCTGGCCCGGCGCGGCCTGCGGCTGCGCCGCTACGAACGGGCGTTTGCGCTCCTGCGGTACCGGCCGCCGGCGCATCTTGCGCCAAAGATCATGCAAGGTGAGCAGACCCGTGAGCCCGGCGAGCGCGGCGAAGTAAGCGGCAGGGCCGAACCCGGCGATGAGCGCGCCGACCAGCACCGGGCTGACAGCGGCGCCGCAGCCGTTGAGTCTCAGCAGCGCGCTGCTTGCGGCGACCATCTGCGCGGGCTCCAGATGATCGTTCACGTGAGAGACCGCCAGGGAATAGAGCGTGAGCGCAAGGCCGCTGAAGAGCCCGGTCAGCGCGAGAAAGACCCCATGCGGCAGAGCGCGAAAGACCGCGAGCGCCGTTGCGCAGAGCGTCGCGAGAATGCAGACACCGGCGATCACGGTGCGACGGTCCATCCGATCCGACAGCCGCCCCACCGGGTATTGGGTGATCACCGCCGAGAGGACGCTGACACCCATGAAGGTCGCCACCCCCGAAGTGCCGAAGCCGCTCAAGCGCGCGTATACCGGACCCATGGAGAAGATATTGGCGGACACCATGCCCGAGACGGTCACCGCCACCACCCCGAGTGGCGAGTTGCCATAGAGCTCGCGGTAGCGCACCTTGCGGGGCAGCTCGATCTCGGGCGCGCGCTGCGCGGCGATCACGATGGGCACGATGGCGAGGGAGATCAGCACCGCCACCAGCATGAAGGGCGTGTTGGTCAGCGGGCCGGTCGGGATGAGCAGAAACTGCGAGCTGCCGAGCCCGATGTAGAGCACCGCCATGTAGACGGCGAGCAGACCGCCGCGGGTCGTGCGGCTCGCACGGTCATTGAGCCAGCTCTCCGCGACGACATAGATGCCGGCGAAGCAGAATCCGGAGCCCAGGCGCAGCAGCGCCCAGGGCAGCGGATGCACGAACATGCCCTGCACCAGGATGGCCGCGGAGGCGAGCGCCGCCATGGCGGCGAATACCCGGATGTGGCCGACGCGGCGCACGAGTCGCGGCGCGGCCGCGGTCCCCGCCATGTAGCCGAGGTAGTAACACGACATGATCGCGCCGGTGAGCGGCGCGGGAAATCCCTCGAGCGTGGCCCGCAGGCTGATCTCGGTGCCCTGAAGGCCCGCTCCGAGCATGAGAATCCCCATGCCGAGCAGGAGCTGCCAGGTCGCGGCGAGCCCACTCCTCGGGGCACTGTCTACAGTCACGGTGGACCCCACCCGGTGTGTCTTCGCGACCCTCAGCGCGCGAGAAGACGGCTCAGCCGGAAGAGGGCGCGGGCAATGCCCGGAACGAGGCGCGGCCGCTCGAGGCGCGGGTCGTACTCGGCCATGCGGCGCTCGTTCTCCGTGAGGCAGAGCTCGAGCAGCCGATGCAGCGTCACCTCCGTGCCGAGATCCTGATGCGCGGTCAGCGTGAAATTCTCGCCGCCGCCCGCGCCGCCCGCGTCGCCCGGCTGGCCCTTGCCCATGCTGCGCGCGGTCTGCACCCGCGAGGCGACCTGCTTCACGATGATGCGGGCGCAGCGCAGGCGAAACGCCGAACGGCGCCACCAGGGCAACTGCGCCCGGCGGTACCGCACCCAGTTGACGAAGAAGAGGATGTGGCGCGCCTCCTCCTGCATCACGGGCTCGAAGAGCTTGATCAGAGCGGGCGGGAAGAACCCGGACTCACGAGCGAGTGCGAACAAGCCGAAGGCGAAGAAGGAGTCGAAGCACTCACCGAAGCCGGCGAAGAGGAAATCGTCCTCGAGCGAGCGCGGCGTGAAGCGCGGCGGCGACTCGACGGGGATGCGATAGCGGCGGGTGAGCTCGACGAGGAGCCGCGCGTGACGCATCTCCTCGAATCCCTGCAGCTCGATCGCTTTGCGTACCAGAGGGTCGGACTCGAGCGCCGCGGCGGCGGCCACGGTGTTGGAAGTCACGTTTTCGCTCGCGACCGCCTCCTGCCAGAAGGGCAGACTTCGCAGCCGCGTGAGCTCCTCCTCCCCGAGCTGCGGCCACTGGATCTGCTCGGGCACATAATCGAGGTGCGTATCGAGAAAAAACCGGCCGAGCAGGTGCCGATACTCGCTCGATCCGAGCGCGGGATTTTCCGACTCAATATTTGCCGGAACCACGGACATGTTGCAACTCTCTCCGCCCCTCCACCCAATACCAGGACAGCAGCGCGGGGACGCCGAAGAGGATCTCCCGCATGCGCTTGGCGAGCGATAGCGCCAGGGCGAGATCGCCATTGACGCCAAGCAGCGCCCCGAACCCGACCAGGCTCGCCTCCTGCACGCCGAGCCCCGCGGGCACCAGGAAGACGAAATTGCGCACGGTCATGGTGAGGCTCTCGAGCGCGAGCGCCGCGCCGAAGGGCACCGGATGCCCGAGCCAGCGCAGCGCGAACCACGTCTCGAGCGATCCGCACACCATGCCCGTCACCTGCCAGGCGATCGTCGTCAGGATGCGTGGCCGGTCGGCGCAAAGCTCGCGGATGGCGGCATCGAGCCGGGCGGACTGGCCGTTGAGGAAGCTCAGCGCCTGCGCCCCGAGCAGTCGTACCGCCAGCCGCTCCAGGCGCGCGAACACCGAGCCGTAACGCACCAGCACCACGAGCAGGACGAGGAGCGGCAGACTCGCCGCGAGCCCGATGAGCACGTCGTCGGCGAATTGTACCGTGTTGGTGAGCCTGAGCAGACAGACCACGCCGAGGGCGACGAACACATACTGACTGATGACCGTGAGCAGCACCTCGGTGGTGACGCTCGCCGCGGCGACCACGCCATCCACGCCGCTCTCGGCGAGCAGACGGATGCCGATCAGCTCGCCGCCGATATTCGCCGCGGGGAGCAGGCGGTTGATGCCTTCGCGCACGCAAGCGATCCAGAAGAGCGTTCGCGGGTGGCTCCCGCGCCAACGCGCGATGAGTGTCCGCCAGCCGAGCGAGTCGAGGAGGATGGGCAGCGCGTGCAGCGGCACGAGCCACAACAGCACCGCTCCGGCGTGGGCGAGCGGGACGAGGATGGCGCTGCCCTCGCGCATGATGAGCGCGATCAGCAGGGCGAGGCCCGCGGCGAGGGCGAGGCGCACCGCGAGCCTCATGCGGCGCGCCGCTCTTGCCCGCGGGTCGCCAACAGGCGACGAAAGCCACCGGTTGCCGCGCCGCAGGCGGCGATGGCCGCGCGGACCTTCGGGCTCGTGAGCGCCGCGAGCTCATCCGCATGCCGGTACCCGCGCATCGCGGGCGAGATGGCGGCGCCCGACTCGACGGCCGGGTGCAGATAGATTTCCGTGACCCCCTCGGGGAGCCTGCCGAGAATCTCGAGCAACCGCGGCTCATCCATCGAGCCGCTGTCGGAGATGCCGAAGACATAGTCGTTGTGATCGATGCGCGCCGTCCGCAGCCGCCGCCGCATCAGGGCGAGCCAGGGCGAGAGCAGCCCCGCGA
>JBAUOO010000192.1:0-26981 GCA_049579785.1 Steroidobacteraceae bacterium
CGCAGGATCCGGCCGAGCCAGCGCTCGTTGGTATGGATGCCGGCGAGATAGGTGTGATCGAGCGCATCCGCAAGCCTGAGAGCCGCCTGCTCCCGCGCCGGCGCCCAAGCGATGATCTTGGCGAGCAGAGAGTCGTACACCGAAGGTACCTCATCGCCGGCCGCAAACCCCGCATCGACGCGCAACGACTCGCCCTGCGGCCAGTCCGCCAGATTCAGCGATCCGGCGCTCGGCAGGAAATCCCGCCACGGATCCTCCGCACAGACGCGCGCCTCGATGGCATGGCCGTCAAGATGAATCTGCGCTTGCGAGAGCGGCAACGGCTCGCCCGCGGCGACGCGCAACTGCCACTCGACCAGATCCAGCCCCGTGACCGCCTCGGTTACCGTGTGCTCCACCTGCAACCGGGTATTCATCTCGAGGAAGTAGAAGTCGCGCCCGTCGAAGAGAAACTCCACCGTACCGGCGCTGCGGTAGCCGATGTTGCGCGCCACCCGCACCGCCGCGGCGCGTAGCGACTCGCGCACCGGTTGCGGCAGGTTGGGGGCCGGCGCCTCCTCGATCAGCTTCTGATGCCGCCGCTGCACCGAGCAGTCGCGATCGCCAAGATGCACGCAGTTGCCCCGAGCGTCGGCGAACACCTGCACCTCGATGTGCCGTGGCGCGGGCAGATACCGCTCGATGAGGAGCGTGCCATCTCCGAAGGCGCTCTGCGCCAGACGGCGTGCGCCGATCAAGGCATCGCGCAGCTCTTCCCTCGCGTGCACCACGCGCATGCCCTTGCCGCCACCACCGGCGGCGGGCTTGACGATGAGCGGCAGGCCCGCCTCGAGCGCGCGGGCCTCGAGCTGATCGAGCTCCTGCCGCTCGCCGTCATAACCCGGTAACACCGGCACTCCCGCCGCCCGCACGCTCGCCTTCGCGAGGCTCTTCGATCCCATGGCGGCGATCGCCGCCGGAGGAGGACCGACGAAGATGAGTCCGGCATCGAGACAGGCCTGGGCAAACTGCGCGTTCTCCGAGAGAAAGCCGTAACCGGGATGGAGGGCCTCGGCGCCCGCCGCACGGGCCGCGCGAATGACGGCCTCGATGTCGAGATAACTCTGCGCCGCCGGCGCCGGCCCGATGCGGATCGCCTCGTGCGCCTCGCGCACGTGACGCGCGTTGGCGTCCGCGTCCGAGTACACGGCGATCGTGCGCAGGCCCATTGCGCGGGCGGTGCGGAAGATGCGGCAGGCGATCTCGCCGCGGTTGGCCACGAGGAGGCTGCGGATCATGGTTACATCCGGAAAAGGCCGAAACGCGTGTCCTCCTCCGGCGCGTTGCGCACGGCGGCAAGACAGAGCCCGAGAATCCGCCGGGTCTCGAGCGGGTCGATCACTCCATCGTCCCAGAGCCGCGCCGAGGCGTAGTAGGGATGTCCCTGACGCTCGTACTGCTCGCGGATCGGCTGCTTGAAGGCTTCCTCCTCCTCGGCCGGCCAACCGCCGCTCTGGGGCTTTCCCTGGCCCTCGAGCTGTGCGCGCTTGACGGTCGCGAGCACGCTCGCGGCCTGCTCGCCGCCCATGACGGAGATCCGCGCGTTCGGCCACTGAAAGAGCAGCCGCGGGGAGTAGGCGCGGCCGCACATCGCGTAGTTGCCGGCACCGTAGCTGCCGCCGATGATGACGGTGAGCTTCGGCACCCGCGCGCAGGCCACGGCGGTGACGAGCTTGGCGCCGTCCTTGGCGATGCCACCGGCCTCGGCGCGCCGGCCGACCATGAAGCCGGTGATGTTCTGCAGGAAGAGCAGCGGAATGTGCTCGCGCGCGCACAGCTCGATGAAGTGCGCGCCCTTGAGCGAGCTCTCGGAGAAGAGAATGCCGTTGTTGGCGAGGATGCCGAGCGGATAGCCCGCAAGATGCGCGAAGCCGCAAACCAGAGTCGTGCCGTAAAGCTGCTTGAATTCCTCGAGCTCCGAGCCGTCCACCAGGCGCGCGATCACCTCGCGCACGTCATACGGCCGCCGCAGGCTCGCGGGCACCGCGCCGTAGAGCTCCCGCGGGTCGTAGTGCGGATCCCGCGCCGTCTGCGGCGAAGATCTCGAGGGTGCCGGCCGCAAGCGCGCGACGATGCTCCGTGCCAGACCCAACGCATGAGTGTCATTCTCGGCGTAGTGGTCGCATACTCCTGACTCGCGGCAGTGGACTTCGGCGCCGCCGAGGGACTCGGCATCGATATCCTCACCCGTCGCCGCCTTCACGAGCGGCGGTCCGCCGAGGAACACCCGGCCCTGCCCGCGCACGATGACGTTCTCATCCGACATCGCGGGCACGTAAGCGCCGCCGGCGGTGCATGAGCCGTGAACGACCGCGATCTGCGCGACGCCCGCGGCCGAGAGCGTCGCCTGGTTGTAGAAGATTCGCCCGAAATGCTCCCGATCGGGGAATACCTCATCCTGCGCCGGCAGGAAAGCGCCGCCGCTTTCCACCAGGTACAGGCAGGGAAGCCGGTTCTCGCGCGCGATCTCCTGCGCCCGCAGGTGCTTCTTGACGGTGATCGGATAGTAGGTGCCGCCCTTGACGGTGGGATCGTTGGCCACGATCACACATTCCCGGCCGCTCACCCGTCCGATACCGGTGACGATACCGCCGCAGGCGATGCCACCGCCGTACATGCCATGGGCGGCCAGCTGCGAGAGCTCGAGGAATGGGCTGCCGGTATCGAGCAGCACCTGGATGCGCTCCCGGACCGTGAGCTTGCCCGCGGCCCGATGACGGCTGACGGCCTGGGCCGAGCCGCCCTGCGCCGCGCGGCCGACCTCGGCCTTGAGCGCGACCGAGAGCTCGCGCATGGCCGCCTCATTCTCGCGAAATTCCTGCGAGCGGGAATCGAGGCGGGAGGCAATGCGGGGCATGGACTTGTCACCGTGGCCTTATTGTCGGACAATCATACGATCAGTTCCCGACGGATGACAAGCTCATGTCCGCGAAAGCCTCCATCGACAGCCCCGCAGACAGCTACCCGGGCCTCGGCGAGGGCCTCGAGGAGATCCGGCAGCAGGTCCGGCGCTTCGCCACGGAGCGTATCGCCCCGCGCGCCGCCGAGATCGACCGCAGCAACCAGTTTCCCCGCGAGCTCTGGCCGGCGCTCGGGGAGCTGGGCCTGCTAGGCATCACCGTGCCGGAGCGCTGGGGCGGCGCGGGGCTCGGCTATCTCGCCCATACCATCGCCATGGAGGAGATCTCCCGCGCCTCGGGCGCGATCGGGCTCTCCTACGGCGCGCATTCCAACCTCTGCGTCAACCAGCTGCGCCTGAACGGCACCGATGCGCAGCGCGACCGCTACCTGCCGAAGCTCGTCAGCGGCGAGCACGTCGGCGCGCTCGCCATGTCCGAGCCGCAGGCGGGCTCGGATGTGGTCTCGATGCAGCTGCGCGCGCAGCGGCGCGCTGACACGTACGTGCTCGACGGGCGCAAGATGTGGATCACCAACGGTCCCGATGCCGATGTCTTCGTCGTCTACGCGAAGACCGATCCAACGGCAGGCGCCCGCGGCATCACCGCCTTCATCGTGGAGCGTGGCGCACGCGGCTTCAGCACCGCGCAGAAGCTCGACAAGCTCGGCATGCGGGGCTCGGGCACCTGCGAGCTCGTGTTCGATGAGTGCGCCGTGCCGGCGGAGAACCGGTTGGGGCCGGAGAATGACGGCGCGCGGGTGTTGATGAGCGGACTCGATTACGAGCGCGTGGTGCTCGCCGGCGGACCGATCGGCCTCATGGCCGCGGCGCTCGATCTCGTGCTGCCCTACGTGCACGAGCGCAAGCAGTTCGGTCAGCCGATCGGCACCTTCGAGCTGATGCAGGCGAAGATCGCTGATATGTATACCGCGCTCGGCGCCTCGCGCGCCTATGTCTACGCCGTGGCGAGCGCATGCGATGCCGGGCGGGTGCGGCGGCAGGATGCGGCGGCCTGCATCCTCTTTGCGGCGGAGAATGCGACGCGCGTCGCGCTCGAGGCCATCCAGGCGCTGGGCGGCAACGGCTACATCAACGAGTTCCCGGCCGGGAGGCTGCTGCGCGATGCGAAGCTCTACGAGATCGGCGCCGGCACGCAGGAGATTCGCCGCATGCTGATCGGCCGCGAGCTCTACGAGAGCGCCGCGTGAGCGTCGAGTTCGATCAGATCCAGCTGGTGCCGGGCTACCGCAAGGTCGCCGCCGCGATCACCGAGCGCATCCTCAGCCGCGAGCTGCGGGAAGGGGAGCGGTTGCCGCCGGAAACGGAGCTCGCGCGTCAGTTGGGCGTCAACCGCTCGACGGTGCGCGAGGCGCTGCGGGAGCTCGAGAGCGGCGGCTTGCTCGAGCGTCGTCCGGGCTCGAAGCTCATGACGGTGAGCCGCCCGCGGCACCGCGCCATCGCGAAGGATGTCAGCCGCGCCCTCGCGCTGCACGATGTCACATTCTTCGAGGTCTGGGAGGCCCTCACTCAATTCGAGCCTCCCTTCGCCGAGATCGCGGCCCGCAATCGCACGCAAACGGACCTCGACAGCATCGCCGCGGTGTGCGCGCGCGTCGCGCAGGAGAATGCGGAAACGGAGAAGGCGGTGCATCACACGGCGGAGTTCTTCCGCTGCGTCGGTCGGGCAACCCACAATCAGGTGCTCACCCTGGCGCAGGAGCCGCTGCTGCATCTTCTCGAGCCCTCGTTGCGCGTCATGATCGACAAGGTGCCGCAGGCGCGCTCGCGAATCATCGCCGCGCAGCGGCGGATTCTCGAGGCCATGGTGAGGCGCGATGCGGACGCGGCGCGCGGCTGGATGGCCAAGCACATCCGCGACTTCAGGAAAGGCTACGAGCTCGCCGAGATTGCCTTGGATTGCAGGATCGCCTGAAGAAACACCGGTGGAGCCGGGAGGGGGACTCCGGCTCCACCGGTAACTTGCACACGGCAGCGAATGAGGGGGTTACCGCCGCCGCGAACGAGCCGGTATGCTCAAAGCAAATGGCATGCCAGCGCTTGACTGCGCGCCAGCCGGGGTTGCGGCGGATCGCGTGAGCGATTGCGGTGCGTTCGGGTGCGACCTGCACACCGCGCGGGCATCTAGGGCTCGCCCCAACGCTTTCCGGTCACCGGATGCGCATAGTGGAAGGGCACGACGCGCGTCTCGGGCCAGGTCTTGGGCGCTTCGGACAGAAGCTCGTCGGGACCGTTGGGATCTTCGGGGTAGGCGCGCGTAATGGGGGTCAGATGCACGACGCTGTGCGCCCAGCCCTGGCTGTGATCGGCGCGCCAGAGCATGTTGTAGTGCAGGCAGTGGATTTTCCAGACACCGTCCTCCTTGACGTAGGTGTTCTCGTAAATGCCGGCTTCCCAGAACTGGCGCGGAAAGTTCGGAATGGGCTCGGGCACGCCCTCGTGGCAGCCGCCCTGCAGCACGCAGCGAAACCTGCCTTTTGCCGTGCGGCCATCGTCCGCGACATCGACGATGTCCTGCAACATCAGGTGATCGAGCAGCAGGCCTCGGACCGGCCCGTTCATGCCGCCGGTGAAGTACTTGCGGAACCAGTTGCAGTAGAGCCGGCGGATGCCGCTCTTGCCACGGTAGATACCGTTGAGGAAACGAACTTCGCCGTCGTCGGCGAAGAGCGTCACCGCCTCATCGTAGAGGCACTTGTCGATGTAGTAGCCGTACTTGTAGTGCAGGCACTTGACGGCGTGGGTATCCTCGAGCCGCGCCATTTGGCGCGCGAGCTCGGTCACGCGCTGCTCGAGCGCCGCGAGCGCTTGCGATTCGGTCATGGCTTACCCCCAGCTCTGATAACGCAAGATTATGATGGCATAGCCCATTGGCGCCACGCCGGCCGGGCAGGCCCGGTAAGATAAACCGGTACGATAGAGAGGCCGGAATTCCCGGCGGGAAAAGGCAGATACCCTCTTGGCGGCGATAGGCAGCGAGCGCGTTCTCTCGGTACGGCACTGGACCGATACACAGTTCACCTTCACGACCACGCGGGATTCGGGACTGCGCTTCGAGAACGGGCAGTTCGTCATGGTCGGCCTGCACGTCGACAGCCGTCCGTTGCTGCGCGCATACAGCATAGCCAGCGCCAACCACGAGGAGCACCTCGAGTTCCTCAGCATCAAGGTGCCCGATGGCCCCCTCACCTCTCGGCTGCAGCACATCCGCGAAGGGGACGAGGTTCTGGTGAGCCGCAAGCCCACCGGCACGTTGGTGCTGCACGACCTCAAGCCCGGCAAACGGCTGTACCTGCTCTCGACCGGTACCGGGGCCGCGCCCTTCATGAGCGTCATCAAGGATCCGGAGGTCTACGAGCGCTTCGAGCACGTCGTGCTCGTGCACGGTGTGCGCTGGGCGCGGGAGACCGCCGTGGTCAAGCATCGCATCGAGAGCCTGAGGGCGCACGAGCTGCTCGGTGAGGAAGTACGGGAGAAGCTGCATTACTACCCCACGGTCACGCGTGAGCCGCATGCCAACCGCGGGCGCCTGACCGCGCTCATCGAGTCCGGACGGCTCTCCTACGACCTCGGACTTCCGCCCTTTCATCCGGCAAGCGACCGGGTGATGGTGTGCGGCAGCCCGGCGATGCTGACCGACACGCGCGCGCTGCTCGATGGGCGCGGGTTCGAGATCTCCCCCGGCATCGGCGAGCCCGGCGATTACGTGATCGAGCGCGCCTTCGTCTCGCGCTGAGGTCGCATCTGCGCTGCAGGGCTCAGTTGAGATCCCAGGAGAACATGAGCTTCACGATGCGGTGATCGGAGGCCGGCGTCATCCCGAAGCCGAGCCCGCCCTCGATCGACACCTTGCCGTAGTAATCGAAGACCGCAAAGAGCTGATGCGATTGCGCGCTCGGCCCGTAGAAATGGTCCACCGGTCCGAAGTCGGCATACTCCTCCGCGGCCGTCGCCCACATCTTCGACCAGTGCCAGGCGAGACGCGCCTCGGGCGCGAAGTCGAGCTTGCCGAAACCCTCCCAGTCGTTATCGAGGATCGGGTTCACGATCACATCGAGCCGCCCGAGGTGCCAGCCGACGATGGGCCGGATCTCCTGGCTATAGCGGTGCGGGTCCCAGTGCGGAGTGTTGTAGCTGAACTCGAAGTTGATGCCGTAGAAAAACGGCCGCTCGGCGGCATGCGGGCTCACGAAAAGCGCTCGCAGCTTGAAGCCGTTGAAGCGCACCGCGCCATCGCCTTCGACGCTGTAAAGCGGCAGGTAAAGACCCACCTCCATCCAGTCGGTCACCCCGTAGGCCCACTCCGGCACGCCGTTGAGCGAGTGTTCCGGCACGATGGCGCCGGGGAAATCCGGCAGCGTCCGCCCGCTCGGGGTGTAGTTATCGTGCAGCGTCAGGTTGAAGACGCCAGGAGGCGCGATGGTCGCATCGTAAACCTGGATCTCATCGGTCTGAGCCCAGGCCGTCCCGCAACCCGCAGCCAGCAGCACCAGCACGATAAACGGTGCACACGCGCACGCGCTGCGACTCCCACTCCGACATCGCACCTCAGCTCCCCTTCGCGCTACCGCGGACAATCGATCCGCGGCAGGCAGGATGCTCGCACACGCAGAGGCGCCGGTGGCGCTCCCTTCGATGAGCCGAATGATTTCTCAGGTGATCGGAGCGGTCGAGGCGGCGCTCGCGCGCGCGGCCACGAGCCACAGCGCCGCGCAGATCGCCACGGCGCCCGGCACGATCATCACCGCGGTCCCGAGTGAGAACAGGTCCGAGAGCTTGCCGATGATGGAGGGCGAGAGAACATCGCCGAGGAGATGGATGGCGAGGATGCTGAGTGCCACCGCGGAGGCCCGCTCGGTCGGGCTCACGAGATTGACGATCGCCGTGTTGATGGGACCGGTGGACATGAAAAGGAGCAGCTCCGCGACGATGAGCGCGGGGTAGAAAGCCGCCGGCGCACCCGCGGCGAGCGCCAAGTATACCGCCGGCACCGCGAGCAGCGTGATCCAACCCGACATCCACAGATACGCCTGCCTGGAATATCGCAGCCAGTAGTCCCCGAGCCAGCCGCCGACGAACGTGCCGAGGAATCCCGTCAGGACCACGATCTCCCCGAAGCCCGCCGAGGCCGTCTCGGCCGGTATGCCGCGCACCCGCTCGAGAAAGGTCGGCATCCAGAACGCCATACCGCCGAGCGCAAAGGTGTAGGCGGCGTAGCCGAGCACGGTCAGCGTGTAGGGGGGCTGGCGCAGAAGGCGCAGGTACACCGCCCAGGAGCGTTCCGCGGTACCGCTGGCGGCCTCGCGAGCGCGGCTCGGCGCGGACTCATCCTCTTTCGCGCCACGGGGAGGATCGGGCAGCCGGAGAATCCAGGCTGCGAGGACCAGGCCCGGTATGCCGGCCACGTAAAAGGCCGCATGCCAGCTGAAGTGCTGGCGCATGACACCGCCCACGATGTAACCGAGCGCCGCACCCACCGGGATAGCCATGTTGAATACGGCGAACGCCCGACCGCGCGTGCTGCGCGGAAAGAAGTCAGCGAGGAGCGAGGGGGCGATGGTCCCATAGGCTGCCTCGCCGATTCCGACCACGGCCCGGGCGATCAGCAATTGCGCGTAGCTGCGGGCCAGGCCGGAGAGTCCGGTGGCGAGACTCCAGAGAAAGACGCCGATGGCGATCGGACGCGGCCGCGAGCCACGGTCCCCGAGCCGCCCGAACAGCGGCGCGGCCAGCATGTACACGATGAGGAAGCCGCTCATCAGCATGCCCAGCTCGAAATCGGTGGGGTGCATGGCGCGCTTGAGATCCGGCAGCAACGCCGCGACCACGTAACGGTCGAGATAGTTGAGTAAATTGATGCCGGCGAGGATGGCGAGCGCCACGATCCCGGTGCGCTTGCCTTGCTCCACTCGCACCGCCCTATACCGCCTTCAGGCCGGGCAGACTTTCAAGCGCTCGAGGTGCTGACGCACCGCATCCCGAAAGCCCTCGCTGCTCGTCACCGTGGCGCCGCCGGCGAGCACCAGGATGAAATCGCCCCGCGGCGTGCGGCTGACCTCGCGCACGTGGTTGATGTTTACGAGACAGGAGCGGCTGATGCGCAGCATGGGCTGCGACTGTAGTGTCTTTTCCGCCTGTTGCAAAGTGCTGCGCGCGTGGAAGGTGTCACGGCCGACGAGGAGCCTCACGTAGTTGCGATCGGCCTCGGCCGCTTCGATCTGGGCGACATCGAGCATGTGCATGCGGCTGCCGATCTCGGCCAGCACCCGCGGCCGTACGTCCGCGGCCGCCGCCGCCCCACGCTCGATCCGCGCGAGCACGGCATCGAGTGTCTCCTGGCGTTGCGCCGCGCTCTGCGCCTCCTGCCGGTGCCGGACGCGCTCGAGCGTGCGGCGGAAGCGCTCGTCATCGAAGGGCTTCAACAGGTAATCCACCGCGCTCAGATCGAAAGCCTCGAGCGCGTAGCGATCGTAGGCGGTCACGAAGACGATGAGCGGCAGGGTGCGCGGATCGAGGGCGCGGGCGAGCGAGACGCCATCGAGCGCGTCCATCTGAATGTCGAGGAACAGCAGCTGCGGCGGCTGCGCCCGGATGGCCTCGAGCGCCGCGCGGCTGTCGCCATACTCACCGACCACGCGCAGATCGGGCTCGCGCGCGCAGTACTCGCGCAGGGTGCGGCGTCCCGCCGGCTCATCATCGACGATGATCACCTCGAGCACTGCATCGGCTCCGTGGAGGCAACGGGTTCGATCGCCTCGGCGGTCGCGGGTCGGGTTTCGAGAACATCGGTGAGGAGCGGCATGTGGATCTCCGCGACCCACCTGCGATCATCACCTGCCGTCGCGCTGAAGCGGGCCTTGTCGCGAAACTGAATCGCCAGCCGCTCGCGCACGTTCTTCAAGCCTATCCCGTCCTCGCGCCGCGAATCCCCGGCGGCCATCGTATTGATGACGCGCAACGTGAGCTCACCTCCGGCGCCGAGGGCCTCGAGACGGACGAGAACGGGGTCCTGGTGCCCGGCCAACCCGTGCACGACCGCATTCTCGATGAGCGGCTGCAGGATGAGGCTCGGCACCCACGCGGCCGGCCACTGCGCGGGCTCGGGCAGCTCGACGCTCAGCCGGTCCGGAAAGCGCCGTTGCTGCAGCTCGAGATAAAGACGCGCGAACTGCAGCTCATCCGCGAGACGCGAGTACTCGCGCTCCCCGGCGTGGAGCAACCGGCGCAGCAGGTCCCCGAGCTGCACGATCATCGTGCGCGCCGCCGCCGGATCCCAGTCGATCTGGCCGCGGATGGTGTGCAGCAGGTTGAAGAGCGAGTGCGGCGAGAGTTGCATCCGCAGCGCCGCCAGATGCGCCGCGCTGAGCGCCCGCTCGAGCGCCGCCGAGCGGATCTGCGAGTCGCGCAACTGCCGGTAGAAGTTGAAGCCGGTGACCAACGCGAGCGCGAAGCCGTACGTCAGCACGAAGTTGATAGAGGTCGCGAACCAGATATGCAAGTCCAGATTGACGAGCGCCATCCAAGAGAGCTGCTCCAAATTCAGTGTATCAGGATGCACGCCTGCCGAATGCCCGCCCACGAGCACCAGTCCGACCGCCATCGCCGGAAATGCGAGCGCGGCAAATCCCGCGGCGAGCAGCGCCTGCAGCGGCAGCCGCTGCCAGATCGGCCGCCAGCCGATACGCACCGAAACCCAAACGCAGAGCAGCAGCACCGGGTACAGCAGCAGGTGTTGCAGCACGCGGGCCGTCCACGGGGCGTAGAAGCTGACACCCAATATGCTCAGGCTCCACTGCAGACTGTTCGCATTGAGGATATCGGACACCGTCACGTACGCCCAGAAGGCGGTGACGATCAGCAGCGGGAAGCGGATGCGCGAGCCCATGGACGGCTAGCCTACGCCAACCGCGGCGCCTGGGAACGAAGCACCGTATCCCGTGGGACGAGTCCGCAGGAAATGGGGACGAATCCGCGGCACCGCGCGATGTCGAGCGCCGCCCGGCGCACCCCTCGCTCGCGCCGGCCAACGACGGCGACGCGGACGCGCGCACGGCGAAAGTGCCCAACCCGTTGTCAGCAGGGACCAATGCGGGGCCGGCGGCCTTACGATGCGCTTAAACCCGGTGTCTCATATGAGCGTCGAAGTGAACGTACCCGCTCAAACCAACCGTTGACAGGAGACATCGCCATGAACCGCCTCACCGCGCCGATCGGCTCTCGCCGCCCCGCCCTCACCGCCGTTGCCGCCGTGATCGGCCTCACGATGACGGCACTGCTCGGATCGCCCGCGATCGCAACCGCCGCACAGCCGGCTGCCGATGCGCCGCAAGCAACCCTCTACTACAGCCTGCGCGACCTCACGAGTGAGCAGGGCACGCGCGTGCTGTATGCGCGCATCGTGACCGCCGCGCAGTCGGTCTGTCCCGGCTGGGACTCCCGCGATCTCGATGCGGTTGCGGCAAGCCGGGAGTGCCAGCGCCAGGCGGTCGCGCGCGCCATCGGACAGATCGGCGATGCGCGGCTCGCCGCCCTGCATGCGCAGGCGCTCGGGCGCCACGGGTAAGACACGAGCTTTCCACGCGCCCCGCCGTACCGAGACGCGGCGGGGCGCCTTTTTAAACCCGCTTGGCCCGATGAGCGTCGAAATGGGGGTGGATCCCTTACCCCGACTGATCTCGTGCTAGGCTTGGGCGGCGCCGCTCGCAAGACAGAATGTGGCGGCTGGAGGTCCATGAGAATGCGCGCGTCGATCGCCTCGGTGCCTGCTTTCGCCTCGGCGGCTCTCGTTATCTTTCTCTGCTCGAGTGCCGCCGCCGCGGCGGTGCCCACGGAGTGCGATGGCGTCTCGTTTCCGGAGCATGTCCAGGCCCGCGGCCAGACCCTGACCCTCAACGGGCTCGGCCTGCGCAAGGCAACGATCTTCGGCATCAAGGTTTACGTAGGCGCGCTCTACGTGGCACATCCCACGGCCGATGCCAACGCCATCCTGACCTCTCGCGAGCCGGTCGAGATCGAGCTGCGGTTCGTCTTTCACGCGACCGCGGGTCAGTTGCGCGACGCCTGGCGGGAAGGCTTCGAGAAGAGCGCGCCCGGGGAGCTGCCGCAGCTTCAAAGCCGGATCGCGCAACTCAACGCTTGGATGGCGAGCGTCGGCTCCGGGGATCGCATGACGTTTCTTCGAATTCCAGCAGTGGGCATCCAGTACTCCCTCGACGACGCCTACAAAGGCACGATTCCCGGGGACGACTTCGCCGCGGCGTTCCTCGCGATCTGGCTCGGCTCCTCGCCCCCCAGCCCGCAATTGCGCGCTGGACTCCTGGGCGGCCCCTGCACCTGATCGGGGAGCGTCCGTGACCTAGGGGCACCCGCCCCGCCGCATCACTCGCGCCACCTGGCCGGCGAGCGCGTAAGTGTCACCGATCGGCCGCTCAGGATAGCGCTGACTGGCGCGGCTCCACTTCTCACCGAGGGCGAACCAATCGATGGGTTGGGGACGAGCGCCGGTGCGCAGCGACTCCTCGAGGCCATGGAAGTATCTCTGCCAGCGCATGCGGTAGTAGTCTCCCGTGAGTCCCGCCCAATCCCTGTTGCCGTAGTCATGCAGGCCCCCGGCCTCGCTCGCCTGTCGATCACCCCAGATGGTGAGGATGGAGCGGGCATCGAAGTTAAGCCGCGCGAGCTCGGCGGGCGAGGAGGCCCATGGACGCACGCGGGCGAGCCAGCCGCCGAGGAGAAAGTAGCGGTTGCTCGCGAGCAGGCGGTCCTGCAAGCCCATCAGCCCGAGCCAGCAGCGGGTGAGCGCCTGCAAGCGCGGCCGGTCTTTCGCGCCGTAGGCCGCCTTGATCCGCGGCAACAACACCCGGCTTTCATTGGCGAGCGTCTGCCGCGCGATATCGACCAGGTCGTAGCGATAGGTTGCGCTGCCGCGAAGCGCGGGCGCCACTTGCAGCATCTGCGGCAGTGCCCGCTGAAATGCCGCGGCGCTGTAGCGCATGCCCTCCGGTGACCACGTCGAGGCGCGGTTGACCGCGAGTCCCGGCTGCGCATCGAACAGCGACTCCTGTGCGGCATCGCGCTCGCTGTTGAAGACCACCTGATCGACGCGGATGTCGTAGGCCGTCTGCGTGAGGATCTTCCAGGCCGCGAGCGCATGAGGGTCGGCCGCGCCGTAGCGGCGAACGACATAGCCGTGGGTCCAGGCGGCGAGGTTGACCGGCCCGCGGCGCCATGCCATCTCGGTGAAGAGGTCGAAGGCGAACGGGTTGGTATCCAGACCCTCGGTGAACAGCGCGGTGCCGACCATGTCATCGTTCATGCGGCCAACGAGTTGCAACCGATCCGTGATGTCGTGGATGTCAGCCCCCAGGGTCGTACGGCCGCCGAACTCCCACAGTCCGCCGAAGAGAAACGGCGCCCGCCGAAAGTCCTGGCGGCGATCGTCGCGTGGCACTCGGTTGTGATCGATATCGACGATCAAGAGATGGCGGCGGTCGACGCCGGCGAGCAGATCCGGCCGCGGATTTCCCTGCCAGGCGAGCATCATCCAGCTCGCGTTCGGGTGCGCGGCCCGCAGGGCGGCCTGCACGGCTCGCGCGGCCGGCCCGACCGGAACATCGCCGGTCTTGCCGCCTTCCTGGAACACTTCCATGTCGTAGATGCGGCTATCGCCGAAGAGCGCGCGCTGCTGGCGGTAGAAATCGGCGGCGAGCCTTGCGAAGATCGGATCGCGCGGATCGAGCCAGCCCGGCCGCTCAAATCCCGCCCAGCGACCCTGCGGCACCACGTGCGCCTGGGGAAAGTGCCGCTGGAAGTCGGCCGGCACGATGCCGTAGAAACCGGGCATCACCGGCGTGATGCCGAGCTCGCGCAGACGCGAGATGATCCTCTGCGCGGAGGCCAGGCGCTTTTTCAACAGCGCGCGACTGATCGGTCCGGCGAAGCAGCAGAGGTTTCCCATCAGCTGCCAGTTCTGATGCGCGGGCGCCGCGAGCCAGCGGCGGATCTCGCCGTCGGAGTAGCCAAAGTCGCGGAAGGTGCGGTCGAGCACGGTATCCGTGCCGCGCTCGATGAGCACGGCGTTGACTCCGGAGAGCGCCAGCACGTCGATCTCCCGCTGCCAGCGCGCCCAGTCCCAATAGGGCGTCGTGTAGCCGTCGACGTTCTCGTTCAACGCAAGCCGATAGGCATACGGCGTTTCCCTCTCGATCGGCGCGCGCGGGAGCGGAAAGGCCGCGGTGCCGACACGATCGCCGTTGGGCGAGATCTGCACGTGGGCCACGTATTTGAGATACCAGTTCACGCCGAAGAGCAACGCGCTCGGCGTGCTGCCTTGGACCTCGATGTGATCGCCCGCGCGCGCGATGCGGAAACGCTCGCGGCCTTCGAGGGGGGCGAGCGTGCCCAGCTCGAACTGCCGCGCCTGTCGGGGCAACAGGCGCACGAGCACCGCGCGTAGCGGGCGTGTATCGAAGCCACCCGCGTGCGCCGGGTGATGGGGCGTCGCGACGGCCGCGGCCAGCAGCAGCCCAAGGAAGCGTTTACGCATGGCGGGCCGCTACGAGTCCGTCAAGAGCGGTCAGCTCAGATTTGGAGGCGCGGGCGGCTTCGGTGGTCCGTCGCTCTTCGGTGTTGGTTTCGGCGGACCCTCATCCGCAGGCGGCATTGCGAGCACGCTGGCGGCGGCATGTCGCACGCTGGCGCGCTCGGTCTCTTGCGCCGTGGGCGGCAGCTCGCGCGTATGGACCCAAGCGAGGTTGACGACCTGCGGATCGTCGCGCAGCTTCACGAACAGCTCTCCATGCTTCGGATGCGGCACGGGCAGCGCATAGCCCGGAAAACCATCCGGGACCTGCACGGGATGAGCGAAACGCGCATCGGTGGAGATCGAGTCGACCAGAAAGAGATTGCTGCCCGAGAGCTGGCAGGCCAGCTCCGGCGTCGCGGGACACACGAGCTCGCGCAGCTGCGGCAGGCGCACCAGCGTCGCAAGAGGCTGCCACGGGCCGGTGACGCCGCCGTTCACCACGCGAAACTGCAGCGGTCCGAAGGCCGAGGGGCCGAACGCCCGAGCCGGATCGAGGCTCGCAATCGCGACGGCGCGGTTCTCGAGCGTGACGCCGCCGTTGGCGAGGCTGAGCGTGGTCGAGTATGAGCCGTCCGCGGTCGCTATCTCGATCATCTCGTCACGGCCGAAGGCGGCAGGGGATTTCGCCCGCAGGGAAAATGTGAGACGGGCGCGCTGCGGCAGCTCCTCATCGCCAGCGAGTTGGATGTGGCTGCCGGTATTCGATGCCGAGGGCTGCACGCTCTTGCCGAGGAGAACGACGCTCGGACGGGGCGCCGCGACGATTGCCTGCAGGTCAAGCACTCGCCCGTCCCTCAATCTGACTTTCGCAAGCCCCGCATCACCACTCTTGAGCGCCACCGCCGCGGCGAGATCCTGCGCGGTCATGGTGAGCTCATCGACTCCCTGGCTGCTCGAGAGCGCGCCGGGCACGAACGCCACGCCGGCGATCGCAAGGCCGGCCACCTCATCGAGGCGACTGCCCGCGAGCACGCCCTGACTGTCGCCCGCGTGCAGCGTGAAGCTGTCGAGGCGGGCAGCCTCCGCGAACGCCCGCAGCGGCACCGGCTGAGCCGCTCTCGCGCCGTACTGTTTCACGAGCAAGGTCAGCGGTCCGGGCTGCGCGGCCTGCAGCGGCAGCTTCACCTCCACTTCGTTGCTATGCAGCGGCTTCCATTCGGCGTCGAGCTCCTTGCCGGCCGGATCGCGCACCATGATGCGATCGACGCAGCTGACACTGCTCGCCTGCAGGTGAACGATGTCCTCGCGGCCGACGATCGCCGCATCCTCATCGGCCGGCAGCCGCCAGCTCTCCTCGCGTGCGTTGACCAGCTGGAACGCGGGCCCGTCGAAAGGCTCGAAGCCCCAGTATCCCTGCAACGCGCCGTGCACCCGGTTGCCGAGACTCGCGGTACCCAGGCCGGAAGTATCGATGACGAACCCACCCTGCTCCGCGTCCGCCTGCGCGGGCAGCTCGATCGTCCTGCCATCGCTGCCCGTGAGGCTCAGGTGCATGTCGCGGGCATAGCCGGTGGAGAATACGAGCGGCGCGCCCTCGACCGGCAGGACGAGGGAGCTCTTGCGCGCGCAGTAGATCTCCTTGGGATCGACCGCGTGCAGCGGCGGGGGCTGCGGGGCCTCCACCGCCGGCAATGCGGTGACGAGCACCGACTTGGGACTGTGGAAGGAGGGCGGCGTGTTGAGCGTGAGCGCCAACACCTCCCCGCGAAGGGTCGCGAGCGCCGGAATGTACTGGTAATTCGCCGTGGTGAAGGAGCCGAAGATCCGCGCGATGTCGAGCACGGAGGCGAGATAGGGGCTGTAGTAGCCATAGCTCAGCTGTGGCGTGTAGCTCGCCTGCATCGCAAGATCGCTCATGGGTCCGGAGGTCAGCGCCTCGACGATGGAGGTGCTGTGGCCGTCGTCGAGGATCAACGACACCTGATCCTGCATGAGGCAGGGAGCCTGCAGCTCCGGAATGAGATCGAGGCACTTCGGCTTCACCTTGATGGCGAGGCTTCGCCCGAGGAGCGGCGCCACTTCCTTCAATCTGCCGGGTGCCGTCTCTTCGAGCGCATGGACCGCTCGAAGGTAGCTCTCGAGACGCGAGCTGTCGAGCGTCGCCTGGTTGAGGTCCTGCGAGGTGCGCACGAAGGCACCTGGGCGGCCGCGCACGGCATTGATCAGCGTCCTCAGGTCTCCGCCCGACTGCGGCGCGAGGAAAACGAGCACCTGTTGGGCGCCCCCGGGCACCGCGAGCTCGAGGCCGTCTCGCGCGCAACCGCGCTTCCAGGTCTTACAGGCGTGAAACCAGTCGCGCGGCGGCGGGTCGGTGGCGCCGCGCAGGAAAGCACTGACGAGCAGGTAGTGCTCCGACTCGTTGGGCGGCAGATCCGCACGGATCCACAGGTGATCGCCGACGGCAAGGTTAGGAACCTCGGCAATGGGCAGCGTCTCGTGCCCGCGGCCGACCGTCACCTGTAGATCCGGTCCCGCGAGATCGAAAGGCGCCACATCCGCGGCCGCGGGCAGTGCAACCCACGAGGACAGCAGCGCGGCGAGCGCCAGCAGGCGAGGAAATCTCATGGTTCTAGTTTACGGCTTCAGGCGGAGCATGAAACGGTCGATCGCCGCGAGCGCCTCCGGCTCATCGAGCAGCGGCACATGTCCGCGATTGCCGACAGTGACGCGCTCGAGGTCCGGCTTCTCGCGCTGCATGCGCGCCAACGTGCCCACGCTCAGGATGTCCGAGAGCGCGCCATGGATCACCAACATCGGAAGGGTCCCCAAGCGGGCGAATACCGGCCAAAATGCCTCCGCTGCCGCCGGCGGCGCCGCGCGCAGCGCATCACCGATGCGCGGATCGCAGTCGAGCACGGGTACGCCGCAAGCATCGGCGCGGTAGCTGCGGCGCACGAGCGTCGACCACATTTCATCGGCAAGGCCCGGCCAGGCATTGCCGTAGACGACTCGCAGCTGCTGGGTGGCCTCCTCCCAGGTGCCCACCGCGGGCAGCATGCCGGTGTAGCTCCTGATGCGCTCGATGCCCTTCGGATCGATCTCCGGCCCGATGTCATTCAGCACGATGCCCGCCACGCGCTCCGGTGCGGTGGCGCCGAGCATCATCGCGAGCAGTCCGCCGAGTGATGTGCCCAGGATAGCCACGCGGGACAGCTCGAGCGCCTGCATCAGGCGCTGCAGGTCCGCGAGGTAGATCCCGGGATGATAGTTCTGCCACTTCGGATCGCGCGCCGAGAGCCCGCGGCCCCTGAGGTCGGGACAGACCACGCGGTAACGCGCGGCCAGATGCGGCGCGAGCGCCTCGAAATCCCGACTGTTACGAGTCAGGCCGGGCAGGCACAGCACCGTGAGAGCGGGAGGGCGAGCCGACTCAGGCCCGGCCCCAACATCGTAGATTCTGCAATAAAGCTCCAGCCCATCGGCGGAGCTCCACCGCTGCTCACGAAACGGCGGCGCTGTCATCTGTGGGAACCCCTTCGAGCCGCGGCCGGCAGTTGGCCGCCATCGTGACCGACGGCGGGGCCGCGCATGGTCGCGGCCACCAACAGCCACACGATGGCGAGCGAGGCGGCGAGGAAAAAGACGGCGGCCGTGCCGGCGGCCTGGTGCACCCAGCCGCCGATGACACCGCCGGCGAAGATGCCAAGGAACTGCGAGCTCGAGTAGATGCCCGTCGCCGTGCCCCTCGAGCCGGCCGGGGCGGTCTTGGTGACGAGCGAGGGCAGACTCGCCTCCATGATGTTGAAGCCGGCGAAGAATACGACCATTGCAGCGACCAGCACGTAGGGGTCTTCGCCCGCGGTGGCCAGCATGAGCTGACTCAGCGCGAGCGCGGCGACGGCGCCCACGACCACGCTCTTCAGCCGGCGATGGCGCTCGGCCACGATGATCGCCGGTACCATCACGGCCACCGACACCAACAGCACCGGCAGATACACGAACCACTGATCGCGACTGCTCACCGCGAGCGTGCCGCGCAGCAGCCCCGGCAGCACGAGGAAGCTCGCCGTCAGCATGGCATGCAGCGCGAAGATGCCGAAATCGAGCCGCAGCAGCTCCGGGTTGCGCAGCGTCGCGCCGACGAGCCCCGGAACCGTCTCCGCCTCGGGATGAACGTGCGCCGGCGGCGGCGCGGGCACGACGAACAGCGTGATGGCGATGCCGACGAGCGCGAGCGCCGTCATGAGCCAGAATATGCCGGCGACGCCGATCCAACCTGCGACCGCCGGTCCTGTCACGATCGCCACCAGGAAGGACAAGCCGATGGTCATCCCGACGAGCGCCATCGCTTTGGTGCGGTTCTTGTCGGCGGTGAGGTCGGCGAGCAGCGCGAGGATGACCGAGCCCACCGCGCCCGCTCCCTGCAGGAGCCGCCCGATGATCATGCCATCGATGGTTCTCGAGCTCGCCGCCACGGCGCTGCCGAGACCGAACACCACGAGCCCGAGTACGATCATCACCTTGCGACCCACCCGGTCGGAGAGCACTCCAAAGGGCATCTGCAGCACGCCTTGACTCAAGCCGTAGATGCCGAGCGCCAGTCCGATCCTGTAGGGAGTCGCGCCGGAGAGGTGGCGAGCGAAGACCGCGAACACCGGGTAAACCATGAAAAGACCCAGCATTCGCACGGAGAACACCGCCGCCAGAGAGGTGGCGGCGCGCAGCTCGTGCTTTTCCATGATTTGCGAGCTTACTGGGTCAGCACCGGATTAGCCAACCGCGCAGGGCGGGTCAACCGACATTTCCACCGGCTGCGGCGCGAGCTTCTCCTTGATGCGCGGTACACTGCGCTCATGCAGGGCAAGACGGTGGTCATCACGGGAGCCACTTCCGGCATCGGGGCCGTGGCGGCCCGGCGCCTCGCCGAGCAAGGCGCGCGCATCGTCATCGTCGCCCGCGACAGGCAGCGCGCGCAGCAGACACTGCGCGCCTTGCACGCGGCCAATCCCGCCGCGGCTCACAGCGCTCATATTGCCGACCTCTCCCGGCTTCGCGACATGAAACAGGTGGCGGCGGAGATCGCCGCGGCGGAAAGCCGCATCGATGTGCTGATCAACAACGCGGGCACGATCCTCGCGCGCAATCAACTTACCGAAGACGGCCTCGAGGTGATGTTCGCGACCAATCACATGTCGTATTTCGTGATCACCCATCTGCTGCTCGAGCGGTTGCGCGCCGTGGGCGGCGGTGCCCGCATCGTGTGCACCGCCTCGGCGGCGCATCAGCGCGGGAAGCTCGATCTCGAGCACCTGCAGAATCAGAAGGGCTCCACGGGCTACGGCACCACCAAGCTCTGCAACATCCTCTTCACTCGCGAGCTCGCGCGGCGCATCGGCGCCAGCGGCGTAACGGCCAACTGCCTGCATCCGGGCTTCGTCGCCACCCGGTTCGGCGACAGCGCCGGCGGGCCGATTCGCGTCGGGCTCGCGATCGCGAAGTGGCTCTTCGCCCGCTCCCCGCAAGAGGGGGCGAAGACGATCGTCTACCTCGCGAGCTCACCCGAGGTCGAAGGCCAAAGCGGCGGCTACTACAGCGACTGCGCCCCGGCGGTACCGTCCGCGCAAGCGCAGAGTGATGAGAATGCCCGGCGACTGTGGGAGCTGTCGGCGCGAATCGCGGAAATCGGGGGTTAGGTCACAGCGCATCGATAGCGAGGCCGCCGGCACTCCGGTATCTTGAGGGCCGGGCAGCGGCGCCCCGGGGGAGGCCCATAAGTGAATAGAGCGACCAAGTCCCTGCTCGTCGTCGGGGCCGTCATCGTGTTGTCATACCCGGGGATCACCTGGGTAACGGGCCTCGTCATCGAGAGCCGGCTGCAACATGCCGAGCAGCAGGTACTCGCCCGGGCCCCTTACCTGACACTCCTGAGCCGGCAGTATCACCGCGGCGTGTATCGATCCACGCAGACCCTCACGTACGGTTTCCAAAATCCCGCCCTGGGGCTCGTGAAGGTCGCGAGCAGCTCGCCCAGTGCTCCGCGCTTCACGATTACCGTCGAAAGCACCATCGCGCACGGTCCTTTTCCCGGACTGCGCACGGTGGCTCTCGCCACCGTCGATACGACCGTGATCGCACCGCCCGCATTGCAAAAGCTGCTATCGGGCGTGCCCGGCTCCAGCCCGATCCTTCGGATCTCCTCGAAGGAAGGATTCCTCGGCGGGGGAAGCGCCGAACTGCGCAGTCCAAACCTCAACCTGCGCTTTCCTGATGGAACGACGCTCGCATGGGCAGGGCTGACCGGCACGGTAACGACCAACTGGAATGGAACCCGCTGGTCGGGCGAGCTCACCGCGCCGCGCCTTGCCGTGCAGGGCGCACAGGGACGGATGGAGCTCTCCGGTCTCGAATACTCCGGCTCCCACGAGAAGGCGTTCGACGATCTGTATCTCGGAACCGGTACCTTCACCATCGAGCAAGTGAAGGGCAGCAGCGCGCGCTCGGGCGAGTACTCGCTGGAACGTATCTCATTCACCAGCGCCTCGAAGACGGACGGGGAGTTCTTCGATCTGCGCGTCGATGCCGCCATGGACGCCGCCAAGCTCGGCGCGCTGCGGCTGATGAACCTCAGGTACTCGGAGAGTATCGAGCACGTCCACGGGCCCTCATTCGCCTCGATGATGCGGGCGATGCGCCTCGCGGAGCGTCAGGCCGGCGCCAACGCGGCGCAGTTACAGGCCGGCATGCGGGACGCTCTTCGCCGCTATGGGGTCGAGGTGTTGCTGCACGATCCGGTGCTCGACATCCGGCAGGTGAGCTTCGAGATGCCGGAGGGAAGCTTTCTTTTCTCGGCAAGGATCAGTGCGCCGGGACTGTCGCGCTCGGACCTGCAGTGGCCGGCGTTCATCGTGGCGCTGCAAAGACACGCCGAGGTCACCGCCGACCTTCGGATCGACAACGGACTGCTGCAAAAGCTGCTCGCGACGGGCGGCTCCAATCCGAGGATTGCCGCGCAGCTCACCTCCCTCGAGCAGCAGGGCTTCCTGGCCGCAGGCCCGAGCGCCGTCACGACGCACCTCGAGTTTTCGGCAGGCAAGCTCACTCTGAACGGCCATCCCTTTCCGCCGACGGCGCCGGCGAACTGACGGCGCCGCGGCGCCGATCGGTCCGGACAGCGCTCGCGCCGCTCAGCTCTCGACGGCATGCTCCTGCTGCGGGTGCGCCGCCGATCGACTGAGGTTGCTGCGCACGAAGCCGATGTGCTCGCGCAACTGATAGAGCTGCTCCGCGTGTGAGCCGGGGATCTTGCGCAGGATCACCGAGCGCTCGATTTCCTCCAGCCGCTCGATGAGCGCCGCGCGCCGCTCCGGCGTGAGCTCCCCGAGCGATTCGCGCTCGAGGGCCATGAGCTCCCCATAGCGGCGGTGAATGCGGCTGTCCACGCGCCAGCGATAGAGGTTCGGCAGGTAGCGCAACCCGGGAATCAAGATGACGACGATGGGCACGAGCACCACCGCGATCCGGGTCACGAGACTCGCGAGCCAGAAAGGCAGATACCGGTAGGCGATGCTCCCCTCGCCGGACCTGTAGTAGCGGGCGGCCTCGGTGTCGAGCGGGAACGCGTAGGTCGAGGTGTTGGGAAACTCGTGGGCGGTTTGCAGCAGGCTGGCATGCCCGTGCACTTCCTGCGCCGCCTCGATGAGCAGATCGCAGAGCGCCGGATGCAGGTCCGAGTGCGCGATCAGCTCGACCGCCGGAGCGAGCATGACGATCGGCTTTGCCGGCAGATTGGCGCCGAGGTCGAACGCGCCCTCCGGAATCTGAAGCTCGTGCAGGTACGGAAACCGTCTCGTATAGGCATCCGCCTGCGCAAACCTGAACATGCGCACGGCGCGCGTATGCAGCATCGCGCGGATGGTCGCCGGCGGCGCGGAATCGCCCGTGAGGAAGATGGCGTCTGCCTGTCCATCGAGCAACGCCTGGCGCGCCACCTCCCCTTCCAAATCGAGCAGCTGCGTCGCTCCGTGGAGGCCGATGCCGTTCGCGCCGAGCAGCGCCAGCGCGAGCAGGCGCGTGCCGCTGCCCTCCTTGCCGATCGCAATGCGCTTACCCTGAAGCTGCGACAGTCGCGAGATCGGCCGGCGGCTTCGATACCAGACCGTGAGCGGCTGATAGAACATACTGCCGAGAGAGACGAGATCACCGCCGGCTCCCGGCCGGGCGGTCTCGGTGATGTCGGACTGCACCAGGGCGACGTCGAAGCGCGAGTGAGGCGCCGCCAGGCGCTGGAGGTTCTGCAGCGAGCCGGCCGACGGCACGATTTTCAGGTCGATGCCACTGCGGGCGAGGAACGCCCGGTAGCGCTCGGCGTAGATCTCGAAGGAGCTTCCCTTCGGGCCCCCGCTCATGGTCAATGTGCGCGGCGGCGCCGGCCGCACGAAATAAAGCGCCAGCCCGATGGCCGCGGCGCTCGCGAGAAGGATGGGGCCGAGCGTATGGGCGAGGTCCGACCAGGAGATGGTGGTGATCTTGAGCGGCAGACGCAGCTTCGCGCCGTGGTGCCGCTGACCCCGGGCCGGCTCGCGCTCAGACTCGCGTTTGGATTCCATGGCGGGCCGCAAGTCTATCATCGGCGCACGCGGCGGCCGGCCCTGCGGCCCCGATTCAGCGCTCGAGCGCGCGCGAGCGCAGCACCCACCGTCGACTTGCCGCTGGCCGAAACGTCCATCACGACGACCGCGATGCGCGCCGGGGTGCTTTCGCGGATCAATGAGACCGGGCGAGAGCGGTGCCCGCCCGCCGGATGAGGGGTATATTTCTAATTGATTTATGTATTATATTCAAAATGTTATAATTACTTTATGATTAGTTACATTAATATGGATGCCACGTGATACGCTGCGATCCGAGCCCCTGGCGCACTGGATGACCCATGCCGACCGCTCCTGCTCACGCTCCCGCGGATCACTTCAATCCACACCGGGCGCGACTGGCCGAGCTCAACGCGAACCTCGCCAGCCTGCGGCGCGCCCTTCCGCTCCTGCACCGCATCGCAGCCGGTGCTCATCACGGGGTGATCTCGGCATGCGCCGCGCTGATCGCGTTCATTCCGGCCTATGAGATCGGGCTCAAAGAGAGCTTCTGGAGCGCCATCACCGCGATCTCGGTGGCGCAGACCGAATTTCGGGCGACCGAGACGACCGCGCGCGATCAATTCCTCGGAGCAGCCGTCGGCGGTGTCGCCGGGCTTTGCACGTTCGTGGCGCTCGGACAGAGCCTGATCGTGTATGCGTTGGCCGTCGTGCTCGCCATGTTGACCTGCTGGGCACTGAACGTCGCCTCTGCCAGCCGGCTCGCCGGCATCACCGCCACCATCATCCTTCTCGTTCCGCGCGTCGGCTCCGCGGAAAGCATGTTCGTCTCGCGGCTCCTCGAGGTGGGATGGGGAGTTTGCGCGGCGGTCGCCACGGTGTGGCTCGCGGGCCGGCTGCCAGCGGGCGGCAACTCTCAACCTCGTCCGTAGACCGGCACCAGCGCCCCGGTCACCGCGGCCGCTTGCTCCGAGGCGAGAAACACGATCACCGATGCGATCGCTTCGGGCCGCACCCAGCGGGAGAAATCCGCATTCGGCATGTCGGCTCGATTCTGCGGCGTGTCGATGATGCCCGGCAGCACCGCATTGACGGTGACGCCGCGATCCTTGAGCTCCTCCGCCAGACTCTCGGTGAGCTTGTGCACGCCGGCTTTGGAGGCGGTGTAGGGGCCCATGCCGGAACCCACCGGCCGTGCCGCCGCGCCGGCGCCCACATTGATGATGCGGCCGGCGGGGCTCGCGAGCAGCAGCGGCAACGCCGCCTTGGTGCTCACGACGGCGGTCCTGAGGTTCATCGCGTACATCGCATCCCAGCCCTCGACATCGCCCTGCTCGAGGGTTTGCCAGCGAAAGCCACCGGCGATGTTGACCAGCACGTCGATCGCGCCGAGGGTCGCGCGCACGGTCTCCATCGCGGTGCCGGCGCTCGCGGCGTGCGTCAGATCGATGCCGCTCAAGATGCAGTGCGGCGCCGGGAACTCCGCCCCAACGCGCGCCGGCGGCTGGGTGTGAGCGAGCAGAGCGATCACCGCGCCCTGCTCACGGAAGCTGCGCGCGACCGCCAGACCGAGATTACCGAATGCGCCCGTCACCACGACGCAGCGCCGGCGAGGAGAGCTCGAAGCCATGGTTGCACCCCCTACAGAAAAGCGGGTAGCCGCCGCTCGATGATGTCCCTCGCCTCCCGCACGATGCGAAGCACGAGCTCCGCCACCGTCGGGATATCGTGGATGAGTCCCTGCACCTGGCCCGCCCAGACGAGGCCCGCCTCGAGATCGCCGGTCTCGAGCACGATCCGCCCCTGCGAGCCGCGTACGAGGTGCGCGACGTCCTCGAATTTGGCATCGGGGCGTTTCAGGATCTCGACGACCTGGTCGGAAACGCCGTTCCGGCCGACGCGCGCGGTGTTGTGGAGCGACTTGAAGATCACGTGAGTCGCGCGCTCGTCGTTCTCCACCAGCAATTGCTTCACCCGCGGATGGATGGGCGCCTCGACCGTGGCGCAGAAACGCGTTCCCATGTTGATACCGTCGGCCCCGAGGCAGAGCGCCGCCGCGAGTCCGCGGCCGTCACCGAAGCCTCCCGAGGCGATCATGGGAATTCGCACCTGGTCCGCGGCCGCGGGAATCAGCACCAGGCCCGGCACATCGTCCTCGCCCGGGTGACCCGCGCACTCGAAGCCGTCGATCGAGATCACATCGACGCCCATGCGCTGCGCGGAGAGCGCGTGGCGTACGGAGGTGCACTTGTGGATCACGATGATGCCGTGCGCCTTGAAATCCTCGACATGCTCCCTGGGATTCTGGCCGGCGGTCTCGACGATGCGGATGCCGCTCTCGATGATGGCCCGGCGGTACTCGGCGTAAGGCGGCGCGCCCATGGACGGCAGAATGGTGAGATTCACCGCAAAGGGCCGGTCGGTCATCGAGCGGCAGCGCTCGATCTCGCGCCGCAGCGCATCCGGTGTTGGCTGCGTGAGGGCCGTGAGGATGCCGAGCGCGCCCGCGTTGGAAACGGCAGCCGCGAGCTCCGCGCGGCCCACCCACATCATGCCGCCCTGTACGATGGGGTATTCGACGCCGATCAGCTCTGTGAAACGAGTCTTCAGGTTGAGTGGAGTATACGCATTCATTGCGGTGCGCTGAAGCCCGGCGCGAACATCTCGCGCAGGTGATCGATGACGCACTGTACGGCACGCGGCGTTCGCGGCGCCCACGGCCGGATCGCCTGCAGCCGCTCGCCGAAGAAGCCCACCGGCCGCCACTGCGCCAGTACCGGCACGAGGCCACGCGAGGCCGCGCCGCTCCAGGCGGTGAAATCAGGCAGCAGGCCCACCCCCAGCCCGGCGGCCGCCGCCTCGCGCAGCACCTCGCTGTTGTTGGCCCGCAGCGGTCCTCGCACCGGCACGCTCACCCGCTCGGCTCCGCGGCCGCGTCGGACGCCGCGCTCGAAGGACCAGCTCGGCGCACCGCCGTCGCGCAGATAAAGGAGACAGTCGTGGCGCGTCAGCTCGCCCGGGTGCTCGGGCACCCCCCGGCGCGCGAGATACTTCGGGCTCGCGAGAAGCACCGAGCGGGTCTCACACAACACGGTGGCCACATGCGACTCCGGCACCCGGTTCGCGTGGCGTACGGCCAGATCGAAACCCTCCTGAGTCAGGTTGACGAAGCGGTCACTGAGATCGAGCTCGAGGCGCAGATCCGGATACCGCTCGAGAAGCCTCGGCAGCGCGGGCGCGATGTGCTGGCGTCCCAGTGCCACCGGTGCGGTCAGGCGCACGAGCCCGCGCGGTGCGGCGGCGAGATCCTTCACCCGGGCGATGCCGCCCTCGATGTGCACGAGCGACGCGCGCGTCTCCTCGACGAGTTGCTGTCCGGCCGCGGTCAGCGTGATCGAGCGTGTGGTACGGCGCACCAGCGGCACACCGATCATGCGCTCGAGGTCCTTCAAGCGGACGCTGACCGATGACTTCGCGACCCCGAGGCGGCGCGCGGTCTGCGTGAGGCTGCGCGTCTCGGCGATCACCGTCAGCATGTGAAGGTCCGGCAGCGCCGCCTCGAAGTCCCGAGTGCCCATGGAACGTCCTCGGATTGTTCAATTTATTGAACATTGTAATCGCGCTCCGGAGGGTTCTCAACCGCCGCCGGCGCTCCTAGACTGCGCCCCAGGCTCCTTCGGACCACTGCCCATGGCTAGCTCACCCCTGCCCTTCAGCGCCTCCTCAAGCGCTGCACTCGTCGGTCACTGGATCGGCGGCCAGCCGCTCGCCGGGGATGGCGCCCGTGCGGATGAGGTCTTCGACCCGGCAACCGGCAAGGTCGCACGCCGGGTGGCCCTGGCGGATGCCGCCCTCATCGACCGCGCGGTCGCGAGCGCGGCGGCCGCGTGGCCCGCCTGGGCGGACACGCCAC
>JBAUOO010000193.1:0-14976 GCA_049579785.1 Steroidobacteraceae bacterium
ATGTAGTGCCGGGGGCGCTGCTCGCGCTCGCGCGCCGTGCGCTCGCGAGCGGAGGACGCCTCCTGCTCTTCGAGCGCTACGAGGCGCTCGAGAGCGCCCGTGGGCGCGTGGTGGAGCATCCGCTCGCGCGGCTGCGAAGGCTGCTCGGTGAGGCGGGCCTCACCTGCGAACGCATGAGCCCCATCGAGGCCGACGGGCAACACGTGTTGGCAGCCGTCGCGGTGCCGTCGGCTGAGCGGCCGCGCGGCACGGCAAGCGCGGCGTAAGGGGCGGGGAAAGCTACATGGATCGCAAACTGAACGTGTCCTTCGAGTTCTTCCCGCCGGGCGATACGGAAATGGAGGCGACGCTGTGGCGCTCGGTACAGCGCCTCGCCCCACTTGCGCCGCGGTTCGTGTCCGTCACCTACGGGGCCGACGGCTCGACGCGCGCCCGCACGCATCAGCTCGTGACCCGGATTCAACAGCAGACCGAGCTCACCGGCGCGCCGCACCTCACCTGCGTCGGCGCGAGCCGCGGCGAGATCCTCGACATCGCGCGCCAGTACCGGGACCAGGGGATCCGTCACATCGTGGCGCTGCGCGGCGATCCTCCCCAAGGGACCGCCCGCTACGAGCCGCATCCGGACGGCTTTGCCTACGCCGCGGACCTGGTGGCGGGGCTGAAGAGCGTTGCGGATTTCGACATCTCGGTCGCCGCATACCCGGAGGTCCATCCCGAGGCGCCGTCGGCGCAGTTCGACCTCGAGAACCTCAAGCGCAAGTTGGATGCGGGCGCCTCGCGCGCGATCACGCAATTCTTCTACGACATCGAGGCCTTCCTGCGCTTTCGCGATCTTTGCGCGCGCGCCGCAATCCGCGCGCCCATCGTGCCGGGGATCCTGCCGATCACGCGCTTTCCGCAGGTGCTGCGTATCGCCGCCCGCTGCGGTGCGAGCATTCCGTGTTGGCTCGCGGAGCGCTTTCAGGGTCTGGACGACGATGCGGAGACGCGGCGGCTGCTTGCGGCCAGTGTCGCCATCGAGCAGGTACAGATGCTGGAGCGGCACGGTGTGCGCGACTTCCATTTCTACACTCTCAACCGCGCGGAGCTCACCTACGCCATCTGTCATGCGCTGGGCGTACGTGCAGGCAGACAGGCCGTCCCGGCATCGCCGGTGGCGGGAGCATCGCCATGAGCGCAGGCGGACATGGCGCCCCGAGGGCCGACCGACCGGGCCCGGGCGGCAAGCAGTCGCTGGCGCCGCGGGTCGCCGCCGCGCCCTTTGCCGTCGCGCCGGTGGATGAGAGCGAGCGCCAGGAGCGGATCGAGCGCCTGAAGCGTCTGCTCGATGAGCGCATCGTGCTCCTCGATGGCGCGATGGGCACGATGGTGCAGCAGCATCGGCTCGATGAGCGCGGCTACCGCGGCGAGCGCTTCCTGCACCACGGCCGTGACCTCAAGGGCAACAACGATATCCTGACGCTCACGCGGCCGGATGTCATCGCCGGCATTCATCGCGCCTATCTCGAAGCGGGCGCCGACATCATCGAAACAAACACCTTCAACTCCACCTCCGTGTCACAGTCCGATTACGGTACCGAGGCGTTGGTGCCAGAGCTCAACTATCGGGCCGCGCGTCTGGCGCGCGCCGCCGCCGACGAGCACGCGAAGTCCACCGGCCGCCCGGCGTTCGTGGCGGGAGCGCTGGGGCCCACCAGCCGCATGTGCTCGCTCTCGCCGGACGTGAACGATCCCGGCTACCGCAGCACTTCCTTCGATGAGCTCGCGGCGACCTATCTCGATGCGGCGCGCGCGCTGCTTCTCGGCGGCGTTGATCTGCTGCTCATCGAGACGGTGATCGATACCCTCAATGCCAAGGCGGCGATCTACGCGGCGCTGTCGCTGTTCGATGAGGTGCGCGTCGAAGTGCCGATCATGATCTCCGGCACCATTACCGATGCCTCCGGGCGGATTCTCTCGGGCCAGACGGCGGAAGCCTTCTGGAACTCGATTCGCCATGCGCGGCCGCTGGCGGTCGGCCTGAACTGCGCGTTGGGCGGCCGTCAATTGCGCCCTTATATCCAGGAGCTCTCGCGTGTGGCGGACACACGGGTTTGCGCCTACCCGAATGCCGGCCTGCCGAACGCCTTCGGAGAATACGACGAGGCGCCGGAAGAGACCGCGGAGATCCTGCGGGACTACGCCGCTTCGGGCCTGGTCAACATCCTCGGCGGTTGCTGCGGAACGACGCCTGAGCACATCCGCCTGCTGCACCAGGGGATCGGCCGGAGCGCTCCGCGCGCCATTCCCACCGTTGCCGTGAAGACCCGGCTCGCCGGGCTCGAGCCGGTCGCGATCGACGAGCAGTCGCTCTTCGTCAACGTCGGCGAACGCACCAACGTCACCGGCTCAGCCAAATTCCGCAAGCTCATCGAGGCCGGTGATTACGCTGCGGCGATCGAGGTGGCCCGCCAGCAGGTCGCGAATGGCGCGCAGGCGATCGACATCAACATGGACGAGGGCATGCTGGACTCGGAGGCGGCGATGGTGCGCTTCCTGCACCTCATCGCCGCGGAGCCCGACATCGCGCGGGTGCCGGTCATGTTGGACTCCTCCAAGTGGAGCGTGCTCGAGGCGGGCCTCAAGTGCCTGCAGGGCAAGGGCATCGTCAACTCCATCAGTCTGAAGGAGGGCGAGCAGATCTTCCTCGAGCACGCCCGCAAGGTGCGCCGCTACGGCGCGGCGGCGGTGGTCATGGCGTTCGACGAGCAGGGGCAGGCCGACACGGTCGAGCGCCGTGTTGCGATCTGCGAGCGCGCCTATCGCCTGCTGACCCGCGAGGGCTTCCCGCCGGAAGACATCATCTTCGATCCCAACATCTTCGCCATCGCGACCGGGCTCGAGGAGCACAACGGCTACGGGCTCGCCTTCATCGAGGCGACGCGGCAGATCAAGCATCTGCTGCCGCATGTGCTCGTGAGCGGGGGCGTCAGCAACGTCTCGTTCTCGTTCCGCGGCAACGAGCCTGTGCGCGAGGCGATGCACTCGGCCTTCCTCTATCACGCCATCAAGGCCGGCATGGACTTGGGGATCGTCAACGCCGGCCAGCTCGCGATATACGAGGAGATCGCACCGGAGCTGCGCGAGGTGGTCGAGGACGTGATTCTCAACAGACGGCAGGATGCCACGGAGCGGCTGCTCGAGATCGCCGGGCGCTACAAGGGCGATGCCGGCGCGAAGCGCAAGGAGGACCTCGAGTGGCGCTCGCTCCCGGTGGCCAAGCGCCTCGAGCACGCCCTGGTGAAAGGCATCGACGATTTCGTCATCGAGGATACCGAGGAGGCGCGCCTCGCTTTCGAGCAGCCGCTGCAGGTGATCGAAGGCCCGTTGATGGACGGCATGAACGTCGTCGGCGACCTGTTCGGCGCGGGGAAGATGTTCCTGCCGCAGGTGGTCAAGAGCGCGCGCGTCATGAAGCGCGCGGTGGCGCATCTCATACCGTACATCGAGCAGAGCAAGAGCGCCTCCGGCGGCCGCCGCACGAACGGGCGCATCGTGATCGCGACGGTCAAGGGCGACGTGCACGACATCGGCAAGAACATCGTCGGCGTGGTGCTGCAATGCAACAACTTCGAGGTCATCGACCTCGGCGTGATGGTGCCGTGCGAGAAGATTCTCGATGCCGCGCGGCGCGAGAATGCCGACTACATCGGCCTCTCCGGGCTGATCACCCCCTCGCTGGACGAGATGGTGAACGTCGCCCGCGAGATGCAGCGGCAGGGCTTCGAGCTGCCGCTGCTCATCGGCGGCGCCACCACCTCGCCGGCCCATACCTCGGTGAAGATCGCGCCGCAGTACCGCTCGGCCGTCGTCTATGTGAAGGATGCCTCGCGCTCGGTGGGCATCTGCCAGACGCTCTCGAATGTGGCGCAGCGCGCGCCCTTCGTCGCCAGAATCAACGAGGAGCACGAGCGCCGCCGCGAGCAGCACGCCGGAAAGAAATTGAAGGCGCCGGAGCTCAGCATCGCGCAGGCGAGAGCCAACCGCCGCCGCATCGAGTGGGCGGGCTACACGCCCGCGACGCCGCGCGTTCCCGGCGTGCGCACGTTCGAGAAATATCCGCTCGCGGAGCTTCTCGGCTACATCGATTGGATGCCGTTCTTCAACGCCTGGGAGCTGACCGGGAAGTTTCCCGAGGTGCTCACCGACCCGAAGGTGGGCGAGGCGGCGAGCAATCTCTACGCCGATGCCCGCCACATGTTGAAGCAGCTCATCGCCGAGAGCTGGCTGGAGGCGCGGGCGGTCGTGGGCCTCTTCCCGGGGAACGCAGTGGGCGATGACGTCGAGGTTTACACCGACGAGGAGCGCAGGCAGCCGCTCGTGACGCTCTCATTCCTTCGCCAGCAGAAGGGCAAACCGCCGGGCCAGCCGCATGAGTGCCTTGCGGATTACGTTGCCCCGAAGTCGAGCGGCGTGCGCGACTACATCGGCGCATTCGCGGTGACGGCGGGGGCCGGCATCGAGGAGCACATCGCCCGTTTCCAGCGCGCGCACGATGATTACTCGAGCATCATGCTCAAGGCGTTGGCCGACCGACTCGCCGAGGCGGCGGCCGAGCACTTCCACGAGCGGGTGCGGCGGGAGCTCTGGGGCTATGCGGCCGAGGAGTCGCTGACCAACGATCAGCTCGTCCACGAGGAGTACGGCGGCATCCGCCCGGCGCCGGGTTATCCCGCCTGTCCCGATCACACCGAGAAGGGCAAGCTCTGGCAGCTGCTCGATGTCGAGCGCCGGACCGGCATTCGTCTCACCGACTCCTACGCCATGTATCCGACCGCGGCGGTGAGCGGCTGGTACCTCGCGCACCCGCAGGCGCACTACTTCGCGGTGGGCAAGATCGCGCGCGATCAGGTGGAGGATTACGCGCGGCGCAAGGGCATGACGCTCGAGCAGGCGGAGAAATGGCTGTCGCCCAACCTCGGCTACGAGCCTTGAGGTCCCCGGTATCGTGGATTCTCACTGCCGGCCCGGCATGTTTGCCGTGGTTCTGCGCACTTCGAGATCGCCGAAGAGCGCCAGAGTCAGCGCTGAGTAGAACGTCAGCCCAACGGCGAAAACCGCGAGGGTCGCCGCCGAGGTGATCGCCCGAGCGATCGCCGCGTCGCCGGCTCCATTGTCGGATAGCGCCACGGCGACGAGCGTGGCGACCAGGGTCCAGAGCGCCAGGATGATCGCCATCCCGGTGCCATAGATCGCTGCAACCCGCCACCAATTGCCGCGCACGAGCCTGAAGCTGTAGGCGAGACTCGCCAGCACGCCTTTGCGGGCGAGCACCAGTGCCGGGAGAGAGAATTGCAAGACCACCCAGATATAGATGGCAGGCGCCAGCATCACGAGGGTACCGGCGATCCGGTAGGGCGGTGCGAGCGCAAGGGCGGGCAGTATCAGCACCGCGACCGCGGCTGCAGCGAGCAGGGAGATCGCCACGATGGCGGGCGCCCGCTTCAGTGTATCGAGCAGATCGGAGGAGGCCGTCACGGGCCGGCCGGCGGCGATGGTGGACTGGCGCAGCAGTATCGTCATCGACAACATCACAAAGACCAGCGTTCCGGCGCCGTATAGTGCAACCCCGATCGGGTCGTTGCCGTCGAGAACGGGCAGGCGGCCGTGCGACTCGTAGTAGAGCATCCACAGCTGTCCGGAGATGATGGCCAGGGTGGCGTAGGGCAGGCACTTGAGCAGCGTCAGGCGGAAGATCTGCAACACGGCATCGAGCAACTCCGCGAACGATCGAGGCTTCAACGGTGGATACAGGGTATTCGGCATGAGGGCATCTTAGCGTCGCAATGACCACGACGGCTATCCAATACGAGACCGCGACGGCGGCCGAGCTGCTCCTCCGCGGAGTGCAGCTTCTGAAGGGAGCACAACCTTCAGGTCCGGGCGCTACCCCCGAGCTCGATGCCGAGCTGCTGCTCGCTCAGGCGCTCGGTGCCACCCGTGCGCGGCTGCGCTCGCATCCCGAGGAGATTCCCCGGCGGGAGGCCGCGCGGCGGTTTTTCGAGCTCATCGAACGGCGAGCCTCCGGCGAGCCCGTCGCCTACATCCTCGGGCGGAAGGGCTTCTGGACGATCGAGCTCGCCGTCAGTCCGGCCGTTCTCGTGCCGCGTCCGGAAACGGAGCTCCTCATCGAGCGGGCATTGGCGCTTCATCCGGACCGCAGGGCTCGTGTGGCCGATCTCGGCACCGGGTCGGGCGCGATCGCGCTCGCTCTGGCGAACGCGCGCCCGGGCTGGCAGGTCACGGCCACCGACATTTCGGCGGAGGCGCTCGCGGTCGCCCGCGCCAACGCCTCGAGGCTCGGACTGAGCCGCGTGGAGCTGGTGCAGGGGGACTGGTTGGACTGCCTCCCCGGACGCTCGTTCGATCTGCTCCTGAGCAATCCACCTTATATCGCGGTCGATGATCCCTCGCTCGCGCAGCCGGCGCTCATGCATGAGCCGCGGCTCGCGCTGGTCGCGGCGGAAGAAGGCTTCGCCGCATTGCGCAGGATCATCCGCGCGGCTCCCGGACACCTCGAGCCCGGCGGGTGGCTGCTGCTCGAGCACGGCGCAACACAGTCGGCCGCGCTTGCGGGTGAGCTTGTGGCGCGCGGCTTCGCTCAAGTACGCTCCCATCGCGATCTCGCGGGCTGCGAACGCATGACGGAGGGCCAATGGCCGACACATCGCTGATTCGGTTCGAGACCTCACATGGCGCTTTCACGGTGGAGCTCTTCGCGAAGGAGGCGCCGCTCACCGCGGAGAATTTTCTGCGCTATGTCGATGAGGGGCATTTCGACGGCACGCTCTTTCATCGCATCGTGCCGGGCTTCGTCATCCAGGGCGGGGGCCTCGATGCGCAGTTTCGCAACAAGCGCACGCACGCGCCGATCCGCAACGAGGCGAAGAACGGACTGAAGAACACCCGCGGCATGCTCTCGATGGCGCGCACCAGCGAGGTCGACAGCGCTACCTCGCAGTTTTTCGTCAATCTCGCCGACAACGAGTTTCTCGACCACAGCGCGCGGGATTTCGGCTACGCCGTTTTCGGGCGCGTGACGGTGGGGATGGACGTCGTCGACAAGATCGCGGGTGTCAAAACCGGCCGCCGGCAGGGTTATCAGGACGCCCCGCTCGAGGAAGTGCTGATCGTATCCGCGCGACGTGCCGAGCAGCCGCCGCAGTAACCCCGCGGGTCCAAGCAAGGCTCTGAGACCCGCTGTCGCGAATGCAAGGGCTCCCGGAAACCCTTCGGCGCTGGATCCTGCTGGTGATCGTCGCGTGGCTCGTCCTCACGGTCGGGCCGGTGCTGCTGCTGCGGTGGATCCCGCCGGTGACCAGCGCCTTCATGCTGGAGGCGCGCCTCGAGGCGCTGCGCGCGGGTGAGAAGGGCTACCGCACCGATTATCACTGGGTGAGTCTCGAGCGCATCTCGCCGCAGGCGGCGCTCGCGGTGATCGCATCGGAGGATCAGACCTTTCCCTTCAACTACGGGTTCGATTTCCGTTCCATCCGCAGCGCGGTGCGCGCGGCCGAGCACGGCAGGCGGCTGCGCGGGGCGAGCACGATTTCCCAGCAGGTGGCGAGAAACCTGTTTCTGTGGCCGGGCCGCAGCTTCGTGCGCAAGGGGATCGAGGCGTACGTCACGGTCTTGCTCGAGGCGCTGTGGCCGAAGGAGCGGATCCTCGAGGTCTATCTCAACGTCGCGCAGTTCGGCCGCGGCATCTACGGCGTCGAGGCGGCCGCGCGCCGTTTCTATCACGAGCCCGCCACGCGCCTCACGGCGAGCCAGGCGGCGCTGCTCGCGGCCGTGCTGCCGGACCCGGTGCACTGGCATGTCGAGCGGCCGTCACGTTTCGTGCTGTGGAAGCAAGGATGGATCCTCGGCCAAATGCGCAATCTCGGCGGCGCGGCCTATCTGCGGGATGTCAAGCAACGGCGATAGATCGATCGAGCCGGATCGCGCGGCGCATATGATTCGCGGGTACGGGCATTGCGGGCGGGACCTGTCCTTCTTAAAGCGAAACCAACTCCATGGCCGAGCGCGAATTGACCGCCGCGGACTGGCGGGGATACTGCGAAGCACAGTTCCCGCAGGGAAGCTGGAGCTTGGACGACAACGTGCTGCGGGCGATCGCGGCGGGAGCGCCCGTGGATCTGATCACGCGCGAGCGCTTCCGCGATTTCACGCTCTCCTTCGAATGGCGCTTGCCGCGAGGCGGTAATTCCGGGGTGCTCTATCGGGTCGCCGAGGAGCTCGAGCATTCCTGGCAGTCCGGCCCGCAGATGCAGCTTCTCGATGACGAGCATCACCAGGATGGGGCGAATGCGCTCACTTCCTGTGGCGCGCTCTACGGCCTCATCGCCCCATGGCGCGACCAGCGCGACATCGCCAACGCCTATCACGGCACGCGGCTGATCGTGCAGGGCAGCCGCGTCCAGCACTGGATCGATGACACCCAGGTGCTCGGCTATGACCTCGAGAGCGAGGAGCTGAAAGAGCGGATCGCCCGCAGCAAGTTTCGCGAGTGGCCGCAGTTCGCGCACCTGGAAGAGGGGCACATCGCCCTTCAGCACCACGGCACCGAGGCGTGGTTCCGCCGGCTGCGCATCGACACGTAAGGGTGCAGCGCAAATTGGCCGCTGGCCAGACGCTCGGCGGCAGGAACGCCGACGCGCGAGCCTACAGGGACGTATTTCTGGCCAGCGGCCAATTTGGGATGCGCTCGGACGTCATTCGAGCTCGGCGAGCAGCTCCGCCTGGTGCTCTTGCTGCAAGGCGTCGAGCAACTCATCGAGATCCCCATTCATGATCTGCGGCAGCTTGTACAGTGTCAGATTGATGCGGTGGTCGGTGACCCGGCCCTGTGGGAAGTTATAGGTGCGGATCCGCTCCGATCGATCGCCGCTGCCCACCTGCAGTCGCCGCGAGCGCGCCTGAGCGCTGCGCTGCTTCTCCTCCTCGGCGGCGAGCAGGCGTGCTCTTAGCAGCTGCATCGCCCGGGAGCGATTCTTGTGCTGTGAGCGCTCGTCCTGACACTCGACCACGATGCCGCTCGGCAGATGGGTGATGCGCACGGCGGAGTCGGTCTTGTTCACATGCTGTCCGCCTGCGCCCGAGGAGCGGTACGTGTCGATGCGCAGTTCCGCGGGATTGATCGCCACCTCGACCTCGTCGAGCTCCGGCAGGATGGCCACCGTGCATGCGGAAGTATGGATGCGGCCCTGCGCCTCGGTGGCCGGCACGCGTTGCACGCGGTGAGTGCCGGATTCGAACTTCAGGCGGGAGAATGCCCCGGGACCGGCGATCCGGCTGATGATCTCCTTGTAGCCCCCGTGCTCGCCCGCGCTCTCGCTCAGCACCTCGACCGCGAATCCCTTGGACTCGGCGTACCGCGCGTACATGCGAAAGAGCTCGCCGGCGAAAATGGCGGCTTCATCGCCGCCGGTCCCGGCGCGCACCTCGAGGAAGAGGCTCTTGTCATCGCGCAGGTCCTTGGGAAGGAGAAGGCCGCGCAGCTCCGACTCGGTGACCGCGAGGCTCGACTGCAGCCGCTCGACCTCCTCGGCGCCGAGGGAGCGCATGGCCGGATCCGCATCGGCGAGCATCTCGCGCGCGTCGGTGAGGTCTCGCTCAAGCTCACGATAGCGCCCTATTCGCTCGGCCAGCGGCTCGAGACGCGCGTACTCGACCGACAGGTCCCGGAATTGCGGCGAGCCGCCGGCGATATTGGCAGTGGCGAGCAGCCGTCCGACCTCCTCGAAGCGATCGGACAGCCGCTCGAGCCGCTGGCGGATGGATTCCTTCATGGCATGGATCGGGCTGGCACGGAGGCGCGGCATTCTCCGGATTGCCGCGCGCTGTGACAAGGAGCGTCATCCGCGCCGGGCGGCTATAGTGATGAGCGTGCGTAACCTGCTGGGCTCCTTCTCGAGGCTCTCTCTGGCGCTCATCGCCGGATGCGCCACCGTGCCTCCCGCCAAACCGCCGCCACCCCAGATGGATCCCGCGGCGCTCACGATCGTCGCGGAGATCGCGCTGCAGCGAGGAGATTGCAAGACCGCGTCCGAGACCTATGCCAGGGCCGCGGCGCTCGCCTCAGCGCCGGTGGCGCAGCGGGCAAGTGAGGTTGCGCTCGCCTGCGAGGACCTCCCGGCCGCGTGGACCTCGGTGCAGCGCTGGCGAGGGCTCGCTCCGCAAAGCCGCGAAGCCGACGCCGTGTATGCCACCGTGGCGCTGAAACTCTATCGCATTGCCGATGCGCGCGCGGCGGTGAAGGCGTTTCTCAGCGCACCTGCGGTGCGTGCCGGCGGCATCGCGCGCGGCGCGGCGCCGCAGGGGCGGGACCGCGGAGTCGCCGATCTCACCGCACTGCTGCTCGAGGAGTCCGACGCTCCGGAGGTGTTTGCGGCGCTGAACGGACTGATCGACACCGCGAACGCCTCGCCCGCGAGACTGACCCTGCTCGCGGAGTTGGCGCTCGAGGCGTATGACGCGCGCAGCGCCGAGCGCTATGCGCGGCAGGCGGTCCGGGAGAGCCCGAAGGATCTGCAGGCGAGCCAGCTGCTCGCGCGCGCCTACGTCGTGTTGGGCGAACCGGCGAAAGCTATCGCGGTGGCCCAGCGCTCGCTGCGCGATTACCCGCAGCGCGGAATCTTCGAGCTGGCCGACGTGTATGAGGGGCTCGGTCGGGTCGAGGATGCCCATCAGGAGCTCGAGCGACTGCGCTCCACCGACGCCGCGCGCGCGGAGGTCGACCAGCGCCTCGCGGTGCTGGCGTACGATTCCGGCGACCTCGATGAGGCGCAGCAACGCTTCGCCGATCTTGCGGAAAACGGCGAGGCGGACGAGACGACGCTCATGTACCTCTCGGACATCGCCGCGCGGGAGGGCGATGTCGCCGCCGCGCTCGCCGGCTACGGCAAGCTTGCCGATTCCTCGCTCGCGTTGGAGGCGCGAGAGAAGGCGGCCGCATTGCTGTTGGCCTCGCACCAGCGCGCCAGGGCGCTCGCCCTGCTCTCGCAGTATGCGCGGCAGCATCCCGAAGAATCCGTCGATCTCACGATCGCGGAGGCCCAGCTGCTCGGCGATCACGGCGGGGCCGATGCGGCCCTGAAGCTATTGGATGGGAGCCTCGAATCCCATCCGCAACACCCGGCGCTCGAGTACGAGCGCGCCATCATCCTCGAGCAGGCCGGGCATGTGAGGGAGTCCGTGCAGGCGCTGCAGCAGCTTCTCAGGCAGCGTCCCAACGATCCCACGCTGTTGAATGCCCTCGGCTACACCCTGGCGGATCACGGCCGCGAGCTGCCGCATGCCGAGTCGCTCATCCGCCAGGCCCTCGAGCAGATGCCGGACAATCCCGCGGTGCTCGACAGTCTGGGCTGGGTGCGCTTCCGCCGCGGCGATGCGGTCGGCGCCCTGCCATCGCTCGAGCGCGCCTATGACATCAGCCACGATGCGCAGATCGCGGCCCACTGGGGCCAGGCATTGTGGGTGGCCGGGCGGCAGGAAGCGGCGCGCAAGGTTTGGGCCGAGGCGCTGGCGCGCAATCCCGATTCCGAGCCGCTGCGGGCGGTCGTCGCCCGTTTCATCCCGAATGCGAAGTAGCAGCGGACTCGTCCCGGCCTGCCTTCCCTGGGCCGGCGCTGCGCGGGTCTTTGCTCCGGCCCTTGCTCTGGTCCTTGCTCTGGCCGTGATACTCGCCGGCTGCCAGACCGTGCCCGTCGCTCCGGCGCCCGCGCTCGCCTGGAACGTGCGCCGGCCCACTCTGCAATCTCTCGACCGCTTTCGTCTCAACGGGCGCGTCGCCGTCGCCGTCGGCAAACAAGGGTTCAATGCGGGGCTTCGCTGGGGACAATCCGGCGCCGTGACGCATCTTGCGCTTACCGGGCCGCTCGGCGCCGGCGGGGTGGAAGTGACCGCGGATGGTGGCACTCTGACTGTCCTGACCTCGAGCGGCAAGCGCTTGGGTGCCGCCGAGGCGCGGTCGGAGCTCGAGGACAAGCTCGGCTTCCAGCCGCCGCTCACGAGCCTGAGGTATTGGGTTCTAGGCGTCCCGGATCCGGGAGCGCCGGCGTCCATGAAGCTCGATTCCCAGCAGCGTCTCACCCGTCTCGATCAGGAGGGGTGGCAGGTCTCTTACACCGGCTACATGCCGGTGGGCGCCGAGTGGTTACCCCGACTGCTGACGCTCCGCCGGGCGGGAGTGCGGGTGCGGATGGTCGTCGACGGCTGGCAGCTTTGACCTACCAGGAAACGGTGTGGCCGGCGCCGGCCAAGCTGAATCTCTTCCTGCACATCACCGGCAGGCGGCCGGATGGCTATCACGAGCTGCAGACCGTGTTTCAGCTCATCGATCTTTGCGATAGCGTCGCGGCGACCGTTCGTGACGATGGCGTGATCGAGCGGCCGGTGGGGCCCGCCGAGGTGCCGGCGGAAGCGGATCTCGTGGTGCGCGCCGCGCGCAGCCTGCAGGCGGCATCGGGTACCACACTCGGCGCAACACTACGGGTGCGCAAGCGCATTCCCCTGGGCGGGGGCTTGGGCGGCGGCAGCTCCGATGCCGCGACGACGCTGCTCGCCCTGAATCATCTGTGGGATTGCCGCCTCGCAATCGAGGAGCTGGCCCGGCTCGGGTTACCCATGGGCGCGGATGTGCCTGTATTCGTTAGAGGTTTCTCCGCCTGGGCGGAGGGAGTGGGCGAGCGCCTGGTACCGCTCGAGCTCCCGCGGCGCTGGTATGTGATCATTCATCCTGGGGTTGGGGTAAGCACCCGTGAAGTGTTCCAGAGCCATGAATTGACACGAAATTCGCCCCTCATCACAATACGCGCCTTTTTCGAGGCCGGTGGCCGCAATGACTGCGAGCCGGTGGTTCGGGCGCTTTGCCCCGAGGTGGCGGCGGCGCTCGATTGGCTGTCGCGATATGCGCCGGCACGGCTGACGGGGACCGGCTCCTGTATCTTCGCGTCCTGCGCGAGCGCCCTCGAGGCGGAGCGCATCGCGGAGCGGGTGCCGGACGAGTGGACGAGCTTCGTGGCCCGGGGACTTGATATCTCACCGGCGCATCGGTCCCTGTGAGCCAAGCTGTTGGCAATGCTGGGTGTCGCCCACTTAACGCGTCCTCGATCCGCTCGAACGCCCGGCCACGAATGGCCGGGCCGACGGCACACCATGGACGGTTCGGTGCGATGATGTATCCGGCACTGGGGTGTCGCCAAGTGGTAAGGCAGCGGGTTTTGATCCCGCCATTCGGAGGTTCGAATCCTTCCACCCCAGCCATCGAAACTGAGGCGGTTGGTCCGACGAGTCTATGACGACGAGCGACACACTGGCGCTGTTTGCCGGCAACGCGAATCCGGTATTGGCGACCGACATTGCGCGGCACCTGCAGACGCCGCTCGGGCGTGCGGATGTCGGCCGGTTCAGCGATGGTGAGGTGAAGGTCGAGCTGATGGAGAACGTGCGCGGCCGCGACGTCTTCATCGTGCAGCCGACCTGCCCGCCCGCCAACGACACGCTGATGGAGCTGCTCGTCATGGTGGATGCCTGCCGCCGGGCCTCCGCGGCGCGCATCACCGCGGTCGTGCCGTACTTCGGCTACTCGCGCCAGGATCGGCGCCCGCGGGCGACGCGCTCGGCGATCACGGCGAAGCTCGTGGCCAACATGATCTCGAGCGCCGGAGTCAACCGTCTGCTCACCATCGATCTGCACGCCGACCAAGTCCAGGGATTTTTCGACATTCCGGTCGATAACGTGTATGCCTCGCCGGTGTTGCTCGGCGATGCCTGGAAGCAGGCGTATCGCAACGTAGTCATCGTCTCGCCGGATGTCGGGGGCGTGGTGCGGGCGAGGGCATTCGCCAAGCGCCTCGATGATGCGGAGCTCGCCATCATCGACAAGCGCCGTCCGCGGCCGAACGAATCGAAAGTGATGAACATCATCGGCGAGGTCAAGGGCAAGAGCTGCGTGCTGGTCGATGACATGATCGACACGGCCGGGACGCTCTGTCACGCGGCGCAGGCGCTGAAGGACGAGGGTGCCACGAGGGTGATCGCCTACATCACGCACGCCGTGCTCTCGGGCGAGGCCGTGCAGCGGATCTCGCAGTCGGGGCTCGATGAGCTGGTCGTGACCGACACCGTTCCGCTCTCGACCGCGGCGCGCGGCTGCAGCCGCATCCGCCAGCTCTCGGTCGCGGCGCTGCTCGCGGAGACCATCCGCCGGATCCGCGACGAAGAGTCAGTAAGTTCGTTGTACGTGGATTGAATTTGGGTTGTGTCGCGCTTGGTCGCGAGCGCGGCACGTGTTCGTCTCAACGTTGGAGATCATCATGCGTATTTCATTCACCTTCGGGGCCGACCCGCGCGGGAGCCAAGGCAAAGGTGCGAGCCGCCGCCTGCGCCACGCGGGCAAGGTTCCGGCCATCCTCTATGGCGGTCACAAGGAGGCGCAACCGCTCGTGTTGGATCAACAGAACCTCCTCACCATGATTGGTGACGAGCGCTTCTACTCCTCGATCGTGCAGCTCAAGATCGACGGCGCCGCGCAGGAGGCGATCGTGAAGGACGTGCAGATGCATCCGGCCCGAAACGTGGTCGTGCACGTCGACCTGCAGCGGGTCATCGAGAACGAGGTGATTCGGCTGCACCTCCCGATCCACTTCAAGGGCGAGAGCATCAGTCCCGGGGTCAAGACGCAGGGCGGCATCGTGTCGCACATGCGCACCGACATCGAGGTGAGCTGCCTGCCGAAGGACTTGCCGGAGTTCCTCGAGCTCGATCTGTCAGACATGAGTCTGAACGAGACCAAGTTCCTCGCCGACATTCCACTGCCGCCGGGAGTCACGATCCCGGAGCTCGCGCACCGCAACACGCCGGTCGTCTCCATCCATGCTCCGCGTGCGGCGGAGCCCGAGCCGGTGGCCGCGGAGGCCGCCGCAGCCGCTG
>JBAUOO010000194.1:0-15591 GCA_049579785.1 Steroidobacteraceae bacterium
GCCCTGTGCCATGGTGTTTGCGGTATCGGGAGTGGCCGGTGCCGCGATCGGGGCGCAGTCGGGCAAGCGCGTCGACGGCCAGGCGCTGCTCGCGGCTTTCGGAGCGCTGATGATCGTCGTTGCAGCCCTCATGCTGCGGCCCCGGCGCGTCGGACACGACCCGCAGGTGCGCCTCACGCGCTCCTCGGCGGCGCGTCTGCTGCCGCCGCTCGCCGGGACGGGCCTCGCCGTAGGCGCGCTCTCGGGATTCTTCGGCATCGGTGGGGGTTTTCTTATCGTTCCCGGGCTGATCTCGGCCACCGCCATGCCGCTGTTGAATGCGATCGGCTCCTCGCTGGTGTCGGTTTCCGCATTCGGAGCGACGACGGCCGTGAGTTATGCCGCGTCTGGACTCGTCGCCTGGCGCGTCGCAGGCCTCTTCATCCTCGGCGGACTTGCGGGCGGATACGCGGGAGTCGAAGCGGCCACGGCGCTCGCAGGACGCAAGCGTATGCTGGCCCGCGTCTTCAGCGCGGTGGTCGCCGTCGTGGGGCTCTACGTGACGGCAAGAGGGATCGCGCGTTTCATCTCATAGAGCGAGCGCGGATGAGCGTGGTGCACGAAAACCAGTTCGAGCCGGCCGCGTCCCCGGGTCCCTCGAGGCGAGATCAGTCCATGCTCGAGTCCCTCAAGGTCGATCAACTGCCGCTGCCGGAGCTCTGGACGCGGCTCGAAAGCCCGCCCGAGGGGTTGAGCCCGGAGGAAGCCCATCGGCGGCTCGGCCAATATGGGTATAACGAGCTGCCGGAGGAGAAGGTCAATCCGCTCCTCAAGTTCATGTCCTACCTGTGGGGTCCCATTCCCTGGATGATCGAGATCGCGATCATCCTCTCCGCGCTCGTCCGGCACTGGGCGGACTTCTACATCATTCTGGTACTGCTGGTGACGAATGCGGTGGTTGGCTTCTGGGAGGAGTACCAGGCCGCCGGCGCGATCGCCGCGCTCAAGGCGCAACTGGCGCTGCGCGCCCGAGTGCGCCGCGGTGACTGGAGCGTGGTGCCGAGCCGCGAGCTCGTACCCGGCGATCTCGTGCGACTGCGCATCGGGGACATCGTGCCGGCGGACGCGCGCCTGCTCGAGGGCGATCCGATCGAGGTGGACCAGTCGGCGCTCACCGGCGAGTCGCTCCCCGTGACGCACGCGTCCGGGGAGGCGGTCTACTCCGGGTCCATCATCAAGCGGGGAGAGATTGATGCGCTGGTCTACGGCACGGGCCGCAATACCTACTTCGGCAAGACGGCGGGACTCGTCGCGCAAGCCCACACCGTCAGCCACTTCCAGCGTGCGGTGCTCAAGATCGGGGACTATCTGATCCTCATGGCGATCGTGCTCGTGATGCTGATTCTCGGCGCTGCCCTTTATCGGGGCGATCCGATGCTGCGCACGCTCGAGTTCGTGCTCATCCTGACGGTTGCCGCCATCCCGGTCGCGATGCCGACCGTCCTCTCCGTCACGATGGCGGTCGGAGCGAGAATCCTCGCAAGTTCCCGGGCCATCGTGAGCCGCCTGGTCTCGATCGAGGAGCTCGCGGGCATGGACCTGCTCTGCTCGGACAAGACTGGAACGCTGACCCAGAACCGCCTGACCCTCGGTCAGCCGTTCGCTCTGCCGGGAGTGCCGGTTACGGAAGTCATTCACTGCGCGGCGCTCGCCTCCCGTCGCGAGGACCAGGACCCGATCGACCTGGCGGTGCTCGCGAATGAGCCGCAGTCCGAGCCGGGACCGCAGGTCAAAGTTACGCACTTTCAGCCGTTCGATCCCGTCAGCAAGCGCACCGAGGCAACTCTGACCGGCGCGGATGGCGCGTCCTTCAAGGTGAGCAAGGGCGCGCCTCAGGTGATTCTCGCGCTGCTTCGGGATCCTTCCCGGATCAAACCCTCGGTCAATGGCGCGATCGAGGAGTTCGCCGCGCGCGGCTTCCGCTCGCTCGGCGTCGCGCGCACGGATGGAAGCGGCGAGTGGCGATTTCTCGGTGTCCTGCCGCTCTTTGATCCGCCGCGGGAGGACTCGAAGGCGACCATCGCGACGGCGAAGCAGATGGGCATCGCGGTCAAGATGGTCACCGGCGACCAAGTCGCAATCGGCAGGGAGATCGCACGCCAAGTGGGGCTGGGAACCAACATCCTGGACGCAACGTTGCTCGAGCAGGCCGAGGCTGATGGGAACGGGAGGCTCGAGGAAGCCATCGAGACAGCCGACGGCTTCGCGCAAGTGTTCCCGGAGCACAAGTATCACATCGTCGAGGTGCTGCAGAAGCGCGGCCACATCGTCGGCATGACCGGCGACGGCGTGAACGATGCACCGGCGCTGAAGAAGGCGGATGCCGGGATTGCCGTATCGGGGGCGACGGACGCTGCGCGCGCCGCGGCGGCCATCGTGCTGCTCAGCCCGGGGCTCGCCGTGATCATTGATGCGATCAAGGAGAGCCGCAAGATCTTCCAACGCATGAACAGCTACGCGATCTACCGCATCGCGGAAACGATCCGCGTGCTGCTCTTCATGACGCTCTCGATCCTGGTGTTCAACTTCTACCCCGTCACGGCGGTGATGATCGTGCTGCTGGCGCTGCTCAACGACGGCGCCATTCTTTCGATCGCATACGACCGGGTCCGCTACTCGGATCGGCCGGAAGCCTGGAACATGCATCGCGTCCTCGGTGTCGCCACCATCCTCGGGGCTACCGGCGTGATATCCTCGTTTCTTCTGTTCTATCTCGCGGAGCGCGTTTTCCATCTCCACCGCGATGTCATCCAGTCGCTCATGTACCTGAAGCTTTCGGTCGCGGGGCACTTCACGGTCTTCCTCGCCCGCACCCGCGGACCGTTCTGGACTTTCCGGCCATCGGGACTGCTGCTAGCCGCGGTGCTGGGTACACAGATCATCGCGACCATGATCGCGGTGTTCGGGCTCTTCATGCCGCCGATCGACTGGCGATGGGCGGCGCTCGTATGGCTCTACGCGGCCGCTTGGTTCCTCATCGGCGATCGCGCGAAGCTCCTCGCCTACCGCATCTTCGATCTACGGCCCCCGCCCGCCGTCAAGGCACGACCGTGACCGGGAACGGCGCGAGACTCACGAGTTTCTGCGAGACGCTGCCGAGCAGCAGCCCTGCGGCTCGGCCGGCACCGCGCTTGCCGACCACGATCACATCGACCTCGAGCTCGCCGGCAAGCCGGATGAGCGTCGCAGCCACCTCGCCTTCGCGCGATTCCAACCGAATCAGCTTGAGACCGGCTTTGAGTGCGAGACTCCTCGCTTCAGTAAGGAGGGAGGCCGATTGGGACTTGAGCAGCTCCTTGAGCCAAACATCCTGTCCGCGGCTTAACTTTTCGAGCACGCTCTCGGGTAGACCGTAACCGCCGATCACATTGGCGATAACCAACTCGACGCCGAGGGTTTTCGCTTGCGCCGCTGCGTAATTGACGGCGCGATGCGCGCTTTCCGATCCATCGGTCGCCACGAGTATGCCTTTCACGATCGCGCTCCGCGCCAGAGGCGACTTCGACAGCCGCGGCCCGGGCGCGCAATCCCGCTGATGACGACGTGTCTGTGCAGGAGCCTTCTCATAAAGCAGCGGCTGAAATCCACCCGCGACGGCAAAGTTACCTGCGGTCGACGGGCTAATGCATCCGCGAATGTACTTACGTTGACGACTGCCGCGGCCTCGCTGTGCTCGGTCGGCACAATCGCGGGTGAGGGCCGGTCTGCGGGCTCGGCCGGACCAACAGCGTGATATCGTGCCCTGCATGATAGTCCATCCGGCCATGTACGTGGTGAAGCACCCAGGGGCTTTTGCCTTGCGCGTTCTGCGCGCCTTCCGCGCGAACCAGGCGCTGTTGCTCGCAGGTGCCGTCGCCTACTACACGCTCCTGTCTCTCGTGCCGCTGCTGATCCTCATACTGATTGCCCTCTCCGGGATTATCGACCGCAGCGCCTTGCTGGCAACACTGGGGCGGTACCTTGGGTGGCTGATCCCGGGGCAGTCCGCGGCCGTGGTCGCGGCGCTGGCGAGCTTCCTGGCTCATCGCGGGGTGATCGGCTGGGTGCTGTTGGCGACGATGCTATTCTCGAGCTCTCTCGCGTTCACGGTCCTGGAAAATGCGCTGGCGGTCATTTTCCAGCACCGGACCGCCGCGCGGCGCCGTCACTTCCTGATATCGGCGATCATCCCCTTTTGCTACATCCTGTTCCTCGGCACCGGGTTGCTCTTGATGACGCTGGTGTCGGGATTGATCCAGGCGATCGGCGCGAAATCGGTCGACTTTCTCGGCGTCAGTTGGTCTCTCCATGGGGTATCGGGCGTATTGCTTTATCTCCTGGGAGTTTTCGGCGAGATATTCGTGCTGACGTCGATCTACCTCGTCATGCCGGTCGGACCGCTGTCATGGCGGCATGCTTTGATCGGCTCCGTCACCGCGACGGTGCTCTGGGAGATCACTCGCCACCTCCTGGTCTGGTACTTCGGGACCCTGTCGCAGCTCGGCGTGGTCTATGGGTCACTGACGACGGCCATCGTGGTGCTTGCAAGCCTCGATTTCGCAGCGACCTTTCTGCTGCTCGGCGCACAAGTGGTCGCCGAGTACGAACGGATCGGAGCGCAAGGCGGGAATGCGGCGCCGCGACCCCAGCGAACATGAACCGGTGCGCTCGGGCGCACCCGGCACCGCGCCCAGGCGGCAGGGGATGAGAGCTGCGGTCGGCTCTTCATATTCTTGAGACGCTGCCCTTTTCAGCCGAGCGCAGCAGAAGGACCGGGACCGGCGTGTGCCGCGCGATGTATTCGGCATCGCTTCCCAGGAGGAGCCGGCGCATCCGTGGGTCGCACACGGAAAACGGCCGTGTGGATTTCACGTATGGCGCGCGGCTCCCAGGATTTCACATGATGTGAGTTTGGAGGGCCTCCGATCATGCAGGAATCCGTCAAGCTCGATCAGTTGCCGCTGCCTGAGCTGTGGAAGAAGCTCGAGAGCTCGCCCGCGGGGCTGAGCGCGGAGGAGGCGCGGCGGCGGCTCGAGCGGTTCGGGTACAACGAGCTGCCGGACGAGAAGGTCAATCCACTTCGCAAGTTCCTGTCTTATCTCTGGGGCCCGATCCCGTGGATGATCGAGATCGCGATCATTCTCTCGGCGCTGGTTCGCCACTGGGCGGACTTCTACATCATTCTCGTGCTGCTCATCACCAATGCGGTCGTCGGCTTCTGGGAGGAATACCAGGCGGCCGGCGCCATCGCCGCCCTCAAGGCGCAACTCGCGCTGCGCGCCCGGGTGAGGCGCGGCGGAGCATGGACGGTCATCGCGAGTCGCGAGCTGGTCCCGGGCGATCTCGTGCGCCTGCGGATCGGGGACATCGTGCCAGCGGACGCGCGGCTGCTCGAAGGCGATCCGATCGAGGTGGATCAGTCGGCGCTCACGGGCGAGTCGCTCCCGGTGACTCACGCATCGGGCGAGGGCGTGTACTCCGGCTCCATCATCAAGCGCGGTGAGATCGACGCCCTGGTCTACGGCACCGGCCGCAACACCTACTTCGGAAAGACCGCGGGCCTCGTGGCGGCGGCGCACACGGTCAGCCACTTCCAGCGGGCTGTCCTCAAGATCGGGGACTACCTGATCCTCATCGCCATCGCGCTCGTGGTCCTGATTCTCGGCGTTGCGCTCTATCGGGGCGACCCGATGCTCAGGACCCTCGAGTTCGTGCTCATCCTCACCGTTGCCGCCATTCCAGTGGCGATGCCGACGGTGCTCTCGGTCACGATGGCGGTTGGCGCCAGGATCCTCGCGCGCGCGCAGGCGATCGTGAGCCGCCTCGTCTCGATCGAAGAGCTCGCGGGGATGGATCTTCTCTGCTCGGACAAGACCGGGACGCTGACGCAGAATCGGCTGACGCTCGGAACACCTTGCGCCCTGCAGGGAGTTCCGCCTGCCGAGATCATCCGCTGCGCGGCGCTCGCCTCGCGCCGCGAGGACGAGGATCCGATCGATGCGGCCGTGCTGAGTGGAGTAGGGGCCTCGTCCGGGGATTACGGGCTAAAGGTCGTCCACTTCCAGCCCTTCGATCCGGTGAGCAAACGCACCGAGGCGACCTTGAGCGATGAGCGGGGCGCGACGTTCAAGGTGAGCAAGGGCGCGCCACAGGCCATTCTCGCTCTGCTCGCCGATGCCTCCAAGCTGAGAGCGATCCTCGAGCAGGCGGTGCAGGAGTTCGCGAGCCGGGGATTCCGCTCCCTCGGCGTCGCCCGCACCGACGCGAGCGGGGCGTGGCAATACCTCGGCGTCCTGCCGCTCTTCGATCCGCCGCGGGAGGACTCGAAGGCGACGATCGCGACGGCGAAGCAGATGGGTATCGCGGTGAAGATGGTGACAGGGGATCAGGTCGCAATCGCCAAGGAGATCGCCCGGCAAGTCGGGCTGGGCCCCAACATTCTCGATGCGAAGCTGCTCGAGCAGACCAAGCCACACGAGAGCGGGCAGGTGGAGGAGGCGATCGAGCGGGCGGACGGCTTCGCCCAGGTATTCCCGGAGCACAAGTATCACATCGTCGATGTGCTGCAGAAGCGAGGTCATATCGTAGGGATGACCGGCGACGGGGTGAACGATGCGCCGGCGCTCAAGAAGGCCGATGCCGGCATTGCCGTATCGGGGGCAACGGAGGCGGCGCGCGCCGCCGCAGCGATCGTACTGCTAGCTCCGGGGCTCGCGGTGATCATCGATGCCATCAAGGAGAGCCGCAAGATCTTTCAGCGCATGAACAGTTACGCGGTCTACCGCATCGCGGAGACCATCCGCGTGCTGCTCTTCATGACGCTCTCGATCCTCGTGTTCAACTTCTATCCCGTCACGGCGGTGATGATCGTGCTCCTGGCGCTGCTCAACGACGGCGCCATTCTTTCGATCGCCTACGACAGGGTCCGGTACTCGAATCTCCCCGAAGCCTGGAACATGCACCGGGTGCTCGGCGTTGCGAGCGCGCTCGGGGTAACGGGGGTGGTGGCCTCGTTTCTCCTTTTCTACCTGGCCGAGCGCGTGTTTCACCTCAGCCGGGATGTCATCCAGTCCTTCATGTATCTGAAGCTCTCGGTTGCAGGTCAGCTCACGATCTACCTCGCCCGCACCCGCGGACCTTTCTGGTCGATCCGCCCATCGCGCCTGCTGCTCGGCGCGACCGTGAGCGCGCAGATCGTCGCGACACTCATCGCGACCTTCGGGCTCTTCATGCCGCCGATCGGCTGGCGATACGCGGCGCTCATCTGGCTCTATGCCATCGCGTGGTTTCTCATCAGTGACCGCGTGAAGCTCCTCGCATACCGGATCTTCGATCCGCGGCAGCTCGCCGTGCTGCCGGCCCTCAGGGCAAAGAATTCATCGCCACCGGGAGAGAGCACATGATCAAGATACTCGATGGTTTCCCCGCGCCCATCGTGGCGCTCGCCTGTGAAGGGCACGTCACGCGGGCGGATTACGAGCAGGTCCTCATCCCCCGCGTGAGCGCAGCGCTCGCCGGCGGCGACAAGGTCCGACTCTACTACGAGCTCGGCGCCGCATTCTCCGGGATCGATGCCGGGGCGGTCTGGGAGGACTTCAAGATCGGCATGGAGCATCTCTCGCGCTGGGAGCGAATGGCTGTCGTCACCGACGTGCGCTGGATCCAGCTCACGCTCGAGGCATTCCGGTTTCTCATGCCGGGCAGACTGCGCGTTTTCGATACGAGCCGGACCGAAGAGGCGCGCACCTGGATCAAGGCGTGATGCGGCGACTCGTCACCTCTGCGTAGAAGTACGTACGCCAGGATCGGTCGGAGCCGGACGGCGGACCGTCAGCATTCGGTCAGGAATGCCTGCAAGAATGCTCCCTGTCGAGTCATCCAAGAGAAGCATGTCATGTCAAGAGTGAGCTTTCTCGCGCGGGGACTGAAGCCAACTCGTCTCCTGCTGCTCGCGGCGACCGCCGCCGTTCTCGCGTCGGGGCCTGGAGGAGCGTTGGCCGCGGCCGCGGCGACACCGCTGCAGCGGATCGGCACTCTTTCCGTGCCCGGAAAGCCGCTGCGAAAGTTTGACATCGGATTCGTGAATGCAGACGGGATCTACGCATTCGCGGACCGCTCCAACCACTCTCTGGATCTTTTCGACACCGCGACCGGTCGATTCCTGGGCCGCGCCGCCGGTTTCGGCAATTCCGGGCCGAAGGGGGTCGTAGCCGTCGGTCGCAAGGAATTCTGGGCGGGCGATGGGGATAGCGGCACGGTGAAGGTCGTCGATGTACGTTCACATAGGATCGTGGCCAGCATCCTCACCGAGCGCGGCAAGGTCACCGATGAGCTGACCTATGATCCGCGAGATCATCTGGTCGCGGTGGTGAGCAAGCACCACGGCTCACCCTTCCTCAATTTCATCTCGACCGACACCCGCCGTCTCGTCGGTCGCGTAGAGCTTGCGCAGGCGACCGACGGTGCGGAGCAGTCGGTATGGAATCCCGCCACGGAGCTGATGTACCTCGCGCTCCCGGTGCTCAACCATGTCGAGGCCCATGGAGCCATCGCGGTAATCAATCCGCGGACGTTCGTGCTCGTGAAGCTGATCCCCGTCGAGAAGTGTGTACCGGCGGGCCTCGCCCTCGGGCCGCATGACGAATTGCTCGTCGGTTGCAGCGATGATGCGGTAGCGGCGGGATTTCCCGCACGATCGCTCATCATTAACGCCTCCTCGGGCAAAATCGTCGCCCGCCTGCCGCAGGTCGGTGGTTCGGATGAGGTGTGGTCCGACCTGGCTGCGGGCCGTTACTACCTTGCGGCAGTAGCCAATCCGGGCGGCCCGGTGCTCGGTATCGTCGATTCGCGCACCCACGCTTGGATCGTGAATCTTCCGACCGGCCCGCACGCGCACTCCGTGGCGGCCGATGCCCGCACCGGCAAGGTCTTCGTTCCGATCGCGGCAAGCCCCGCAGGCGGCGCGTGCCCGCGGGGGTGCATCGCCGTCTACGGACCGCGCTGAGGGCGGTTGCGGCCCGCGAGATCTACGGCGCGCAGCTGCGGCTCATCCGGCTCTCGATGCGCGCGCGGACCACGGCGAGCGGACAGCCGGAGGCGTTGCAGCCGGGGAAGGCGACTGGAACTGACTGGGCGGCTCGGCCACCCGTGCCGGTCGCCCCACCCATAGCCTCGGCGCGCAGCTGCGCGAGCGTCTGATACAGCACGACGGCGCGGACATACTCGTGCCCGTCAGGCGCATTGCGCCACAGCTCGAGCGCTAGCGTCGTGTCAGGCGCCGTGCTGTCGGGCTCGCCGGCGAGGGTCCAGTCGAGGCCGAGGATCGAGCCCACATTGGCGAGATTCGTATCGTGGCCCGCCAGCACCATGAGTCGCGCGCCGGCAGGTATGGGCGGGGCGGCGGGAAATGCGCCCGCGACGGGCCGCTGCTCGAGAAAGAGCAGCAGCAGATGCGCGAGAGGAGTGCCGCCGCTCGCGGCCATCTCGGGAGTCCGCCGCATGAGATCCGAGTAACGAACATGTAACGGCAAAATCTGCCGCAGGCGCTCGGTCGAGGCCGCCCGTCCCCAGCCGACCTTCGCGCTCGGAAGGCCATCGGCGTACTCCAGCAGCAGGTTCTCCGAGAGCGTGGCGCCGACCTTCAGGGGCCCGGTGAGCTTCAACTTGCCGTGCATGACCTTCAGGCGATTGCGCCCATGGCTCATGGGGCAGGGTGAGCCCGGGCCGGCGCAGTCGCGAGCGCCAGGCCAGAGCACCGCCTGCAAGGCACGGCGCGCGCGGTCGTATCGCACTCCGAGCGCATTCAGCTTTCCATCGACGCGACTCATGATCTGCGCCTGCGCGAGTCGCGCATCGAGCGGACAGATCCCGGCCTCGAGCGGATGGAAAAGCGGATCCCGCCTCGCTGTCGCGTGTGAAGCGGCGATCGAGCACCCGGGCGCGAGCCCCGCCGCCATGATCACGCCGCTGGCACGTGTGCGCTGATCGCTGCTGTCGGCCCACACGTAGACGCTTGCCGGCGCCGGACAGCCAGTGCGTGGCAGCATTCCCAAAGCCGCATAACGCACCCTGATATAGGACGCCATGGCCGCGAGCGCCCGGCGTCCGCCCGCCGTCAGCTCTCCCGGACCCACGGGCCAGCGCGGCCAGGGCTCGGCCGAATAGTGAGCGAGCGCGGCGGGCGTACCGGTCGGCGCTCGCACACCGTGTCGCTGCAACAGCACGGCCCGCTCGAGCACCCACGGGCCCGCGGCGACACCGCCAGCGTGTGCGCGGCCGAGACCCACCGCCATCGACAGGACGAGCAGCACCCCCAACCGCATGGAGCCTGGTGCGGCCCTCGCTCCGCCGGACGCTTCATCGACCATGTCACAACACTCCGAGGCGAGGTAAGAGGAGTCTCAGCGGCGATGACTGCGCACCAATTGTCATCGTACGGCAATACATCCACATTACAGTTCCCTGAAATTGACTCAGGTGCAATTACAGCGAGTCAAGGCTCAGGAGCTTCTATGCAGCTGCGGCATTCCCGGGGCTCGGTGCGCGCCGTGCCTTCGTTTTGGCTTCTCGCGAGCACAGCACTGTTCCCGGCGGGCATCCCGCCGGTTCGCGCCCAGTCAGCGGACCCGCCACAAACCGTCGAGTCGCTGCAGACCATCAAGATCGAAGCGACACGCATCATCACCCGGACGCAGGCGATCCGGGCCAAGGAGAATGCGCCCAACATCATCGAGGTGCAGCCGCTCGAAGAGATGAAGAAGCTTCCGGATGTGAACCTTGCCGAAGCCCTGCAGCGCGTGCCGGGTGTGTCGCTGGAGACCGACTCGGGCGAGGGGCGGTTTGTGGAGATTCGCGGCATGGATCCGGACCTCGACGCCACGGACTATGACGGCGTGCCGTTGCCGGCATCGGACACCTCCGGATCGGTGTTCGGCGGCAACCGCGCGGTCGCGCTCGACACCTTTCCCATGGGCATCGTGGGTGGCGCCGAGGTTGTCGAGACCAACGAGCCGGATATGGACGCCGAGTCCCTGGGCGGTACCGTCAATCTTCTGCCGCTCAGCGGCGCTGAGCACGGCGGCCCGCCTTTTGTCGACGTGGACGTCGGCGGTGGCTGGGAGCCGTTGCGCTCGAGCCCGGTGTACAACGGGTCGGTGACGGCCGGTGGCAGTCTCGACGGGGGCGACGGAATCGACGGGCTGTTTGCCGGGCCGAATGCGTTGAGCGCCGCCGTCACGGCCGTCTACGATGACGATCAGCGCGGCATCGACGATGTGGAGGAGGGGTATTCCGACAACCAGAGCTCCGGGGTACCGGACAAGTACCTCAACTACATGGAGTTCCGTTGGTACAAGTACCACCGCCGTCGCTACGGGGTGGCGGCGAACATCGACGGCAAAGTCAACTCGGCCAACACGCTGTATCTGCGGTTGCTTTATTCAGGCTACCTCGAGCAGGCGGCCAAGCACATCATGGGGCTCGAGAGTCTGGACTCCAACGCGCCCTGTACGCCGGCGCCCTCGTGCTACTACTCGCCGTCGAATCCGAGCGAATTCTACACAACCGGCGCCGACGTGCAGCAGGACACGACCGATTCCCTCGAGCGCATCCAAAATAGCCTCGCGATCCTGGGCGGCCGCAGTGCCCTTCCGGGCGCCACGCTCGATTACAAGGGGTGGTGGGTCTTGGGCACCGACACCGTGTCGCGCAACTTCGGCTCGCAATGGGATGATCCCAACCCCGTGACTTTGCAATACAGCTACGCCAACCCGGACTGGCCGACGTTTCAGACGCTCGATGGGACCAACCCAGCCGACCCCGCGACCTACACGCTGACGAATATCGCGGGAGGTGAGTCGTACGATCGTGACCGCGAGTTCGGCGGAGCGCTCGATCTTGCGATTCCGATCGGGAGCCATCCCGCCGACGCCCTCAAATTCGGCCTCATGGCGCGCCTGCGCCACAAAACCCACCTCGAGCACGACCCGGTCTGGAACCCCAACGCGACGATCAGCCTCACCCCTTACGTTTCCGGCCCACCGCAGGTCTACTACGACGGCCGCTACGATATCGGACCGTATATCAGTTTGGCGGACATTGAGCAGCTTACCGGCAATACCGCGCTGACGACTTACACGGACGATGCGGCCGCGGACGCCTCCCTGACCGTGGACGATGACGAGAACGTGTATGCCGGCTACGGGCAGTACACCGGCACCTTCGGCAAATTCGGGGTGCTCGCCGGGGTGCGTGTCGAGGAGACCCGGGCGACCTACCGGGGGCAGATCTACAACTCGGACACGGATACCAATGCTCCGGGTGTGGCGACGAATTCCTACACCAACGCGTTTCCGACCCTGCAGCTGCGCTATCAGTTCATACCCAAGCTGGTTGGTCGCATCGCCTTCTCGACGGCCATCGCGCGGCCGGGCTTCAATCAGATCACCCCGGGCGCGAGCGTCAGCGTGAGCGGCACCAGCGTCACGGTTGGCAATCCGAGCCTGAAACCTACGCTCGGGGACAATCTTGACCTGACCTTGGGATATTATCCGGGCCACGGCCAGATCGCCGAGGTGGATTTCTTCGGCAAGAAATTCACGAATTTCATCCTGCTTTCTCAGCAGCTCTTGCCGAGCTACAACTTTCCAGGCCTGGTCGGCATTCCGACGGTGGTGGATTCCTACAGCAACGGGCCCGCGCACGTTTACGGTCTCGAGGCCCAGTATCAGCAGCAGCTCCTGTCATTGCCCGCACCGTTCAATGGCTTCGGCGTCAACGCCAATACGACCATCGTGCATTCGGAGGCGCAGATTCATCCGGGCATCCACGGGCCGCTGCCCTCGACCGCGGAGCTCACCTGGAATCTCGCCCTGTTCTATCAACGCGGGCCGCTCGAGTTGCGGGTGGCCACCGACTACGTCGGACAGAATCTCTACGGCTACGGGCCCGATCTCACCAATGAATTCGACGACTACTCGAGCCCGCGCCTCACACTCGACTTCGGCTCGAGCTACGAGATCACGCATTCGGTACAGGTTTACTTCGATGCGAAGAATCTGCTCAACACGCCGCTGAAGTTCACCGAGGGCACGAGCGAATCGCGGCCGATCCAGCGGGAGTTCTACGACATCACGCTGCTTGCGGGAATTCGCGCGAGCCTTTGATTCGCGGAGTGAGCGGCTCACTGGCGAACGGCGTCAGCTCCTGAGGTTTGGCCACGCTCTCGAGATGCACTCCGGCATCGGCCCGGGCGTCCCCATCGAGAGAGCACGTACGCCGCGGTCGCCCAGAGCCCAGGCGGGGTCATAACGCCATCCGTCCCAGCCATCGATCAGGCGCCGCTCGAGACCGCCGTGCTCGGCGAAACCTCGGTGGGCGCGCTGTCAGATCGATTCAGGATTGTACCTATCCCTTTTGCGGCAGCCGGCGGTAAGTGAGGATCATGCGTATCAATGCGGATGGCCCTCGGGGTGCGAGCGGTTGTGAAATCGCGCCCGAGTCAAGACGCACCCTGTAAGGAGTCTCTTCATGGATATTGGCAAGATCTGCAACCGCAACGTGATTACCGTTGGTGAGGTCGGTGAGCTTACCCTGGCGGCGCAGCTCATGCGGGAGAAGCACATCGGCTATCTCGTCGTCGTCAAGCCGAGCGAAGAGGGCTCGGTCACCCCCATCGGTGTGATCACGGATCGGGACATCGTCGTCGCGGTGGTCGCCAGGGAGATCGATCCTCGCTCGTTGACGGTCGGGAACGTGATGACGCGGCAGCCGGCGGTCGTCGATGAGGCGACCTCGGTCTCGACGGCCTTGCAGCTCATGCGCCGAATCGGCGTGCGGCGCCTGCCGGTCATTGGCCGCGGGGGCGTACTCGTGGGAGTGCTGTCCCTCGATGACGTGCTCGATACCCTCGCCGGGGAGATGACGGATGTCGCCGGCTCGATTCGACACGAGCGCAAGATGGAAGATGCTCTGCTGCCGCCGCTCGCCGGCACGGGCCTCGCCGTGGGCGCGCTCTCGGGATTCTTCGGCATCGGCGGAGGCTTCCTCATCGTTCCGGGGCTGATCTCGGCCACCGCCATGCCGCTACTGAATGCGATCGGCTCCTCGCTGGTGTCGGTTTTCGCATTCGGAGCGACAACGGCCGAAAGTTACGCCGCGTCCGGACTCATCGTCTGGCGAACCGCGGGCCTCTTCGTCGTGGGCGGACTCGCGGGCGGGTACGCGGGCATCGAAGCGGCCAAGGCGCTCGCCGGACGCAAGCGCATGCTGGCGATGGTCTTCAGCGTGGTGGTCGCCGTCGTGGGGCTTTACGTTACAGCAAGAGGGCTCGTCCGCTTCATCGGATAGCGGCGCCCAGTTGGCTGGCCGCTCGAACTCAACTCTCCGTCGGCACCGGACGACGGCTCAAGGCGTCACCCGGTCGATCACGACATCGACCAGACCGTCGTGTCCGATCCGATACTCGGCTTGGCCGGAGAGATCCCCGGCTTCGTCCATCGGATTGCCGGAAGGCGAGATCCGGGCGACCACCTGGACGCGCTCGCCGGCGGCGATGGCGTGGCCCGCGATCATCGCGTCGGCGGCGGTGAGCTCGACGATCTGGGGGAGGCGGCCCGCCAGCCGCTTCACGGCGAGCGGCGGTCCTCCCGCTGCCGGATCGCGCACGAAGACATAGAGCGAGGCGGCGCGCGGAGCCCGCGCCTCGAGGGCCGGAGACATTTGCACCTCGACCCGGACCCGCGCCGCGCCAGCAGGGGAGCTCGGCGATACCGAAGGGCTGGCGCCTGCTGACTGGCGCGCCGACGGATGGCTGAGGAACGTATAAAGGATCGCCGACCCGATGAGCAGAATCGCTGCGCACCCGAGAGCCGCCCACCAGACGGTGCGTCCCGAGTCGTTCGCTCGCAGCAGCCGTCCCGCAATCAAGCCGAGCGCGAAGATCACTACGGCTGCGACAGCCATCAAAACGATCATTGCAGATTCCTCGGATCGGCCACGCGAGAGTCGCAAGCGGCGCTCGACGGGCGTTTCATCTTCGCACGACTGCCCGCGGAACCATACCCTGATACGGGATTCTACGTATTCCTTGCCATGGCCGGCGCGTGCAGTGTCAAGCGGCAATAAATCCAAACCGGCTGAGGGGTTTAACATGGCGCAGAGTAGGCTGATGACGGAGCTGGCGCGTCAGGGAGTGTCTCGCCGCGAATTCCTATCCTTCTGCGCCGGGATGGCGACGCTCCTCGGAATGCCGAAAGCCGCCTCGGGCGCCATCGCCAAGGCGGTCGAGAGCGATGAGCGGCCGATTATGGTGTGGCTCGAGTTCCAGGACTGCGCGGGCAACACCGAGTCGTTCCTGCGCGCCGGCCACCCGAGCGTCGCCGACCTGATCCTCGATACCATCTCGCTCAACTACCATGAGACCTTGATGGTCGCGGCCGGCGAGCAGGCCGAGAGCGCCCTCGAGGATACGGTGAACAAGAACAAGGGCAAGTACATCGCCCTCGTCGAAGGCTCGATCCCGGGTGACATCGACAGCGGCTACTGCACGATCGGCGGCCGTTCCGCGCTCGATAT
>JBAUOO010000195.1:0-16226 GCA_049579785.1 Steroidobacteraceae bacterium
GTGTTACCCTGGCTGCTCGAGAGCGCGTGGCGCGAGCGGGACTACTCGCGCCTGCGGCGCCTTCTCGAGCGGCACCGGCTGTACCGCCACCTTCCACTCATCGGCCCGGTGGCCGCGCTATGGGGGCGCGCGCTCGATGCCTGAACCGGAAACGACCGAGTGTGACGTCGCCTTGCTGCTCGAGGGCACCTACCCCTACATCAAGGGCGGCGTGTCGAGCTGGGTGCATCAGCTCGTCAGCCGCCTGCCGCAATGGCGGTTCGCCGCCGTATTCCTCGGCTCGCGGGCGGAGGACTACGGCGCTGCGCAGTACACGCTGCCCGAGAATGTCGTGGCCCTGCAGACGCTGTACCTGTTCGACGAAGCCGAGCGGCCGCCGGTCAAGGTGCCGAAGCTCCCGGCCGAGACCACCGATCTGTATCGCCGCCTGCACGAGTCGCTGCGTGCGGGAAAGGCCGAGGTGCTCGACTTCAGCGCCCATCTGGAAGCCGGAGACCCACTCAGCGAAGAGGCGTTCCTGCACGGCGAGCCTGCCTGGCACTACATCACCGAGGCCTACGAGGCCAATGCCACCGAGCCCTCCTTCGTCGATTATTTCTGGACGGTGCGCAACCTTCATCGCCCGATTTGGACGCTGACCCGGGCCAGCCGCCAGCTGCCGCGCGCGCGGCTGTTCCTCAGCCCCTCGACCGGATTCGCCGGTCTGCTCGGCGTGCTCGGCGCGCAGGCGCAGCAGCGGCCGCTCGTGCTCATGGAGCACGGAATCTACACCAAGGAGCGGCGCATCGATCTGATGAACGCCGCCTGGATCAACGATGGGCGTAACTCCCTCGAACACGACGCGACCGAAATCAGCCATCTGCGCGAGCTCTGGATTCATTTCTTCGAGATCCTCGGCCGGTTGGTCTACCGCCATGCCGACCCCATCGTCAGCCTGTTCGAGACGGCGCGCCGGCAGCAGATCCGCGATGGGGCCGATCCCGAGCGCACCCGCATCATTCCCAACGGCGTCGATGTCGAGCGGCTCGCCCGCCTGCGCCGCGCCGCCGATGCGCCGCCGCCGCCGGTCATGTGCCTGCTCGGCCGCGTGGTGCCGATCAAGGACATCAAGACCTTCATCCGCGCCGCCCACACGCTGCGGCAGCGTCTGGCCGATGTCGAGGCCTGGATCGTCGGCCCCGAGGATGAGGATCCCGAATACAGCCGCGAATGCCGTGAGCTCGCGCAGGCCCTGGGTCTTGGCGAGGCGCTGCGCTTCTTCGGCTTCCGGCGCATCGAGGAGGTCCTGCCGGGCGTCGGCGTGTTGGTGCTCAGCTCCATCAGCGAGGGGCTGCCCTTGTCGGTGCTGGAAGGATTCGCCGCGGGTCTGCCCTGCGTCACCACCAATGTCGGGGCCTGCAGGGAGCTCGTGTATGGCCGCGGTGACGAAGACCGCGCTCTCGGGGCGGCCGGCGCGGTAGTCGGCTTGGCCGACTACGATGCGCTGGCGGACCGCTGCGGCGCGCTGCTCGCCTACCCGATGGTGTACGCGCGCGCCGCCCGGGCCGCGATCGAACGGGTGGAACGCTATTACGACCAGAGGCGGATGATCGAGGCGTTCGATCGCCTGTTCGCCGAGCGGATCGGCGGCGAGGGCGCGCGCTGATGGCCGGCATCGGCTTCGAACTGCGCCGATTGAGCCGCAGCAAGACCTACTTCGGTCTGCTGCGCGCGTATCTTTACGCCGGCATCATCGGCTCCGGACCCTGGGTGCTGTCGATCCTCGCGATTCTGATCCTCGGAGTTGTGAGTCTCGGCGCCATGGCGCCCTCGAGTCAGGTGAGCGACTTTCAGACAAGCGTCACCTGGTTGATCGCGCTCAGTCTCATCTACTCCGGCGGCACGCAGCTCGCCTACACCCGCTATGTGGCCGATCGCCTCTTCGAGCGTGAAAGCGGACGCGTGCTGCCGAATCTGTTCGGCATCCTCCTGATCACGGGGTCGCCGCTGCTGCTCGCCTCGATCCCGCTTTCGCTGTGGCTGCTGCCCGACACGAGCCCTGCCTACCGACTGCTGATGATCGTGAGCCTGAACCTACTTAACATGGTGTGGGTGCTCACGGTGCTGCTCTCGGGGCTCAAGCAATACCGCGGACTGCTGCTCCTGTACTTCGTGGGCTACGGCGGCTCGGACGCGCTCGGGTTCGTCCTGGGGCGCGCGGGCTTCGGCACCGAGGGCCTGCTGTTCGGCTTCTTCCTTGGCCAGGCCGTGATCCTCATGGGCGCACTCGCCCTGATATGGCGGGAGTATCCGCCCGAGCGCCTGATCGAATTCGACTTCCTGCGCCCAGGAAGGCTGCATCTGTGGCTGCTGCCGACCGGCCTGTTGTTCAACGCCGGCGTCTGGGCCGACAAGCTCCTGTTCTGGCTCTCGGCCGGCCCGGGGCAGCGCGTGATCGGCGATCTGCACGCGTCGATGATCTATGACAAGCCGATTTTCCTCTCCTACTTCACGTTGATCCCGGGAATGGCCGTGTTCCTGCTGCGCATGGAAGTCGACTTCGTGCACGCCTATGAGCACTACTACGGCGCCGTGCGCGACGGCGGCGCGCTCTCCGCCATCCGCGCCTATCGCACGCAAATGGTCGTCACCGCCCGCGAGGGCATTTACGACATCATCAAGGTCCAGGGCTTTACGCTGCTCGGCCTCATCGCGCTCGGGCCGTCGCTGCTCGCGGTGTTCCGCATCCCGACACTGTATTTTCCGCTGCTCGCCATCGATTCGGTGGGCGTCGGCCTGCAGCTGCTGGTGATGGCCGGGCTCAACATTCTGTTCTATCTGGATCGACTGCGCACCGCTGCCGCGATCAGCGCCACCATGCTGCTCGGCAATCTCTGCTTCAGCTACCTGAGTCTGTTGCTCGGGCCGTTTTATTACGGATACGGCTTCGTCCTGGCCATGCTGTTGCCCGCGGTACTCGTCCTCGCCGTCATCGACGGGGCCATGGAGAAGCTGAACTACACGACTTTCATGCTTCGCTGAGCGCAGCGAAGACGGGCGCGCCGCTCAACCGGCGTTGCTCAACGGCGTGATGTTGGTCTGGGTCTCATCCAGGAAGAAGCGACGGACCAACATGGCCTGCTGCAGCTTGCCCTTGCGCACGTAGGCTTCGTAAAGGAGGTCCTTCATCACCTCGAGGGCAACTCCCGCCTCATAGCCGTCGAGGAGCGGAATGTTGGGGCGCGGGTCGGAAGCGGTGCCGAAGAGCATGCTTTTCAGCCTGCCGAAGGTCTCGGCGGAGAGGGCGGCGAGCTCGCGCACCTCGTTGAGCTCGTCGAAGAGACGGAGCCTGCCGGTCTCGCCGAGGTCCGCGAACACCGCTTGAGCGGTCCGGCGGCACATCGAAGCGAAGGCGTTGTAGGCACCGCTCGAGAAGCAGGTCAGGGCCTCCTTGAACAGCAGCTCCACTTCCTCGGGCAGATAGGTGAAGGAGAATTTTTCCCGCGCGCGCTCGACCTCGGCGAACTGCGGGGAGAGCTCGATCCGGTTCGCGAGGTACATGCGCACCGAGAAGCGCAGGAAGATCGGCGCATGGCAGGAATCGCAGCGGTAGACGATGCCGACCTGCGACGGGCGATAGGTTTGCAGCTCCTCGAAGCGCGGCACCGCGCTGACGGTGATATGGGCGAGGACCTGGCAATGCGGGCACGTCAGCGCCAGGGCTTTCTCCTGGCTGTTGATCAGGCGGCTGTCCGAATCGATGTGAATGGACATGATCGTTGTTGTGGTTCGCCCGCGTCCTCTGAGATCCGCCCCGCGAGTGCGAGTACCTCAGGAAGGGGTGCCGGGAATTGTAGCTCATCGGCGACAGTCGGTCCGGCTTTTCACGGGTCGGCCCGACACGTTATGTTACATCGGCTCGAAGAGCTCCCTGACGCCTCCGGCGATGAGCACCGAGACGTCCATCAGCACGCGCGGCAAGGCAATGCCGGCGCGGGCGATGAGGTATTTCGGCTCCCAGTGCGGATCAAACTTGGTCTTGTAACGGCGCAGGTCCTCGAAGTTATAGAAGTGCTCTCCGTGACGGAAGATGAAATTGCCGACGCGCTGCCAGGCGGGGGCGAGGGGATGGCGATCGAGGCCCGAAAGCGGCGCCATGCCGAGGTTGAGCCAGCGATAGCCCTGGTCCCGGCCCCAGCTCATGAGCTCGACGAAGAGGAAATCCATCGCTCCCCGCGGCGCTTGCGACCCGAATCGCATGAGATCAACCGCGAACTCAGCGCGGGTATCGGTGCTCCAGAGGTTGGCGAAAGCCACCGGCTCAGCGTGCTCGCGCACGATGACGAGGGGAAATTGGCGCAGGTATTGCGGCGAGAAATAACCGACCGAGAAGCGCTTCTCGCCGGTCGCCTTGCCGGCGAGCCAGTCGTTGGAGATCGCTTGCAGATGTGGCATCAGCGCATCGGCGTCGGCGGGAGGCACGACTTCCAAGGTGAGGCCGTCGCGCTGTGCGCGGCGGTGTGATTGCCTGAGGCCGGAGCGTGCGGGCTCCTCGAGGGTGAAGCCCGTGAGCGGCACCCGCGCCTCCTCGCCGATCTCGAGCGGCGCGAGCCCGAGATCGGCGTAGAGGGAGAGTCGCTCGGCGCCCGTCTGATAGAACACCGTCTGACCGCCGTGCCGGTCCGATAGCTCACGGAAGCGCCATACCAGCTCTTCAGCGCCGGTGCGCGGGCCGACCGGGTCGCCGAGTGCGATCCAACTGTGTCGCGCGACCTGATACATGAGAAAGGTATCCGCGCGCTCGTTGAAGAGCAGTCGCTTGTCACCGGTCAACGCCGCGTTCGCGAGACTCTGGTCGGTGCGATTGATGATGGCGCGCGCGCGCACGAGGTCCTCCGTGCCGGCGACGGCTGGCTCCGGCCGCGCCGGTCGCAGCAGATTCAACATGAGGTAGGCGCTCGCGAGTACGACCACCGCGAGCGAGGCGCGCAGCATTCGGCCCGCGTTGGCGTGCAGCGCGAAAGTCCACCACAGCCGTTCGGAATACGGCACGTTGCGGTAGACGAGAAATCCGATCCAGATCGAGAGAATGATGGCCCCGGCAACGCTCGCCACCCACACGGGAGTGAAGCGCTCGTCCAGGATCGCCGTCGGCCGGTAGAATGCGCGCCGCCCGAGCATCAGCACGGCGAGCACGAGCGTGAGCACGATCGCCGCTTCGTAGATCAGCCCCTTGAGGAGCGAAGCCACGATGCCGCAGACGAGCAGCCAGGCTGATAGGTAGTAGGCCGCTTTGACGCGGCGGAAGAGCGCGCGAGCCAGCACCACGAGCCCCAGGCCGATGATGCTCGCGAGCAGGCTGGAGGCCTCCAGCACCGCAAGCGGCATGAAGCGGTACAGGAGCGCAAGCCGCGAGTCGATGCCGGGCGTCGCTGCCGAGACGAGCAGCACCGTCCCGGCGAAGAAGGTGAGCGCCCCCGCGATCTGTGGCGCGACCGGCGCGACGTACATCGCGGCCCGCTCCCGGGCCCGCGCGAAATGGGCGCGCGTCGCGCTGAGCTCCTTGTAGCCGAACAACACGGCGCCGAAGAGCAGCGGCACGAAATAATAGATCGCCCTGTAGGCGAGGAGCGAGCCGAGCAGCGCCTCGGGAGGAATGCCACCCAGGATGAGCAGCATCACGGTCTCGAAAACGCCGATGCCCCCGGGCACATGGCTCACGATCCCGGCGATGACGGCAATGGCGTAGGCGCCGATGAAGGGAACAAATCCGATGTGCGAGCCCGCAGGCAGCAGCCAAAAGAGGACGGAGCCCGCGAGGCTCAAGTCGAGTACCCCGAGGGCCACCTGGGGCAAGGCGATCGTCGGACCTGGCGCGCGCAGCGCCCAACCGCGGATCTCCAGCACTCCGCGCGAGAGCGAAGCCCACAGCGCGTAGGCGGCCACCGCGGCGAGCAGCAGCGATCCGACGAGGAATGTCAGGTCGTGTCCGAGCGGCAGGACCGCCGCGCTCTGCGCGGGCGCGAGAAAGAAGGAGATGCCCGCGAGCGTGGCAAGACCGATGGCGATCGAGAAGCTCGCGAACGCCGCGATGGTCGCGACCTCGACCGCCGTGACCCCCGCACTCGCGTAGAGCCGGAAGCGGATCGCGCCGCCGGTGAAAGCCGAGAAACCGAGCGTGTGACCGAAGGCGCTGGCAATGAAGGAGGTGAAGAGAATCCGCCCGTAACGCAGGCGCTTGCGCAGATAGCGCAGCGCCAGCACGTCATAGCCGCTCAGTACCCAGTAGCTGATGGCGGTGAAGCCGAGCGCCGCGAGCACGTGCATGCGCGGTATCGCCTGCAGGTGCGCGAACACCCTGTTGAAATGTAATCGCGCGATCTCGCGATGGAGCACGTAGGCGACCAGGCCGAACACCAGCAGCGCCGCGAGCGGCCCGATCCAGCGGAGGAGCCCCCCGCTCTTGCTCTCATCGGCTGACGCAGGCGGGCGTCGCATTCAGCGGGTGAGCGGCTTGTAACGGATACGGTGCGGTTGCGCGGCTTCCTCGCCCTTGCGGCGCTTGAAGTCCTCGACGTACTCCTGGTAGTTGCCCTCGAACCAAACGACCTGCGAGTCGCCCTCGAAGGCGAGGATGTGGGTCGCGATCCGATCGAGGAACCAGCGGTCGTGAGAGATCACGACGGCGCACCCCGGGAAGCCCAGCAGCGCCTCCTCGAGCGCGCGCAGCGTCTCGATGTCGAGGTCGTTGGTCGGCTCATCGAGCAGCAGCACGTTGCCGCCTGATTTCAATACCTTGGCGAGATGCACTCGATTGCGCTCGCCGCCCGAGAGCTCACCGATCGTCTGCTGCTGCTGCGAGCCCTTGAAGTTGAAGCGCCCGACGTAGCCGCGCGAGGGGGTCTCGTAGTTGCCGACCTTGAGGATGTCGAGGCCGCCGGAGATCTCCTCCCAGACCGTTTTGCGGTCATCGAGCGCATGGCGGGACTGATCGACGTACGCGGGCCTCACAGTGGGCCCCATGCGGATTTCGCCGGCATCGGGCTTCTCGGCCCCGGTCAACATGCGAAACAGTGTCGTCTTGCCCGCGCCGTTCGGCCCGATGATGCCGACGATGCCCCCGCGCGGCAGGTTGAAGGAGAGATTGTCGATGAGCAGCCTGTCGCCGTAGCCCTTGCGCAGACCCTTGACCTCGATCACGAGCTCGCCCAGGCGCTCCCCGGGAGGGATGTAGATCTCGTTGGTCTCGTTGCGCTCCTGGAACTCGCGCGAGGCGAGCTCCTCGTAGCGTTGCAGACGCGCCTTGCTCTTCGCCTGGCGGGCCTTCGGGTTCTGGCGCACCCACTCGAGCTCGTGCTCCAGGGTCTTGCGCAGCGCCTCGCGCTCGCGCTCCTCGAGCTTCATTCGCTCCTCCTTCTGCTCGAGCCACGATGAATAGTTGCCGTGCCACGGGATCCCGTGGCCGCGATCGAGCTCGAGAATCCACTGCGCGACGTTGTCGAGGAAGTAACGGTCGTGCGTCACGGCGACCACCGTGCTCGGATAGTCCTCGAGATAGCGCTCGAGCCAGGCGATCGACTCCGCGTCGAGGTGATTGGTCGGCTCATCGAGCAGCAGCATGTCGGGCGCGGAGAGAAGCAGCCGGCAGAGCGCCACGCGGCGCTTCTCGCCGCCCGAGAGCGTGGCGATCTTCGCCTCCCAGCTCGGCAGCCGCAGCGCGTCCGCGGCGATCTCGAGCTTGCGTTCGAGCTCCCAGCCGCCTTGCGATTCGATGGCGTCCTGGAGCTTCGCCTGTCTCTCGAGGAGCGTGTTCATCTGTTCGTCCGCAAGCGGCTCGGCGAAACGGTCGCTGATCCGGTTGAATTCCTCGATCAGCCGCAAGGTCTCGCCGACTCCTTCCTGCACGATGCCGCGCACGTCGCTCGCCGGGTCGAGCTGCGGCTCCTGTGGCAGATACCCGATGCGGATGCCGCTCTGCGGGCGCGCTTCGCCATCGATCTCCCGGTCCGTGCCGGCCATGATCCTGAGCAGGGTGGATTTGCCTGCCCCGTTCAGGCCCAGCACGCCGATCTTGGCGCCGGGGAAGAACGAGAGGCTGATGTCGCGGAGAATGACGCGCTTCGGGGGGACGACCTTGCCCACCCCCTGCATGGTGAAGATGTACTGAGCCATTTCCTGTCGAGCTTCGATGAGGCGGACCGAGCATTATCATCGGTTTGGCGCCTCTTGGGCAGGTGGGTTCTGTCCCGGGGTGTGTTAGCCTTCCTCCCGCATGAGCGACAACGTCGTGGTGATCGCCGGTGAGCGTCTCGCGCGCTACGGCTTCGGCGACGGCCATCCCTTTGGACCCGACCGTCAAGCGGCCTTCCTGCGCGAGTTTGGAGCGCGCTCGCTCGGTCGCAAGGTGCGCGTGCTCGAGCCGCGCGTCGCCTCCGAGGAGGAGCTGCGGGCGTTTCACACGCCGGCCTACCTCGAGTTCGTTCGCGAGCGCTCAGCGAGCGGACAGGGCTATCTCGATGCGGGTGACACGCCTGCCTTCCGCGGCGTCTACGAGGTCGCAGCCGCCGTGGTCGGTGCGACCCTGACGGGGGCCGAAGGCATCATGTCGGGCGAGTTCCGGCGCGCTTTCGTGCCGATCGCCGGTCTTCATCACGCGGCCCGTGACCACGCCGCCGGCTTTTGTGTATTCAACGACTGTGGAGTGGCGATCGAGCTGCTGCGCAGCCGCTTCGGCCTCCATCGGGTCGCCTACGTGGACATCGATGCGCATCACGGTGACGGCGTGTTCTACGCGTTCGAGAGCGACGCCGCCGTCATCTTTGCCGATCTGCACGAGGACGGCCGCTACCTCTATCCCGGGACCGGCGCGTCGGAGGAGAGGGGCCGGGGAGAGGCGGAGGGCACCAAGCTCAATCTGCCGCTGCCGCCGGGTGCCGATGACACCCTGTTCGCCGATCTCTGGCCGCAGGTGATGGCTCATCTCGAGCGCTTCGAGCCGCAATTTCTCATCCTCCAATGCGGCGCCGACAGCATCGAGGGTGACCCGCTGACGCATCTTCGCCTCACGCCCGGCGCCCACGCGCGCGCGGCAAGGGAGCTTGCAACCCTCGCCGAGCGGCTCGGCCATGGCCGCGTGCTGGCGCTCGGGGGCGGGGGATACGATCGCGCGAATCTCGCCAGCGCCTGGAACGCGGTCGTGGAAAGCCTTATTTGACCGGCGGCAAGGCGCTCCCGGCGCAGGACCGGTCGGCTTACGGCGCCGGACAACGCGTGCTAGTCGCGTGCGAGCCAGTCAAGCCGGAGGCCTTCCGGTAGAATCCCGCGTCGCTTGCGACTCGCTTCACTGAAGGGCCCGCGAATGTTCCCCAAGAGCCTGGATATCCGCAGCTTCGACCCCGAGCTCAGCCGCGCGCTCGAGGGGGAGCGCCGCCGCCAGGAGGATCACATCGAGCTCATTGCCTCGGAGAACTACGCCAGTCCCCGGGTGCTCGAAGCGCAGGGATCGGTGCTGACGAACAAGTACGCCGAAGGCTATCCCGGCAAGCGCTACTACGGGGGCTGTGAGTACGTCGACATCGCGGAACAGCTCGCCATCGATCGGGCGAAGAAGCTCTTCGGCGCCGCCTTCGCCAACGTGCAGCCGCATTCAGGCTCGCAGGCGAACGCCGCCGCCTACTTCGCCCTGGTGCAGCCGGGCGATCCGATCCTCGGGATGAGCCTCGATCACGGCGGACATCTCACGCACGGAGCGCGTGTCAACTTCTCGGGAAAATTCTTCCGCGCCGCGCAGTACGGCATCCGTCCCGACACGGGCGAGATCGATTACGAGCAGGTGCAGCGCCTCGCCGAGGAGCATCGCCCGAAGATGATCATCGCCGGCTTCTCCGCCTACTCGCGCGTGATCGACTGGGCGCGATTCGCGCAGATCGCCAAGAGCGTCGATGCCTACTTCGTGGTCGACATGGCGCATGTCGCGGGGCTGGTCGCCGCGGGTATCTATCCGAATCCCGTGCCGCACGCCGATGTGGTCACGACCACCACGCACAAGACGCTCCGTGGGCCGCGCGGCGGCCTCATCCTCGCGCGCGAGAACGAGGAGATCGCGAAGAAACTCAACTCGCTCGTCTTCCCGGGGACCCAGGGAGGACCGCTGATGCACGTCATCGCCGCGAAGGCCGTGGCGCTGCTCGAGGCGCTGCAGCCGGAATTCGCGACCTATCAGCGCCAGGTGTTGGCGAATGCCCGCGCCATGGCCGCGAGGCTCGTCAGCCGCGAATATCAGATCGTCTCCGGCGGCACCGACAATCACCTCTTCCTCGTGAGCCTCATCGGCCGCGCGGTCACCGGCAAGGAGGCCGATGCCGCCCTCGGCAAATCCAACATCACGGTGAACAAGAACGCCGTACCCAACGATCCGCGTCCGCCCATGATCTCGAGCGGCCTGAGGATCGGCACTCCGGCCTCGACCACGCGCGGCTTCAGGGAGCGGGAGGTCGAGCAGGTGGCGGACCTGATCGCCGATGTGTTGGATTCCGAAGGTGCGCAAGCGGTCGTGGAGCGGGTGCGTGGTCAGGTGCTCGAGCTCTGCCGGCGCTTCCCGGTCTACGGCGAGTAGGGCTCCGGGTCCGGACAGGGCGCCCGCCTGACCGAGGAAAACCGTGTACTGCCCGTTCTGCGGCCACATCGAGACCAAGGTCACCGACTCACGACTTGCGGGCGAGGGGCGCCAGATCCGCCGCCGGCGCGAGTGTCTCGCCTGCGGCGAGCGGTTCACCACCTTCGAGACCGCCGAGCTCGTGATGCCGATGGTGGTGAAGGGCGATCGCAGCCGCGAGCCCTTCGATGAAGGCAAGCTCCGCTCCGGCATGGAAAAGGCGCTCGAGAAGCGGCCGGTGCCGCGCGCGCAGATCGATGAGGCGTTGAGCCGCATCGCCCACGGGGTGCGTGCGCTCGGGGACCGGGAGGTGCCATCGCGGGTGGTCGGCGAGCTCGTCATGGAGGAGCTGCGCCGGCTCGATGAGGTGGCTTTCGTGCGCTTCGCTTCCGTGTACCGACATTTCGAGGACGTGGAAGCATTTCACGAGGAGATCCGCCGACTGCGCAATCAACCTCCCGGCGATCAGCCGCCGCGCGAGCCACGCCCGCGGAAGCGAGCGCCGGCGGTGGACCGCGATCAGCTTTCACTCCTGCCGGCGGATTCACCCGCGGAGAAGGATGACGGCGGCGGTCAGCAAAAATGACACTTCCGCTCGTTTTCACCGAGTTTGATCGGGCGGCGATGGCCCGTGCGCTGGCCCTCGCCGAGCGCGGTCTCGCGACGACGCAGCCGAACCCGCGGGTCGGCTGCGTGATTGCGCAGGATGAGCGGATAGTAGGGGAGGGCTGGCACGAGCGGGCCGGCGAGCCTCACGCGGAGGTCAATGCCCTGCGCGCCGCTGGAGGATTGGCCGTCGGCGCGACGGCGTACGTGACCCTCGAGCCGTGCAGTCATCACGGCCGCACACCGCCGTGCGTCGAGGCACTGATCGGTGCGCGGGTCGCGCGCGTCGTTTTTGCGCTGCAGGACCCCAACCCGCGCGTCAGCGGCCGGGGGGCGGAGGGGCTGCGGCGAGCGGGGATCGCCGTGGACTCGGGCCTGCTGGCTGCGGAGGCCACGGAGCTGAATCCGGGGTTCCTCAAGCGCATGCGCTTCGGCCGACCGTGGGTACGGGTGAAGCTCGCCATGAGCCTCGATGGCCGAACGGCCCTGGCCAGTGGCGCGAGTCGGTGGATCACCGGGCCCGCGGCCCGCGAGGACGTGCAGCACTGGCGCGCGCGCAGCTCGGCGATCCTGACGGGCATCGGCACCGTGCTCGCGGATGATCCGCGACTGACCGTGCGGCTGCCGGAGCCGACGAACGGGCGCCCGAGGCCGCAGCCGCTGCGGGTCGTGCTCGATGCGCAGCTGCAGACGCCGCCGCAGGCGCGCCTGCTCATGGAGCGTGGAAGTGTCTTGATCATGACGGCGGCGGCCCCGGGCGCGAGTGACGCCGGACTTGCGGCTCGGCGCTCTCAGCTCGTTGCAAAAGGAGCAGAGATCGAGGAAGTGCCTGCGGGCGTGGACACCAGCGCGGGCGCGGGCACCGGCACGCGCGCGGTGGGGTTGAGTCTGCCCGAGGTGCTGGACCGGCTCGGCCGGCGCGAGGTGAATGAGCTGTGGGTCGAGGCGGGGCCTCGACTGGCGGGCGCGCTGCTTCAGCAGTCGCTCGCCGATGAGCTGCTCCTTTACGTGGCGCCCAGGCTCCTTGGCCCGCAGGGGCGTCCGCTCGCCGAGATCGCGGAAGTGCGGCAGCTAGAGGATGCGCCGCGGCTCGCGATCATCGAGACGCGGCCGATCGGGGAGGATCTGCGGCTTCGGCTGCGGCGCACGGCAAGTTAGTTTCCTGTACCGGGGAGGGTGGCGCTTGTTCACAGGTATCGTTCAGGATGTCGGCAGAGTGAGCGGCCGCGAGCCACGCGGCGGCGACCTGCGGCTCCTCATCGCCTTCGACCGACTCGACCCGGCGGGGATTCGGATCGGCGACAGCATCTGTGTGCAGGGCTGTTGCCTCACGGCCGTCGAGGTTCGTGACCGCTCATTCGCCGCCGACCTCTCGCGCGAGACTCTGTCACTCACGACCCTCGGCGAGCTGACCGTCGGCTCGCCCGTGAACCTGGAGCCCTCGCTCCGAGCAGGCGATCCGCTCGGCGGCCACCTGGTCTCCGGTCATGTCGATGGCATCGGGGAGATTGCCGCGATCAGCGGCGATGCGCGCTCGATGAGAATCGAGATTTCGGCACCGCCCGCCCTTTCCCGTTACATCGCCCGCAAGGGCTCGGTCGCGATCGACGGCGTCAGTCTCACGGTCAACGAGGTTCAGGGCGTCAGGTTCGGCATCAACCTCATTCCCCATACGCAAGCGCTGACGACTCTCGGCGCGCTGCGCGTGGGCGGACGCGTCAACGTGGAGATCGATCCCATCGCCCGATATGTCGAGCGGCTGCTCGCGGCGGCGGAGCGGCCTGCGGAGAAAAAAGACTGAAAAAAACGTCAGGATGGCTTCAGTGTGCGTTCAGTTTGCCGGCGTAGCGTGCCCTGCCAATTGGCGAACACCGATTCGCCGGGAGGGGGGAGCATGAAGGGTCACTCGCGCCGGGTCACCGGCACCGAAGCGGTTCTGCTTTCCGGACTCGGGCTCATGTGTGTCGCACCGGCGAATGCCCAGAGCGCCGGCCCCACTAGTCCGGACGCCTCAGCGCTCAAGGAGGTGGTCGTCACCGGTACGCTGATACCCACCAGTCCCGATGCGGTAGCCGTCCCGGTCACCTCGCTCGATGCATCCGCCCTCACGGCAACCGGCGTATCGAGCGATATGCTCGCCACGTTGGAGAAGACCGTTCCCGCCTTCGCCGGCCGCAGCAACGCCGGCAGCAGTAACGCACAGAACCACAATCAGTTCACGGCGGGGGGCTCGCAGATCGAGCTGCGCAACCTGCCGACGCTCGTGCTCGTGAACGGCGAGCGCGTGGCCCTCGATGCGGTTGCGGGCCTGACCGGCAGCAAGAATTTCGTCGACGTCAGCCAGATCCCCGCCGCGGCGCTCGAACGGGTGGATGTCCTCACCGACGGCGCTTCCTCGCTCTATGGCTCCGACGCCATCGGCGGCGTGGTGAACTTCATCCTGAAGCACGACTACCACGGCGTGACCGCCGGCACCCATTACGGCGCAGCCGACGGCGGCTATCGTGATCGCTCGGCGTTCGTCACGGCGGGTGGAGATGTCGGCCCGTTCAACATCACGGCGACGGTGAGTTACGCCAAGACCACTCCTTTGTGGGAAGACACCCGGCCCGCCGCCGGCCTCGCGTACGGGGTGACGCCGGGCACCGCTCTGCCCGGTGTCGTTGCCGGGGGGAGCTACCAGCTCGCGCCGGGGCTGACTGCCCCGCCCGTGCCGACCGGCACCGCCGCCACGGCGAGCAGCTACTCGCAGCTGCCGGGTGTCTACGACGCCGCTACCGCCGCGCAGATCTCCAAAGGGTTCAACTACTCGCAGTACGCCATGCTGCTGCAGCAGCAAGAGCACAAGAACTTCGTCGCCAACATCACTTCGCAGCCGCTGTTCGGCGGCAGCGTGCAGGCCTTCGGCGACGTCCTCGTCTCGCAGAACAACGTCCAATCGACGGCATGGCAGACCGCGGGCCAGCCATTCTCCGACGTCGTCGCGAGCGTGCCGGCCGGCTCGCCCTATGACCCGCTGACGACCGCGACGACCGTGACCTTCGGGGACATCGACCGTCCCAAGGGGGTGTATGACACGACGGACGCCTATCGCATCTCCGCCGGCCTCAAGGGTGACCTCGCACGATCGTGGACCTGGCAGACCTCGGTCGATTACAGCGATAGCAAGCTGACCGAGCTCGATACCAATCTGATCTACAAGCCCAACCTCGCGCGCGCCGTCGACGGTGGATACAACTCGAGCGGCGTCGCGACACCGGGCGGCGCCTACAGCGAAGTTTACGGTGGCCTTTCCGAGAACAATCCGCTGGCGCTGGTGCCGGCGCTCGATCCGTTTGCCCTGACCGGCAATCCCGCGGCCACGCTCGCCGATCTCTTCGGCACCGAAGTGCTGCATGGCGACAGCCAGCTCTACTCGTGGGATGGACACGCCGTGGGCAACCTCTTCAGCCTGCCCGCCGGCGCGCTGAGCCTCGCGGTCGGCCTGAGCTGGCGGCGCGAGCAGGTGTCCGGTCATTCCGATCCGAATGGACGCAACACCGATCCGGTGACGGGTGCCACCACCGGCAACGATCAGAACTGGGCCAACGGCGTTTACTCCGATCCGTTCAGCCACGGACGTGACGACAGCGCGGTGTATGCCGAGACACGCGTGCCGATCTTCTCGAGCCGCATGGACCTTCCGGCCCTGAACCAGCTCGAGCTCACCGCGGCCGGCCGCTTCGAGCACTACAGCGACGCCGGCAGCGCCACGGACCCGAAGTTCGGATTCCGCTGGGCGCCGTTCAACAGCCAGTTCGCGATCAACGGTACCTACACGAAATCCTTCGTTGCGCCGCCGCTGTTCCAGGCCTACGGCCCGTACGATACCCGCCAGGCCGCGGGCACCATACCGGGCGGGGTGTTCGGCGAAACGACTCTCGGCGGCTACACCTTCAATGCCGAGGACGGCAACGACCCGAGCCTGAAGCCCGCGGTCGCGGTCTCGCGCTCGATCGGCTTCGTGTTCCGGCCGAGGTTCATCAGCGGCCTGGCGGTGAACGCGGATTTCTCCTCGATAAACCTCTACGGCTTCGCGGGCGGAATCGGCTTCAACAACATCTTCAATTCCGTGAACAAGTTGGGATCGGCCTCGCCCTTCTTCAACAACCTCGGGGAGGGCAACTTCGTCAACTTCGGCGGCGCGGATCCCTTCGCCACGCCGGGCGCGCTCAAGGCTTATCTGGCGGCAAATCCCGCCAACGTCCAGAACCTGTACCTCGAGGACCGGTTTACCAATCTCGCGGTACTGAGGGAGCGGTCCTGGAATCTCGGCGTGCTGTACATCCTGCCCTGGACTCAGCAGGGCACCTGGACCTTATCGACGAATGCCATGGCATTCGACTCGTTCAAGTTCGCCGATGGCTTGGGCGATCCGGCGATCCAATACGCAGGCAACGCCAGCAACCTCGGCGTGTTCGCCGGCACGTTGCCGAAGTACCGCTTCTACACGACCCTCGAATGGGCGTATCGGAACCTGGACGTCACCCTCGCCAATACTTACATCTCCGCGGTTACCGATGCGGGTTCGGGCGGAACGGGCCCCCTCTTCGTGCCGGTGTCGCACTACAGCTCCTTCGATCTGCGTGGCGCTTATACGTGGCGGCTCGGGGGCGAGGGCAGCGACAGGAAGGTGGTGGCGGCCATCGGCGTGAACGACCTCAACGACGCGGCGCCGCCGTACTTTCCAAACGCCTTCTCGAACCAGTTCATGAGCACGGACATCGGCACGTACTCGCCGATCGGGAGACTGGTGTACGGCGACCTGACAGTGTCGTTCTAGCCCCAAGGAGAGGGGTGACCGCAGTTCCATTGGACGCTAGACTGCGGGTTCTCTCGTTCCGCTGACGCGGCGCAAAGGAGTCGAATTGGCTGATCGAGCAACTGCGGACGTGCTCCCGGTCTGGGCGCGGGTGTGGCAGCGGCTGATGGATCGGCGAATCGGAGT